>JBEKQY010000042.1:6560-27410 GCA_049519235.1 Candidatus Korobacteraceae bacterium | reverse complement strand
GCAGGGTAGTTCACTTCACGAAGGGAGCGTGCTATGATTAGCGCGGAGCCGCTCCATTTCCAGAAACCAAGAGTCGAGCGACTTCCGGCGAGGAAGCGTATGACTATTGCAATTGGAATTCTGGCAACCGATGGAATTGTGATTGCTGCCGACCGCGAGGAAAGCGATGGGTATCTAAAACATGACCGAGGGAAAATTTTTCAAACGTTTCGTGGGAGAACGCCAACAGGTTCCATCGCGCTCACTGGTGCTGGCGACGGCCCATCATTGGATGGGGTATGTAATCTGCTGGCAAACACATTCTCCGCCGAGCACGATATCGGAAGCGATGCGGCTGAAAAAGCGCTGGTCGATGCACACCGCAAATACTACGAAGAAACGATTCTGCCCTTTTCGCTTCAGCCTCAACTTGAACGACCCGACTACTCGCTGGTTATTGGTTGCGTTGGCGGAGGCTTGGCTGGTAGCAGGCTTTTCCGGACTTCAAAGCTGGGGTTTAATTCATCGGGAGACTACGAAGCAGTCGGGGTCGGGGAGAGTGTAGCCAACACATGGCTGAATAAGCTGTACGACCGCCTGCCCATCCGTCACGCGGTCAAGCTCGCAGCATATGTGATCTATCAAGTAAAAGCTTCTGTCGGTAGTTGCGGACTGGGAACCGACATTGCCATTGTCAGACGTGACCGGATACTTGAAGCCGCGACTCCTGGAACAGTCAGAAAATGGGAAGATGCCTTTCGCTATTACCAAACAGTCGAAAGAAATGTCTTTCACTACTGCATCGGAGTGGATGACACAGCGCAACTGGGCAGGACTGAGATAGGCAGAGAGTCGATTACATCTCAATTGGATAACCTTCGGAAAATGTTTATGCCGTCAATTCCTCAAAAGTCAGAGGGTCAGCAGTAACCATATGACGCAAGGTATCAAGAAACAGATCGGAGCGGCCCCGGCGGTCAAACCGGAAGGTCATTTCGTCCAAGTATGCTTGCAGATGCTTCGCGCTGAGCCTGTGCCACGTCCCCATGATTCCACGCTTCAGGAGCGAGAATGCCGATTCCACGGTATTCGTATGGATGTCAGTCCCGAGCCGGACATACTCTTTGGCGCTATGGTTTACGGTCTCATGTTTGTGATCGCCGACGGCTTTCTGGTAGGCAGGCAAATCGTCAGTCACGATCACATCAACATCGCTACTGATGTTCTCTTGGATGTACCGCGCCAGGGTTCCGCTCTTGGCATCTTCGGCATGGAAGAATCGAACCGCCCCCGGTTTGTCGCCCTGATTGCGCTGACGGATGCCGATCACCACCTGTTTCATTTCCTTGGCGCGCCTTTGCCCGATTCCACGCTTGACGCCGCCAACATAGGTTTCGTCCATTTCAACCGTACCGTCCAGCATCGGGCGTTCGGCTGTTGCCATAGCAGCGCGAATCCGATGGAACAAATACCACGCGGTTTTGTAGGAACCCTTGTGCTGGCCCCAGATAGTTCGCCGCAGTTGGTGGGCACTCATGCCTTTCTTGGCTTCGCACAACAGCAGCGTAGCAATGAACCAGATCGGCAACGGAAGATGGGAATCGTGGAAGATCGTACCGCTGGTTACGGTGAACTGGTATTCACAGCCCACACACTCATAGCGGGCGTAGTCTTTCAGGCGCGACACATGCGTATCTTTGCATCGCGGACACATCACGCCCTCAGGCCAGCGCAACCGCTCCAAGAGTTCCCGGCATTGTGCATCAGTGGAGAACATTTGATTCAGGTCAAGGAGTGTCATGGCAGTACCTCGTAAACCGAAGTCACCGTTACAGCGCATTCCTACTCGCAAGCTGGCTTCAGGGATAAAGAAGCAGTTGCGCCAAATGCTGGATGCTGGAATCAGGCGAGATTCGGAAGTACCTGAAACCGAAGAAAGGAAAGGAATAACGGCGACCATGAGAATAAGTTATCAGAACCGTTACCCTTTGTCAAGTGAATAATATTGCCAACATGGAAACACTCAGCAGGAGATGTCGTAGGTGTCGTTATCAGGCGTGGGTGTTGAAAAAGTCCGTTTCCTCGAAAAACGACTCAAAATCGGTGACCAGAAATGTATCCCCAAGCCGAGATGATCGTTTATACGGCATCCTAGCGCGTCGATTTTTCCGCGCGATTTCTGTGAGGGACTTTTTCAACAGCCACAGGCGTTTGCGCAAGCTTGCGCCGTCTATTCGCCAGTCAGCTGCGTTTTGAGCGTAATGGCGATTTATCGACAGCAATCCACCACCAGCTGGACGTAGCAGCTTGCAGAGCCGGAACGGCCTCCTCCGTTACGGCGTGATCTCATAGACGACACCCCAGCCGTTGAAGCCTTGCCCTGAACCGCCGCCAAAGGTAGTGCCGTAGAGATTGCCGTTCGCGTCGATACTGACCCCGCCGAAGGGAGAAGCTCCGTCACTGCTGCCTGTAAAGTCGTGCAGGGATGTATACGTCCACGTCCCATTGGAAGGCGACACTCTAAAGACGTTGCCCCATTCGAAGCCTCCGGTTGCGCCATAGATACTGCCGGCCCTATCCACGGCCAAGTTGCCAACAGGACCCTCGCCACTCGGGAAGGTGTGAAGAACGGCGAATGTCCACTGACCGCTCGAGCGGGACAGCTGGAAAACGGAGCCGCCCGAGGTACCGCCGTAGAGGTTGCCGTCTGGACCGAAGACCAGAGGTGAATTGGGATTGCAACCGTCGCCATTGTCGAAATTGAAATCGTGGAGGACAGTCTCGGTCCAGACCGCGCCTGACGGTGTGAGTTCAAAGGCCGTACCGCAGTTATGTGCACCACCGTATGCGGTTGTACCGTAGAGATTGCCTGCCGAATCCAGCAGCAGAGCGGACATGGGAAACTTGCCGTCGCCGCCAGTGAAATCGTGGAGGACGCTTTCCGTCCAGCCGCCGTTGGATTGCGACAACTTGTAAACCGTGCCACAACCAAAATCGTAAGGGGCGTAGTCGCACAACCGGGTTGCACCGCCGAACATGGTAGTGCCGTAGACGTTGCTAGCGGGATCGACGATGGGAGTGTTGTAGGGGTCGCCGCCGTCGGCGCCATCGCTGAACCAATGAAGAATAGTCTCGTTCCAGAGCCCAGTGGATGAAGGCTCCAGCTTGAAAACGTTTCCCCATTGCGTGTTGGGATTTAAGACACAGCATTCGGTGGCTCCATAAAGCGCGCCGTTGGCATCGCGAGCCACCCCGGCGTAGGGAAGTCCATTAGCCCAGCTGGGAAACTCGAACAGTGGGGTAAAGGTCCAGCTGGAGTTCTCAAAGGTCATTTGGTAGACGACGCCTTTATAGTGGGTGCCACCACCTTCCGTCGTACCGTAGAGATTGCCGACATCATCGATGGTTATACCGGCGCGCGGTTCGCCCCCATCATCGCCGCTGGTGAAGGTATAGATGACTTGAAAGGTTTGGGCCCGTACCGGCTGCGCGGTGAGAGTTATGAACAAGATCAGGAATATGAGGAACAGCAGCGCGAGCATGATCGCCAGCGCCCCACTCGTCGGACTCCAGCTCATGCCGAAGAGTGAATTTCTAGGATGCCCTTTGGTGTGCATTGGCTTTCCTCCTTGCCATACAGCTCAACAGGAATGTCGGCCATGTGAGAGAACTGAGCGCGCGGGCATTTGGTAGAAGACGAGTCGGAGGCCTTGTTCCTCGCGTGTGGGCGCGACCGAAAACGGGTGGGAAAAAGGCCGGCAATCCTCTCCCGAGACACCCATCAGCATTTCACAATTCCGGTGAACATTTGTCAGTGATCTGTGATGCAGGACGATGTGACAAACTGAGGCAATAGGTGGACGTAATCCGTCGTTGGCGTAACCAGGCGATTTCACACGTAATCCCAAAACCAAGCCTCGGCGCAGATTGCGTCTGAGTTGGGGATTTCACAACACCTATCCGCCCACCTTAGGCACCCAAGAAAACTACGCCTTATAAAGCCTCTGTTTTTATGCCATTGCCCCGTAATGTGAAATTAAGTTGATTTCTTCCGCGCAAGCGCACAACATCACCACCCAGGCCGTCCTTTGCGGACCCAAGAAAAGGAGAATTGTTATGACGCGCTCGGAACATTGGAGTTCAATACTCGCTCGACTGGCAGGAATGGTCCCTCTTCTCATCCTGCTGGTGACGGCCCCCGCGGCCCAGGCACAGACGTTCACCGTGCTGCATAGCTTCACGGGACCGGAGGGGACGAACCCATATTCCGGCTTGATTATGGACCATGCAGGAAGGCTCTATGGCACCGCGTATGCCGGGGGTGCTCACGGATTCGGCACAGTGTACCGCATTGCCCGCGCCGGCTCCGGCTGGATAGCTACCGGACTGTACAGCTTCCAGGGTGGCATGGACGGTGCATATCCCGCCGCCAGTGTCGCCTTCGGTCCCGACGGCACGCTGTATGGGACGACAGCAGGGGGTGGCTCGGGAGGCAACGAGTACGGTACCGTCTTCAACCTGCGGCCGCCGGCTTCCGTCTGCAAAGCGGCGCTGTGTCCTTGGACAGAGACCGTGCTGCATCGCTTCAGCGGCGGTAGTGATGGCGCCACTCCCGATTATGCGGACGCCCTCGTCTTCGATCAGGGGGGCAATATCTACGGCACCACCGCAAGCGGAGGTGCTCACGGATACGGCGTGGTTTTCGAGCTCACCCACTCCGGGGGCATTTGGACGGAAAACGTGCTCTGGAGTTTTACCGGAGGAGATGACGGTGGATCTCCGACTAGCGGCGTGATATTCGACAGCGCCGGGAATTTGTACGGGACTGGGGTGAGCGGTGGAGCACATGGCGACGGTGTCGTATATGAGCTCTCGCCTTCGGAATCGGGCTGGACGCAAACGACCCTCTACTCCTTCAGCGGTGCGGACGCTCCCTTCCCGGCGGGCGGCGTAACCATGGACGCGAACGGCAACCTTTATGGCACGACGGGCGGTCCTCAGGGCCAAGGAGAAGCCTACGAATTGACTCAAACCAGTGGGAACTGGAGCATCAGCCGGCGGCAAATCCTTTCCGTCAGCTATAACGGTCCCTACGATACTCCCACCCTCGATGCAGAAGGAAATCTCTATGGCACATCGAGCTTCTTCGGAGCGGGATGCGGTGAAGTCTTTAAGATGACGCCGTTCCGCCGATGGCGAGCGTATCGACGCCGCAGTTGCGGGCGATTCCGCGCAGATAGGTCCAGAGCTTCTCGGGTTGGGAAATCTGCGGCCGTCTCTCCTTGGTGCTGAAGACGCAGTGGACCAGGATTTTGGTGTAGGTGTCGGCCATGGATCAAGCGTAGTGGGTGGGATCGTTGGCCGTCAGTGAGACCAGTCACGGGACCGTCGTACCGCCGCTCCGCGGCTCGATGTACCCCAATTGTCCAGCGGGGGCGTAAGAAACTGTGTCGCAGCTGGCGACGGAATCTTGCGGTGGGATAAGCAGGTCGAAAACGCACCAGTCTAGCCGCGCAGCGGCGGGATGAGGTTAGCCGCGGGCGTGAGCCCGCGGTGCGAGTAGCAAAAACCCCGAGCCGCAGAGCGGCGACACGGAGTTGCGCCACAATCTCGATGATGAACAAGGTCCTCGTTAGAATGGGCTGGGGCCAGTCACGGGACATCGTGTCGCCGCTCCGCGGCTCGATGTATCCCAATTGTTCAGCGGGGGCGTAAGAGACTGTGTCGCAACTGGCGACGGAATCTTGCGGTGGGATAAGTAGGTCGAAAACGCACCAGTCTAGCCGCGCAGCGGCTCGATGTATGCCAATTGTCCAGCGGGGGCTTACGGGACTGTGTCGCAACTGGCGACGGAATCCTGCGGTGGGATAAGCAGGTCGAAAACGCACCAGTCTAGCCGCGCAGCGGCGGGATGGGATTAGCCGCGGGCGTGAGCCCGCGGTGCGAGTAGCAAAAACCCCGAGCCGCAGAGCGGTGAAACGGAGTTGCGACACAATCTCGATGATGAAGAAGGTCCTCGTTAGAATGGGCTGAAACCAGTCACGGGATGTCGTGTCGCCGCTCTGCGGCTCGATGTATTCCAACTGTCCAGCGGGGGCTCACGCCCCCGCCTAACCCCATCCCGCCGCTGCGCGGCTTGCGTGTGTCCCATTCTGTCATCCCGAGCGGAGCGACTATCCGCGACAATCGCGCAACCGGAACGGCAGAGGGCGCAGCTTTAGCTGCGCCGTCACGCCCTATTCCTATGTTTGTCATCCTGAGCGGAGCGCCCGCGTGGTTTTCCGACTCGCCGCTTTTGCGAGTCGGGCGGGCGCGCAGTCGAAGGATCTGCGTTTCGCCGGACGTGGAACGAATCTGCAGCTTCGCCAGCGCGGAGTGGAAGGTCCCTCAGGGTGGGGATTTTCGTTATTCGGGACGAACTACCCCGCCCTAAAAAGAAGCTAGAACGGGGCACCCGGCACCCGAGTTACCTACCTGGGCCACCCTCCGCCGGAGCCTGATCTGGATTACGGTCTTCCAGGTGATCCACTAGTCTCTTCAGAAGGAAGATCACATCCTTATCTCTGCATTTCGCCGCTTCATCGAAGGCCCGAAGCACCGTCTGGCCGACCTCATCGCTGCCAGCCAAGAGCTCCTCTCGGGCGAGATAAATACACGCCAAGGCAACATATTTCTGAAGAGAGTACTGTCGGGCCTTAGCGATCGCCTCCTCATAGAGACGACGCCCTTCGGTCGCTTCCCCCCTTCTGAACATGACGAGGCCCTGAGTGGCACGTAACGTTATGGCGTTAGTGTCGCCTGGGGAAGTCCCCTCCAGCGAAGACAAGTATCCTTGTGCTTCATCGAGTTTCCCTTGATTGGCGAGCGCGAAAGCTAAATTGTTGGTAATTCCGGGGTGACGCGGATTTCTTACCAGGGCAGTGGTAAGCAGGCGTACCGAACGCTGATAATCCTGAAACAGGGCTGAACTTATGTACGAAGCGAGCATCGCTGCCCGACTTGAAAACGCCTGATCTTGAAGCCAACAAAGCGCCGAATCCAGAGCCCTTTCCCAATTACCCCCCCACAGCGACTGCCAAGCCTCGGCCTCAAATCTCCGCGGGACCTGAAACTCATCCACATTGACTTCGAAGCCCGGTATCTGTTCGGATGCCCATTCCGCCTGTGCTAGGCTGTTTTCGGTAGGAGACTCAAGGGATTGGCGAAAGAGCTTTCTTGCCCGGTTCACCTTGCCCGATCCAAGCTCCAAGCTGGCGAGAGCACTGGATAATTCGGTTAAGGATAGAGCCGGGTGATTTCCGGATTCAATTACGCTCCTGCCGGGCCGAACAGACATCGGACCTATCCCTGCTGATGACGCGACTCCGACTTCTGCAGCCATTAACCAAGGATCGTGCCGGGTTGCAACCGATCTCGTCAAGATTCGATGTGCCTCCAGCACATTACCCTGGTGCACGTGGAGGCGGGCGGCAGAACGAAGAACAAATCTGTTGTCGGGACTTAGAGCACACGCTACTTGCATCTCTCGGCGCGCAAGTTCTGCCTCTCCAGCGAGGGTGTAAGCTCGCGCCAAATCCACCCACACGATCGCATTCCGAGGTTCTTGGATTGTACGCATCTTCAGTCGATGTATCTCTCGATATAGTTTTGGCCCTTCCAACGCGCCCATGTTGGGGATTGAAACCTCGTCGACAGTTCCCTCAACTACCTTCCTGGCCAACTCCATAGCGGGGCTTGGCAGACCTTTGGTCTTGAGTAGATGCTGGGCTGCGGCTGACGAAAGATGCGACTGCCCAAATACAAACGATGCAGCAACGAAATCTGCAGCGTGCCACGGTGTAGGGTTCTCTGCCCAATCGGCCTGCTTTTCAGCCAGTGAGCGACGCCACTCGTCATGGAGGGAAAAATCCTTGGGTTCTCTCTCGAGTTCCCGAAGTGCGACAGTCGTGAGGAAGTCGCGCCACCTCGGCAACATACGTCGATTCTTATTTTCGATGAACAAAATGACCTACTGCTGAAACCTCCCCAGCCTTGCTCTCGCTGCTAAGAGATCGAACTGGGTGACATAACGCTCAAGTCCAAACGGGACAGAGAAGCCTAACCTGTTTCGGGGATGTCCACGAAGCGAAGGGTCAGGGTGGCACAATTGGCCAATAATGACACGCAGCTCCTGACTTAGCGCTGGATAGGGAATCTGTGCCTGAAATGTACTGAGGGCCTGATCAAATGCATTGACAATATAAGTGAGTACCTCGCGGTATTTTCCGGACCAAACATTCGGGCGATGCGGTGGCGCAACATGCGTGAAAAGGAGGCTCGTCATGCTGAGTCCGCTGAAAAGGAAAACGGTCATACTGCCAAGTAGATACAAATCACAACCCAGGCGTCGGATTGACCACTCTGGATCATAGTACCCGTAAAACAATTCGGGGGGCGCGTACGCCGGGTCGCCTGCTATCTCTAGGTGGTCTCGCGGGCAAACCGTGCCCCTGCGAGATGCGCATCCCATATCAGAAATCTTTGAGGAATTGCCTCCAAACACTAGGACGTTTGAAGGCTTGAGATCCTGATATGCGGTAACGGACGCATGCAGCTGCCGGAGGCCAGTAGCCATGTGGTGGAGTGATCTTAACTTCCACCCGACATCTACTGCACCCATGTTGCTCAATTGCGTGCGCAAATCACAGTCAGCCTTCTCAAAGATCAGATACGGCACCACGCCCGCAACAGTGTTGTTGACCTGGACTTTTCCGTCCTCGATCGCGGCAACGACGCGATCCATCCTCCGTACCTTGCAGTCGCGCAGTATGGTTCGCTCGAAATCGTAGGCCTCTGTTAGTATCCGTAGCGCCGTGACTGGATCAGGTGCTCGAAGTGCGCACGAGAAATCCAGTGCCTTTAGAAAACCCTTCGTACCGTCCTTACGCGTGACGGGGTAGCAGCAGGAAAAATTGCCTCCGGTTGCCCCGACCGGGCGCGGAGCGGGCGGACCCACAAGCCAGTCGCCGATTTGTAAACCTTGTAGCAGAAATGCTGGAGAGCTCATAGGCCTTGCTCCGCCCCTCCCAAGTTCCTAACTGCATCCGCTCGTGCTGCCGCATTCATTACATCGGTAGCAACTTCCATTCCTGGTCATGATCGCGCCGCAGACGGTGCAGACGGGCGCATCCCCCAAGTCGATCAGGTCTTTTAACGCATCAGCTGCGTGCACGTGCCCCGTCTTTAACTCCATCCCCGGCAAAGAACCTTGTTCGCTGGCCGGACCGCTGTAGCTCGGCGTTGCTTCGTCCGGCACGCCCGGTGGCGGGGCGTTGACGTACTTCGGGCGCAGGCCGTCGAAGAGCGCCTGCTGCTGGCCGGTGAGGAAGCGCAACTGTAGCCAGCGGAAGATGTAATCCATGATCGACTTGGCGAAGCCGATGTCGGGATTGCGGCTCCAGCCGCTGGGCTCGAAGCGGGTGTGCGCGAACTTCTCGACCAGCAGTTTGAGCGGCACGCCGTGTTGCAAGCCGATCGACACGGCGCAGGCGAAGCTGTCCATCAGGCCGCTGACGGTTGAGCCTTCCTTGGCCATGGTGATGAAGATCTCGCCCGGCATTCCGTCTTTGTAGAGGCCAACGGTGAGGTAGCCTTCGTGTCCGCCCACGTTGAACTTGTGGGTGATGGAGAGGCGCTCGTCGGGGAGACGATGACGCACGGCGCGCGGCGGCGCGGCCGATTCGTCAACCACCTCGACCGGTGCAGCGGCCGCAACCGCGCCCGTGTTGGAAGACTTCGCCGTGGCCGAGCCCATCGAACTCAGCGGCTGCGCCTTCTTCGAGCCATCGCGATAGACCGCGACTGCCTTCAGCCCCAGCTTCCACGCCTGGATGTAGGCCTCGCTGATCTCTTCCACAGTCGCATTCTCCGGCATGTTGATGGTCTTGGAAATTGCGCCAGAGATGAACGGCTGCGCCGCCGCCATCATGCGCAGGTGTCCCATATAGTGAATGGTGCGCGTGCCTTTGGTCGGCTTGAAGGAGCAGTCGAAGACGGGCAGGTGCTCGTTCTTGACGGCGGGCGCGCCTTCGATGGTGCCGGTGGCGTCGATGTAGCTGACGATGGCGTTGGTCTGGTCGGCGGTGTAGCCGAGCTTGAACAGCGCCGTGGGCACGGTGTTGTTGACGATCTTGATCATGCCGCCGCCGACCAGCTTCTTGTATTTCACCAGCGCCAGGTCGGGCTCGATGCCGGTGGTGTCGCAGTCCATCATGAAGCCGATGGTGCCGGTGGGCGCCAGCACCGTGACCTGCGAGTTGCGATAGCCGAACTTCTCGCCGTGCTTCAGAGCTTCGTCCCAGGTGTCCTTGCTGGCTTCGTAGAGCGCGGCGGGGACGTTCGTCCGGTTGATGTTGTTCACCGACGCGCGATGCATGCGGATCACGTCGAGGAAAGGCTCGCGGTTGATGTACCAGCCGGGACAAGCCGCGCCGGGGAAGTGGCTAGTGGCTAGTGGCCAGTGGCCAGCGGAGTTGTCGGTTGCCAGTTGTCCGTTGTCAGTCGGTCCCCCTTGGTCATCAACACTGGCCACTGACCACTGACCACTGGCCACTTTTTCCGTCGCCGGGGCCAGCGGCTGGCAGAGTTCGGCAATCTTGGATGACTGGAGATAGGCTTCGCCGCACATAATCGCGGTGACGCAGGCAGCGTAGTCGCGGCCGGCATCGGAGTCATAGGGCAAGCCCGCGGCCATCAGCAGCGCACCCAGATTCGCATAGCCCAGTCCCAGCGGACGATAGTCATGCGAGTTGCGGCCGATCGCTTCGGTGGGATAGCCGCTGTTATCCACCAGAATTTCCTGCGCGGTAATCATAATGGCGCAGGCGTGGCGATAAGCCTCGACATCGAACGTCCCGTTGGGCGCGAACTTCATCAGGTTCAGGCTGGCCAGGTTGCAGGCCGAATCGTCGAGGAACATGTACTCGCTGCATGGATTCGAGGCGTTGATGCGCGCCGTGTTCTTGGAAGTGTGCCAGCGATTGACGGTGGTGTCGTACTGCATGCCGGGATCGCCGCAATGCCAGGTGGCGTCGGAGATCTTGCGCAGCATCTCGCGCGCCTTGAAGGTCGCGACCGGATGGCCGTCCTTCACCGAGCGCGTCTGGAATTCGCTGTCGCGCAGCACCGAGTACATGAAGTCGTCGGTAACGCGCACCGAGTTGTTGGCGTTCTGGAAGAAGATGGAGGAGTAGGCGTCGCTGTCGGGACCGCTGCCGTCGTAGCCGTGCTCGATGAGCGCCCAGGCCTTGGCTTCTTCCTTCTGCTTGCACTCAATGAAGTCGACGATGTCGGGATGGTCAACGTTGAGGATGACCATCTTGGCGGCGCGGCGCGTCTTGCCGCCGCTCTTGATGACGCCGGCGAAGGCGTCGAAGCCTTTCATGAAGCTGAGCGGGCCGGAAGCAGTCCCCCCTCCGGACAAAGACTCTGAAGAGGAGCGCAGCGGCGACAGGTTCGTCCCTGTGCCCGATCCCCACTTGAACAGCATGCCTTCGGTCTTGGCGAGGGTGAGGATGGAGTCAAGCGAGTCGCGCACCGAGTTGATGAAGCAGGCCGAACACTGCGGTTTCTTGTAGCCGACAGCGCTGTATTCCACGCGCTGCGTCTCGGGATTCCAGTGCCAGTTCTGGGCGTCGGAGTTGGGCTCAATGCGATCACAGCCGACATTGAACCATACCGGCGAATTGAACGCGGCTTTCTGCTGGAGCAGCAGGTGCGCGAGCTCGTCGTGGAAGATGGCCGCGTCTTCGGCAGTGCGGAAGTAGCCGCCCGCGATGCCCCAGTCGCGAATGGTCTCGGCGACGCGGGTGACGAGCGCGCGAACGCCGCTCTCGCGCTCGGGCGTGTCCAGCGGGCCGTGGAGATATTTGCTGGCCACGATGTTGGTCGCGGTCATCGACCAGTCCTTGGGCGTCTCAACATCTTTCTGCTCGAAGATGATGCCGCCTTGCGAGTCGGTGATCTGTGCCAGGCGCAGCTCCCACTCCAGCTCGTCATAGGGCGAGACGCCGGCCTTGGTGAAGTAGCGCTTGAAGGTCAGCCCGGGCGCGCGCTTCTTAAGCGCGATGGATGCAGTGGTTGTCGTCGTCGTTATGTTGGTGACTTCGGCCATGTGAAATGCTCCTAATAAATTTGATGTCCCTGCGACTGGTTTGCTGTAGCCCGCGTACCCGAATCGAAGCGAGTCGCACATTTACAGCTGTGGACTCGAGAACCACGCGCTGCCGTGGTGATTGCTTAAAGGGCGGTGAGTAGGAGGGCGCAGTCGCTGGTAGCGTCTCCCACTGCGCGATCTGCGTCGTGGCCGCAAACGCAATGCCGTCGATTCTTGCCGTCGAGCCGGAGAGTGGCGGCGCTCCAGTTACGACAATGGAGAAACCTGGGTCAAACGTTGAATCAGGAATGGCCTTCTCAAGCTGGATATGCGGCTGCTCCCCGTAGGCTAGTGCACCCGCCAGAACAAATACCAAGCCGGTACGGACAGTCATCGTTGTTCCTTTCATAGATACCTCCTGATGATGTTTTGTCGTACCGTACAGATCTCAGCTCAAATTCCTGCCTCTTACTAATCCGTCAAACTTATGCGTATTTCCTTACCCCCAAACCCCGAGCTGCAAGATTGCGGGGGCCTCTTCTCTCGCTGGCGTATCGCAGCAGAGAAGAAGCGCCCGGTTCATGTCACCGCAAGACATGTCCGCCGGCGGCACACTGGCCCCAACAAACGCAAACACGGCGTTTGTTGGGGAACCCGAAGCGCGGGCCCCGGCGAGCGAATCAGACTTGGAAAGGAACACCTTCACCCCAACAACCGCCAAGTCACCCCAGCAGACGCAAGAAGCAGCGTCTGCTGGGGACCCCGCAAAACCGGCGATTGTTGAGAACCAGGACACCGCAGATGCCATCGTCTGGGCGATGACGTCGTTGGTCGTTTACTTCCACCGCTTCGGAGCCCGACAACTCTCTCGCAAACCTCGGAGGAACTACCCTCGGTTCGGACCCAACTTCCTTGACCTGCCCAACCTGCCGAAACCACATTCAAGAGCCCAACAACCAACCGCTGCGGTCACCTCTGCCGCCTCGGGTTGCCAGGGGGAGGAAACCTTGATTTACACCTCGAAATCAAAAACTGTTGACGAACACTACACCCGACATCTTGTGGATGTCAAGAGGCGAACCCAACATATTGTGATTTTACCACCCAGAGGCCGAACCTAATTAGGGCTATAATTTACTTGACTCCACCATGATTTTGCGCTATGATTTTGTTCATGGAGAGCAAGACCATGAGCGAACCAAAGAGCCTTCAGGAAGCAATCATCTACTTCTCGAATCCCGATAACTGCATCGACTATCTGGCCGTCCGGCGCTGGCCGAATGGCATTGTTCTCTGTCCAACATGTGGCTCCGATAAGGTCAAATTTCGGGCGCATCGCCGGACTTGGACTTGCGCCAAGCATCATGCCAAGCGTGAATTCTCCATCAAGGTCGGGACTGTCATGGAAGATTCGGCGATCCCTCTGGACAAGTGGCTCACCGTAGCGTGGATGATTACTAACTGCAAGAACGGAATCAGCAGTTACGAGATTGCCAGCGATGTAAAGGTTACTCAGAAATCGGCTTGGTTCATGCTGCATCGGATTCGCTTGGTCATGCAGGATGAAACCCTTGGGAGCAAGTTGAGCGGTGAAGTTGAAGTTGATGAAACCTTCATTGGTGGCAAGGCTCGCAACATGCACCTCGACAAACGCGAACGTCGCATCACTGGTACTGGCGGAAAAGATAAAACCATTGTGTTCGGAGCACTGGAACGTGGCGGAAAGGTTCGCACCGTAGTAGTCGCAGATCGGAAGCGCACTGCGCTTCATGCCGTCGTCAAAGAGCATGTCGAAGCTGGCGCGGCGCTCTACTCCGATGCTCTGAAATCCTACGACGGACTCGCTCAGGACTACGCCCACAAAGTTATCGACCATGCCGAGAAGTACGTTGACGGGCAGGTTCATACTAACGGACTCGAAAACTTCTGGAGTCTGTTGAAGCGCGGCATCTCTGGAACCTACGTGAGTGTTGAACCATTCCATCTGTTTCGCTACCTTGACGAGCAAGTATTCCGTTTCAACAATCGTTCTACAAAAGAGCGGAGAGTAACCGATGCTGATAGGTTTAGCATGGTGGTCTCCAATATCGTCGGCAAGCGCCTTAGCTTTGCTTCGCTGACTGGCAAGACTGCGGAGGCGACGCCTTTCTAATCCCTACCGTTTGAAGCGCGGGAAGCGGGCGAAGTCCTAGCCCGCTTTTTCTTTGCCTGTTTGCGTTTGCGCTTCCATTCCTTTTCACGCCGCACGATTTCATCATGCGGAGTAGACATCATCCTCCGCACGACAGCATCGAACCTTGCGGGGTCGCTCTCTTGATTCACGGCATCTCCTTCGAGATATGTCGCATAAGTGCGCGGGCCGCTACCATGATTTCTTCTGCTCTCTGTGGGCTCCAATCGGTATCTAGCCATATCAACCTATTGTCAACGTGAGTGATTTTGTGCCTCCAGTCTTTAGTCGCAGCAATCAACGGCATAGTATCGCGCAAGAAGTTAGAATGCTGCTGTTCTAGTGGAGTGCGGTCTTCATACTTCTTGGCAATGATTTTTTGCAGTCGTTCTACGCAACTCCATCCGGGCTTGTCGCCAGCCACTCCGAGTAGTTCAGCCACCTTGATAACTCCGAACTCGGCTACGAGGAGTGCGTGGAAGATTGCCGCAGCATAGCGATTGCAGGCGTAACAACGTGCTGCTTCTTCGATGTCCGTCTTGGTCTTGTCCCACCGCTGAATTACTTGTTCCCAATCCTTTATCGGATTCTTATATAGTTCGGCATCTTTTATCGACATGAACATTACAGGAACGGCCCTCAGTTCTCTTCTTACCGCCCGCTCCAGTTCGTCTAGCCTTGCTATGGCGTCGGATGCTTTCAGTTCGCTAAACGCTGGGATAGTCCATGACCGCAAGAGGCCATAAAGCTCATCTATGGCAGCGACCGAGTTAGCAAGGCCCGCGTTTAAAAATTGCACTTTTGCAAACGCCAATGTATTCCAGGCGTCTTCCCGGTGTTTCTGTGACAATACGGGTTCGGAAGATGAAAATGCGCTGTCACCTTCGGGCGGTATTGTAGACCAGAAATATCTGAGCTGACGTAGTGCAGTTGCGGCTAGATATAGATCGTCACCAGCAATCTCTTGCATGTCACCCCAACTTACAATGCGCCCCGATGGCCGGAGTCGCACCATTTCTTCTCTGGGCATTTCTTGCACGGGAAACCGTTTTCCTTTCCCAGCAGATCAATCGACCCAACCCATCATGCGCCTATCGCAGTGGTGGAGTCAAGTCAATTAAAGCCCTAATTAGGGCAACTATATAGTTGACTAATACACGATTCCGGCGTACTATCAAGGCATGGAAAACGAACCAAAAACCCTGCAACAGGCAATCCTGTATTTCGCGAATCCTGAGCACTGCCTGAGCTATCTTGTTGCCCGTCGCCCTGAGTGGGAGAACGGCGTTGTCTGTCCGCGATGCGGCAGTTCCAGCGTCGGGTTTCTCAAGAATCAGTTGCGCTGGCAATGTAGCGTTCGGCATCCACGGCGGCAATTTTCCGTAAAAGTCGGAACCATATTCGAGGATTCGCCGCTCGGCTTGGACAAGTGGCTTCCTGCAATGTGGATGATTCTCAACTGCAAGAATGGCGTCAGCAGTTGCGAGATTGCGAGTGCGCTTGGCGTCACTCAGAAAACTGCATGGTTCATGTTGCATCGCATCCGGCTCGCTCAGCAAGGGAAGCATGGCGGCAAGCTCGGCGGAGAAGTAGAAGTTGATGAGACCTTTATTGGCGGGAAAGCACGCAACATGCACAAGTCGAAACGTGAGCGCGTCATCACCGGAACTGGCGGCAAAGATAAAACCGTAGTCATGGGCATACTGGAACGTGGCGGCAACGTGCGAGCGTTCGTTGTAGATAGCCGTCGCAAGCATGAACTTCAGCAGCAAGTCCGTGAGCACGTCGAAGCTGGCGCTGCAATCTTCACTGACGAATTGAAGTCTTACGAAGGTCTGAGCGCAGATTATCAGCACGCAGTTATCAACCATGCCATCGAATACGCAAATGAGAATGTTCATACTAACGGCATGGAAAACTTCTGGAGTCTGCTGAAACGCGGCCTGCATGGAACCTATATCAGCGTAGAGCCGTTCCACTTGTTCCGTTATATCGACGAACAGGCGTTTCGTTTCAACTATCGGAAAATGACCGCCGCTGAGCGTTTTGATATGGGAGTCCGTGAGATCGTCGGAAAACGGCTTACCTATGCGGAACTCACTGGCAAGGTGGGAGAAACGATCAACTAAATCTTGGCGCGGAAAACGCGGGCCTAAGTCGAGGGTTTGACCTTCGGCTTTGGGCCTCTTCGATTCGGATTCGCCATGGACTTCTTTTTGTATGCACGTTCGCGGCGCACAAGCGTGGAATGCGAAACAGAGAGAATCTGTCTTGTGCCTTCGTCGAACCGGCGAAATGCTTCCGGCCCTTCGTGGCATTCTGGCAACTGCGTCACCGGTTTTGTTTTCATATGACTCCTTCATTATGCCATGCCCTTCAGAAGCGATACAATACCGCCTATGCGTAATCAAAGAGCAGCCGCACTCATAGCATGGAAGACTATTCGCAGCAGACGCGCTTTCATTAAAGCGCGGGCAGCGGAAGCCGCGAGCAAAGCCGCGCTGGAGGCCCATTGCAAAGAGACTGGATGGAAGCTCGCCTTCTTTGAAGGCAAGACTGGCTCTCCGCGAACTGGCATTATTGATGCTGTAGCATTTCGGCTCAGTCGCAAGAATGCCGATGCTATCGAAATCCGCCTGATTCAACTGAAGGGCGGCAAGGCTGGCATCAGCGGAATAGAAATGGCTCGACTGAAGAAAGCCGTCGAAGAGGCTACCATTAGTTGGATGATCGCGGCGTTCGATGGAGAAGTGCTGCATACGCTACCTGAAGAATGAACGGCCTTCCTAAAACTTCACGTGAGTTAACGGATAATAGCCACTCAACGGTATATCAGCCATTTCTTTCAGAAGATGCCTGTCCCAATGAGTTACTTTGTGGAACGGCTTACCATTTCGAAGCGCAGTAAGCGCAACAAAATCTTTCCTCGGAGTTTTGCCTTGTGCTTTGCGTTCTCGATCTTTTCCAGATTGCCAAACCAGTATGTCTGCTGCCTGAAGTGGCCTCACATCTTTCTTTTGTGCAAAGGTATGTGACCCATATCTATGAGTCTTGCGCAATTTTGGAAGTGAGACGATTCGATTCATGAGTGCATTCGCTTCAGCAGCATTAGCATAACCACTTTCAAAAAAATGCGCGACGGTTCCATGATAGTCGGATTGGTCAGCCCAGCTCTTTACTGCTACTAGACAATTGTGGGCGCAGAAAGCATACGGGCTGCCGACTTCCGGGCAGGCAGGCATCACCTCCGCAAAAACATCGGTTTCCACGGTCACAGCTACGCCAAACGATACATGTGCTCGAATGAGATTTATGAGGTATGCTTCTAGTGCAATTCTTTCATCAATACTTAGACGATCAAACGGAGGAGCGCCGTTCGCACAGGGTGACATTCTAAAAACTGGCAGGTTGTATGTTTTTAGAGCCTTTTGCCATTCGCTATCTAAGCTAATGGCAGCATCTTTTTCCATGATGTAACCGCACACACAGAGAAGCCGTGACCGGATACTTTCATCAAAATAGGTTTCAACCATGTGCAAGGTTAGGCCACCATTCGGCAACAAGATTTGCAGGAGGCGTGCCAACATTACAGCGCACCTCCGTTATCATCACGCCGCTCTGCGGATAGCGTAGCAGGAACCGATGTATTAGGCAAATATATAAGTGCCCTAATTAGTAACCCCAACCGCACTCTGCCTTCGAATTCCGGCCCCGAATCGGTCAATCGAAGCGCCCATCTTTGGAAACTGCTTCCTCCCATGCGCAAAGCCGACCGTCCTACGACTCTAGCCCCACTATGCGGCGCATTCAACGCCTATTCCTAGTGCAGTTATGTGGATTCCTGTGGATCGTGAGGAAAACTAGGGTGCAGAGCAAATCGGGCCTGGCGCACGTCCGGCAGTTCAACCTGCGGCGAGTGCACCTTCGCCAGCTCCCGGCGCCCGTCCCTGCCGATCGTGAGTTGATCTCATCTTTCCAGCCATGACCCCCGCAATCGCGCAGCTCAGAGTAGAATTGAGGATCGAAAAACCGTCACCGCGGGATCATTTCGTTTTCCCGCGAATCGAAAGCTTTATGGCACTTCACAGTTTCAGGGCATCCTCGGGCGGTTCACGCGTAAATGCCCCAATCTTCGGCTTAGCTCTCGCTCTGATGCTGGCGTTCACCGCCTGTAGTCGCAGCAGCGCCGACGCTCCGCAGGGCCCTCCTGCCACGCCGGTCAAAGTACAAACCGTGCAGGACCAGCCGATCGGCGATGCCTCTGAATACGTCGCCACCATCAAGTCGCGACACTCCGCCACCATCATGTCGGACGTGGAGGGTTGGATCTTCGGCATCCACGTGCACTCGGGCCAGTTGGTCAGGAAGGGTGACACGCTGATGGAAATCGACCCGCGCATGCAGCAGGCGATGGTCTCCAACTACGATTCCCAGAGGCGCTCCAAAGAGGCAGCGCTGGCCTGGGCCAAGTCGCAGTACGAGCGCACCAAGGCGCTGGCCGCCGGCGGAGTGGTCAGCAAGCAGGACCTGGACCAGGCGCAATCGGCCTATGACGGTGCGCTCGCCGACGTGAAGGCGCTGGACGCGCAGATTACGCAGCAGCAGGTGCAGTTGAAGTACTACAGCGTGTTCGCTCCCACCGATGGCATTGTCGGCGATGTTCCCGTCCACGTGGGCGATCGCGTCACCAACACCACCGCGCTCACCACCATCGACGAGCGCAGCGGGTTGGAAGTCTATATTCCAATTCCCTCGGAGCACGCACGCGATATCAGAATGGGCGCGCCGGTGGAAGTCGTCGACCAGAGCGGTAAGGTGCTATTGCGTACCAATGTGGATTTCATCTCGCCGCAAATCGATACTGGGACGCAATCGGTTTTGGTAAAGGCGCCGGCCGACCAGGCAGCCAACGTGCTGCGCGCCATGCAGTTGGTGCGCGCTCGGATTGTGTGGAGCACCCATTCCGGCATTACGGTGCCGGTGATCGCGGTCACCCGTGTCAGCGGACAGTTCTTCGCCTTCATCGCCCAGCAGGACAATGGCAAGCTGGTGGCCCATCAAGTCCCGTTGCAGTTGGGCGAGATCACGGGCAATGACTATGCAGTGCTCAGCGGATTGAAGACCGGCGACCAGGTGGTGGTTGCCGGCGGCCAGAACCTTGCCGATGGCATGGCCATCCGCATTGAACAATAGGGTTGCTCGGGTAAAGGGGCGTCCGGTTTGTTTTCCGATTTCTTCATCAAGCGTCCGGTCTTTTCCACCGTCACCTCGCTGTTCATCGTGATTGCGGGCGCGGTTTGCATTCCCTTTCTGCCGGTCGCGCAATTCCCCGAGCTGGCGCCGCCGCAGATCTCCGTAAACGCCTTTTACATCGGAGCCAACGCCACCGCCGTCGAATCCTCGGTGACGACCATCCTGGAAGAAGCCATCAACGGGGTGGAAGGCATGCGCTACATGACTTCCAGCAGCGGCAACGATGGCAGTTGCTCCATCAATGTCACTTTTGAGTTGAAGCGTCCGCTGGATCTGGCGGCGGTTGACGTGCAGAATCGCGTGCAGGGCGTGCTGGGACGCCTGCCGGACGAGGTGAAGAGTACCGGCGTCACCATCAACAAAGTTTCGACATCCTTCGTTCTGGCCGCGGGTTTCTACAGCGACAATAACCGCTACAGCGATGAATTTGTCAGCAACTACATCGATATTTATGTGAAGGACGCGCTGAAGCGCATTGCGGGCGTGGCCGATGTGCAGATCTTCGGCGAGCGCAAGTACTCCATGCGCTTGTGGCTCGATCCGGCGCGGCTGGCGGCGCGCGGCCTCACGGCTTCCGATGTCGTCTCCGCACTGCAACAGCAGAATGTGCAGATCGCCTCCGGCCAGGTTGGAGCCGAGCCAACTGCCACCACGCAGATGTACCAGATCAGCGTGCGGGCGCTGGGGCGGCTGACCGAAGTAGCGCAGTTCGACAACATCATTCTGAAGCCGGGCAGCAACGGTGCACTGGTGCGGCTGGCCGATGTTGGCCATGCCGAACTGGGGGCCGAAGACTACAGCGGCAAGCTTCGCTATAACGGCTACAACGGCATCGGCATCGGCGTGAGCCAATTGCCCACGGCGAACGCTCTCGACGTGGACCAAGCTGTGCGCGCCGAACTGGCGCGGCTTTCCAAGCACTTCCCGCCCGGGCTGCGCTACGCCGTCGCCTTCGACACCACGACCTTCGTCGGCGAATCCATTCGCGAAGTGCTGAAGACGCTGGTTGAAGCTATCGTCTTCGTCATGCTGGTGATGCTCGTCTTCCTTCAGGACTGGCGCAGCACGCTGATTCCGGCCGTCGCCATACCGGTCTCGCTGGTGGGGACCTTCGCCTTTATCCGGCTGCTGGATTTCTCCATCAACACGCTGACGCTGTTCGGCATCGTGCTGGCCACCGGACTGGTGGTCGACGACGCCATCGTGGTGATCGAGAACATCAAGCGCCACATCGGCGAGGAGCACTGCGATTCGCATCTTGCCGCCTCGGAAGCGATGGGTGAAGTGACCGGTGCAGTGGTTGCGACCTCTTTGG
>JBEKQY010000042.1:0-6549 GCA_049519235.1 Candidatus Korobacteraceae bacterium | reverse complement strand
GTGCTGGTCGCGGTGTTTGTGCCGGTTGCATTCTTTCCGGGCACCACGGGACTGCTCTACAAGCAGTTCTCCTTGACCATCGCATTCTCCATTGCCATTTCTGCCTTCAACTCGCTGACCTTCACTCCGTCGCTTTCGGCTTTGCTGTTGCGGCCGGAGACGGGCAAGAAAAACATCTTCTTTCGCGGCGTCGAGCATGTGATCCACCGCACCACGGCTTACTACGTTTACAGCGCGAAGAAAGCGCTCCGACTGCGTTACCTCGTGCTGGTGGTGTTCTTCGCAGGACTGGGGGCAACTTACGTTGTGTACAAGACAGTGCCAACCGGCTTCGTTCCCGACGAGGACCAGGGTTGGTTCATGGTCACGGTGCAAGCGCCGCAAGGGGCCTCGACCGAGTACACCTCGCAAGCCATGCGGCAGGTGGAGGCGGTCCTCGCTAAGGAAAAAGACATTACCGGCGCCTTCAGCGTGGTGGGTTTCAGCTTCAGCGGCAGCGGCGCCAACACGGGCATGGTCTTTCTGAACCTGGCGGATGCCGATAAGCGCAAAGGCGAGCAGGATTCGGCCGCTGCCGTCGTCAACCGCCTACGTGGGCCGTTGAGCCAGTTGACTGAGGTGAGAGCGGTTCCGTTTCTTCCACCGGCAATTTCCGGCATCAGCGCCTTCGGTGGATTCACCTTCGAGGTCCAGGACGAAGGCGGCAATACGGTCGAGCAACTCTACAACGTCACTCAGAACCTGGTGCGGGAAGGGAATTCACGCAAGGACCTCAGCGGCCTGTTCAGCGCCTTCACCGCCAACGATCCGCAGTTTGTGGTGAACATCGACCGTTCCAAGGCGCGCAGCTTGCAGGTTCCCATCCAGCAGATCAGCGATGCGCTTCAGGTATACGTGGGCTCCGCCTACGTCAACGATTTCGACTTCAACAACCGCGCCTATCGGGTATACGTCCAGGCCGATCAAACCTTTCGCCGCCAGCCGCGCGATATTCGCGAGTTCTACGTCCGCTCCGACACCAACCAGATGGTCCCGCTGGACAACGTCGTCAACATCAGCGAGTCAACCTCGCCGCAGGTCATCACCCATTACAATCTGTTCCGCGCGGCTGAAGTCGACGGCTCGGCCGCGCCGGGCTACAGCTCCGGCCAGGCGATCCAGGCCATGGACACAGTCGCCCAGAAATTGCCCCTCGGCTTCAACTACTCGTGGTCGGGTCTCTCGCTGGAAGAGATCAAGTCAGGCAAGCAATCGTTTCTGCTTTTCGGCCTCGGATTGCTGCTGGTCTATCTGACGCTGTCAGCGCAGTACGAGAGCTGGGTCCTGCCGTTTATCATCATGCTTAGCGTTCCGATGGCGATGCTGGGCGCGCTGATCGCGCAGTCCTTGCGCGGCCAGTTGAACGATGTTTATTGCCAGATCGGCTTGGTAATGCTGATCGGACTGGCTTCGAAGAACGGCATTCTGATCGTCGAGTTCGCCGAACAATTGCGCCACAAGGGACTCTCGATCAAGGAAGCTGCGGTTGAGGCGGCCCGAATCCGCCTGCGTCCCATCCTGATGACTTCGTTTGCCTTCATCCTGGGCGTGCTGCCGTTGGTCTTCGCCAGCGGCGCCGGCTCGCAAAGCCGTCACTCCGTGGGCACCACTGTCTTCGGCGGAATGATCGTCTCCACCGCGCTAAACCTGTTCTTCATCCCGGTGCTGTACGTGATTGTAGAGTCCTTGCGCGAGCGCGGGAAGGCGCCGGCCGCGACCGCATGATGGTAAGGTGGCTGTTTACGAGGTCCGGACGCAAGCCACAGCTTGCCGTAACAATGTGCTAGAGTGATCTCGTCGAATCTTGTATTGGCTCGTATTGGGACATGAGTACTCACGCGATCATACCGGCGGAGCCGACGGCTTCCATGGCAATCTACCAGCTACCCAATGTGCCGTATAAGTTGAAAAAGCCGCTGCTGATTGAAATCGAAAGGGACGAATCCGGAGCTTTTATCGTCACCGAACCAGGCACGGGCGTGTTCCACTACGGCCCCGACTTCGGAGCAGCAGTAACTGGTTTTCTCCGCGTTCTGGTCGATGAGTTTGAGTTTCTCGAAAGCCATCAATCTAGCTTGTCTGCTGCGCTCGGCGCAGAGCTGGAGCGATTCCGCCAGTACATGGAACCAGTCTAGACAGAATGGCATCTCTCGACTCCGACAAAGTGGGCAGCGCGCTCAAGGAAAAGATGGGCTGTGTGGAAGAACGCGGTAAAGACCACATCCGATATGTGCTGTGGGAGGGCGAGAAGATTCTATCTCGCACCAAGATCTCCCATGGTCCCAAACACACCATCGGTGATGCCCTGATTTCGAAGATGTCGCGGCAATTTAGGTTGGGAAGCAGCGCGAACTTTGTCGCGATGGTGCAGTGCGGCAAGGATAAACAGGATTGCCTGGCAATCATTCGCGCCGCGACCAGTTAACGGCCGTCGGCAAGGGCCTCTCCTTCGCTCTCCATCTAAGTTCTTCGCTGTCGCAACCAAATCTCCTTGCTAGACCTTTGCAGCAGCCCCGAAATATCGGCGGCTGGTGGTTCTTTCCGGTAAAGGTACTCCGTCACTCCTGCACTTGACCTGCGTCACAGCGTTTCCGTGGGCATCGCGCTACAAAGATAACAGCAAGTCAATTGCAGTCGCCGGTCGCCCCTCATCGGAGCGCCCGGCAACAGCTTCCAGGAACAGCCCCACCGCGTGGGGAGAATGGTCGCAGCATGGCCACGGCACAGCTCACAGCGGTCCGCGTGGGCATTCAGAATGTGCTCATCGCGACAGACTTTTCCCGCTGCTCTAACGCCGCCCTTAACTTCGGTTTACACCTGGCAAAGGCTTACCGCGCGCAGGCCCACGTGGTCTTCGTCATCCCCACCGACCAGTTTCTACTCGCCGGTCCCGACGCCTACGTCGCTGCCAAGGACGCTGCCCATCGCGACCTGGAACAACTGGATGCCGAATTGCGGCGCACTGATTCGCCCGCTCAGGGTGAGAATTACCACCTTTACTTACTGGAAGGCGACGTGGCGCAGGCCATCCTGGATTTTGTCCACCAGAAGCACATTGACCTCATCGTGGTTGGTACCCATGGCCGGGGCGGATTGGGCAAAGCTCTCATCGGCTCGGTTGCCGAGCGGGTCTTCAGGAAATCGCCGGTCCCGGTGCTGACCCTCGGGCCTCACCTGCGCCGCTCAACCCGCGATCATGCACCGCGAACGATTGTGGTTGCGGCTGACTTCACGCCTGCTTCTGCGCGCGCGGCGCGCTACGCTGCCATGCTGGCGCGCGAAAACAAGTCCAGGCTGACCCTCTTGCATGTCGTGGATGGAAAGAAACTCGAACATCTCCCCGACCAGGCCGCCATCAAGCGTGGAATCGAATTGCGGCTGGCAGATTTGCTGGGGAGCGAAGCCGAGGCCGTCGATTACTCGGTCCAAATCGAAGTTGGACCGGTGGTTCCGGCCATCCTGCATGCTTTGAACGAAGTGGACGCCGATCTTCTCGTCATCGGTGTCCGCCGCTCCAGCAGTGTGTTGGATCGCTTGATGTTTCCCCATGCTTATGAACTCATATGCGAGTCGCCGTGCCCGGTGCTGACCCTCCGGGAAAGCGACGCCCCGGCTAGCACCAGTTAACTGAAGTGAATTGAGAGGAAGAATGCGGAAAAACAATGTTGTTCTTGAAGATGGGCCAGCAGCCCCGGCGCTGACTCCGGATCTTGTATCGAAGATCAAAAAGGAGGACATGAAGCAGGCCATCGTGGAGCGCTTCAGCGGCAGCAGAGAGTCAACTGCGCCCCGTACGCCCACTGGGTCGAAGAAACGCTCGCCCTACTGGCAGGCGGCCGACGACCAGTGCTAGCTGGCTGATCGCCCGCCGCACTCGACAGCGCCCGTCCCCTTTGCGCTTGGTCGCCCAATAAGCGTCCAACCTTAATTCCCAGCAAATTCGAACGAACGTTACTTGGAATTTTACCCCTGCAATTAATTGTCAGGGCTTTCTTCGGATAAGTTGGATTCGCGCTGCCGGCATTCCGCTAGGGTATCGTAATGCTGCTCCCTGAATTGTCTTGAAGCGCTCTCTCCCTGAGACGGGCTGCTGAATCTCCCTCGCCACAAATCCATCCAATCTCCGGTAGCGCTGTAAACCGCGGGCAAGAAGAATCAGGCTCCCGCGACGAGTGCAGGCAGACGATGCGAATTGGCATAACGTGTTATCCCACCTACGGCGGCAGTGGCGTCGTTGCCACCGAGCTTGGACTGGAGCTGGCGCAGCGCGGTCACCAGGTGCATTTCATTTCCTACTCGCAGCCCATTCGACTGACCGAACCGCAGCCCAACATCCACTACCATGAGGTTGAGGTCTCGCGCTATCCACTGTTCGAGTATCCCCCGTACGACCTGGCGCTGGCCACGCGCATGGCCGAGGTCGCCGAAATCTACGAGCTTGACCTGCTGCACGTGCACTACGCCATTCCGCATTCGGTCAGTGCGATGCTGGCGCGACAGATGCTCTGCTGCGATCACGCGCGGAATAGCCGGCGGCTACCTTACGTCACCACCCTGCACGGCACGGACATCACGCTGGTTGGCGCCGATCCATCCTACCTGCCGATCACCCGCTTCTCCATCGACCAGAGTGACGGCGTCACCGCCATTTCCAACTATCTGAAGCAACGCACCCTGGAGGTCTTCGAGGTGCAAACGCCGATCGAGGTCATCCCCAACTTCGTGAACTGCGATCTCTACGAGCGCACGCCCGAGGTGTTACAACGCCGCGCCGAATATGCCCCCGCGGATGAGAAGATCCTGGTCCACCTTTCGAACTTCCGGCCGGTAAAACGCATTCCCGACGTCATCGAAATCTTCGACCGCGTGCAGAAGAAAGTCCCGTCGCGGCTGCTCATGATCGGCGACGGCCCCGAGCGCTCACGCGCCGAGTGGCTGGCGGTCAACAAGGGCATCCACAACAAGGTTAATTTTCTCGGCAAGCAGGACCGTATTCACGAAAAGCTGGGGGTCGCCGACGTAATGCTCCTGCCCAGCCAACTGGAGTCGTTTGGGCTCGCTGCGCTGGAAGCCATGGCCTGTGAGGTCGTCCCTATCGCAACCAAGGAGGGGGGCGTGCCGGAGGTCATCGATCACGGCAAGACCGGATTTCTGGCCGCCGTCGGCGATGTGGAGACGATGGCGAATTACGCCATCGAGGTTCTGTCCGATGAGGCAAAGCTCAAGCAGATGGGTGAGCAGGCACGAGCCAGTGCGCAGGCGAGGTTCTGCGCCAGCAAAATCATTCCGCTGTATGAAAAGCACTACCGCGCGGTGTTGGACCGTTCCTCGTAAATCGCGCCTACTACCGAGCCGCCCATCTCCTCGGCGTTCAGCACCGGCAGCACCAGCCGCACCAGGGTGCCGCGGTTGGGCTGGCTCTCAACCGTAATCTCCGCTGCATCTCCGTACACCACTTGCAGCCGCTCGGTGACGTTCTGCATTCCGATGCCGGTCCCGGATGAAGCGCTGGCGCCATCGAGCGGCATGCCCACGCCGTCGTCCTCCACCTCAAGCACCAAGCGATTGTCGGCACGGCGGCTGCGGAGGTAAATGCTGCCGCTCTCCACTCTTGCCGAGAAGCCATGTTTCACGGCATTCTCCACCAGCGGTTGCAGAATCATGCTGGGCACAAGATGATCGAGCGAGGCCGGCTCCAGCTCTTTCACCACCTTCAGCTTGTCGTGGCCAAAGCGCGCAACCTCGATGTCGAGATAATCGTCAAGAAACTCCACTTCTTCGCGCAGGGGCACGAAGGAATCGCCTTTACGCAACAAGCGTCGCAGGATGTTGCCCAGCTTCACGATCATGACCCGCGCCGAGTCCGGATCGGCCCGCACCAGCGACGAAATCGAATTCAGCGTGTTGAACAGAAAGTGCGGATTGATCTGGCTTTGCAGCGCTTCCATGCGCGCTTGCAGCAGCAGCCGTTCCTGCTGCTCCAGCTTCATCTCGATGCGCACATTGTTCAGCACCTTCAGCGCAATCGCCACCGCCATCACCGTGCCGGCGTAGATGGCCAGGGTCACCCACAGGTTCGGCGAAACCAGCGCGAAAATGCGCCGCGGGAACGCATGATGCAGCTGGATGCGAATGAACTCAAGGACGACGATCAGGAAGAAAAACGAGGTTTGCCAGTCGATAAATGACTTGCGAATGCTGCGCCGGAGCCAGTGATAGATGTTGAGGTCGAACAGCGGCGAGAATGACCAGATAGCTTCGCGGTCCTGCGCAATGTGACGCAGAAAACCGG
Source organism: Candidatus Korobacteraceae bacterium (assembly GCA_049519235.1). Lineage (GTDB taxonomy): Bacteria > Acidobacteriota > Terriglobia > Terriglobales > Acidobacteriaceae > Bog-257. The sequence goes on along the minus strand of JBEKQY010000042.1, from coordinate 218 downwards.
CCGAGGCGCCGGCCAGAACATACATCGGCATGGTCAGCCACTCGCCCAGCAGCAGCGAGGGCAGCGCCACCAGTATGCCTCCGGCAGTGCCCACCAGGCGGCCGCCGATGACGCCCATCAGGATCGCGCCTTCGAAGGCGATGTCCGCCGCCAGAAAATTGTGCACCCAGCCGCGCACCAGCACGCCCAGGGCAATCGGTGTGCCGACGATGAAGACG
>JBEKQY010000041.1:0-19092 GCA_049519235.1 Candidatus Korobacteraceae bacterium | reverse complement strand
TTGACGCGGTGGATGGCTTCTTCGCAGCTCTGCTGAGCGGCAGGCTCGCGAGTGCCTCGCTTACTTTGCACGAACAGGTAGCCGCCGAACCTCTTCCCGCACAAAACCGATCCCTCGCTAATTTCTTTCCCCGCCGCGTTCGACATGCGACAATGGAACTTCCTTCCTCGCCATGAACTTAGTGGAAAGCGCTCCCACCGTCGCCAAAGAACCTACCATCACTCCAGAATTGCTACGCGACCACGGCATCTCACCGGAAGAATACGAGCGCATCCTGAAGGCGCTGGGCCGTGAGCCCACCTTCACCGAGCTGGGCATCTTCAGCGTCATGTGGAGCGAGCACTGCTCCTACAAGTCGTCGCGCGTGCACCTGAAGCGCCTGCCGACGCACAGCCGCCGCGTGGTACAAGGGCCGGGTGAGAACGCCGGCATCATCGACATCGGCGACGGCTGGGCTTGCGCCTTCAAGATCGAGTCGCACAATCACCCGTCGTTCATCGAGCCGTTCCAGGGCGCGGCTACTGGTGTCGGCGGAATTCTGCGCGACATCTTTACCATGGGCGCGCGCCCTGTCGCCATCATGGACTCATTGCGTTTCGGCCCGATCACCAGGCCCACCCTCCCGCCAAACGAAGGCGGGAAGGATGGGGCACCCGGCATCGACCAGCAGACCCTGCACAAGAACCACTCCGTGCTGGAAGGCGTGGTCAGCGGCATTGCATCCTATGGGAACTGTTTCGGCGTGCCCAATGTCGGCGGCGAAGTGAAATTCGAAAGCTGCTACTCCGGCAATCCGCTGGTGAACGCCTTCGCCCTCGGGCTGGTCCGGCGCGACCAGATCTTCTACGCGAGAGCTGCGGGCGCGGGCAATCCGGTCATCTATGTCGGCTCTAAGACTGGCCGCGACGGCATTCACGGCGCCACCATGGCCAGCGAGGAGTTCAGCGAAGAGTCCGAAGCCAAGCGCCCGAATGTCCAGGTGGGCGACCCTTTCCTGGAGAAGCTGTTGCTGGAAGCGTGTCTTGAGGCAATGCAGACCGGCGCGGTCGTCGGCATTCAGGACATGGGCGCAGCAGGACTGACCTGCTCAACTTGCGAGATGGGCGGACGCGGCGGCGTGGGGCTGGAGATCGAACTCGACCTGGTGCCGCAGCGCGAGACCGGCATGACTCCTTACGAAATCATGCTGAGCGAGTCGCAGGAGCGTATGCTGCTGGTCGCGGAAAAGGGTCGCGAAGACGAAGTGTTCCGCGTATTTCAGAAGTGGGGACTCGACGCTGTTGCCATCGGCCACGTGATCGGCCAGCCGACGATGCGGGTGCTGGAGCATGGCAAAGTCGTCGCCGAAATCCCCAACGCCGCGCTAACCGACGATGCGCCGCTCTATCGCCGGCCGCTGGAACGGTGGGAGCCGCCGGTGCCGCGCGAGGTTCCGGAGAAGGTCGCGCTGGGCGAGAAGACCGATTTCACCGAAGAGCTGAAGCGCCTGCTGGCCAGCCCGAACATTTGCTCCAAGCGCTGGGTCTTCGAACAGTACGACTCGATGGTGCAGATCAACACGGTCGAAGGGCCGGGGGGCGAGGGCGGCGTAATTCGCGTGAAGGGAACGCAGTGCGGCTTGGCGATGGCGCTCGACGGCAATAGCCGCTGGTGCTATCTCGACCCCAAGCTGGGCGCGATGCACGCCGTGGCGGAGTCGGCGCGCAACGTGGCCTGCACTGGCGCAACTCCCATCGCGGCGACCAACTGCCTGAACTTCGGTAATCCTGAGAAGCCGCCCATCATGTGGCAGTTCTCCCAGACCATCGACGGCATGAGGCTGGCCTGCGAAGAGCTGGAGACCCCCATCACCGGTGGCAACGTCAGCTTCTACAACGAGACGCTGGGCGAGGGCATCTACCCGACTCCGGTCATCGGCGTGGTCGGCATTTTGGAGGATGTCCACAAGGCTGCCGCGCCGCATTTTCGCGAAACCGGCCGCGCTCTAATCCTATTGCATGGATCGGAGCCGGGCGATGCTTCCGATGTCGAAGCGGAGTTCGGTTCGTCGGAGTACGCCAAGGAGATTCTCGGCCAAGTCTGGGGCTTTCCGCCGTCGCTGGAGCTGGAAAAAGAAGCCGCGTTGCAGAAGGCGATTGTGGAGATGATCGGAGTGGGGTTGATCGAGTCGGCCAAGGATTGCTCGGAGGGTGGTTTGGCCGTAACCCTGGCGGAATGCGGCTTCGCGCGTGGCATCGGCGCACAGGTAGACCTTAATTCGTACGGGCTCGTGCCCGAGTTCGTTTTGTTTGGCGAGGACGCCAGCCGGATCCTCATTTCATGCGACCCGCAAAACGTGGGGAGAATCCAAGAAGTAGCGGCAAGGTTTGGCCTCGCAGCGGTCGCCATTGGTAGTACTATCTCCGATAAGTTAGAAATCCGAGTGGCGGGTGAAGTCGCCGCTGCGGCGAGCGTCTCCGAGTTGCATGACGCGTGGGCTAGCGCTCTGCAACGCGCCTTGCACGTGGAGACCGAAGAGCGGCTGGTGCCAGAGACACTGCAGAAGAGTTAACTTTCGATCAGGTGAGCGATGCTGATTCCATCCGACAAGCTACGTGAAGAATGTGGCGTAGTGGCCATCTACGGCCATCCCGAGGCGTCGAAGCTCGCCTACCTGAGCCTGTATGCGCTGCAGCATCGCGGGCAGGAGTCGGCCGGTATCGCGGCCTCCGACGGCGAGCTGCTTCGTCTGCACAAGGCGATGGGTCTGGTCTCCGACATCTTCACTGCCGACGCCTTGGCGAGCGTTCCCGGCTCGCTCGCCATTGGTCACACCCGCTACTCCACTACCGGCGATTCCGCGCTGCTCAACGCGCAGCCCATCATGGTGGAGTGCAACAAAGGCAAGATCGCGCTGGCACACAACGGCAACATCACCAACGCGCTTGAGATTCGTGCGCAATTGGATCAGCAAGGTTCCATTTTCCAGACCACCAGTGACACCGAGGTCATCGTCCACCTCATCGCGCGCTCGCGCGAAGAGACCTTGGCCGATGCCATGGCCGATTCGCTGCGCCGCCTGGAAGGCGCGTTCTCGCTGGTGATGCTAACGCCCGACCGCATCTTCGCCGCACGCGATCCCCGTGGCTTTCGGCCGCTGGTGATGGGCCGCATCTCAGGACAAGCGGCGCGTAGCGCTGACACGGTCGTTTTCGCATCAGAAACCTGCGCCTTCGACCTGATCGGCGCGGCGTATGAGCGCGAAGTCAAGCCGGGCGAGTTGGTGATCGTCGGCCCGGAGGGCGTGCATTCGCGCTTCTATTCGGCGCAGCAGCCGCAATCCAGTTGCATCTTCGAGCATGTATATTTCTCGCGGCCCGACAGCATGGTCTTCGGACGCGCCGTGCAGCAGACGCGCGACGCCATGGGCCGCCAGTTGGCACGCGAGTCACCGGTAGAGGCTGACATCGTGGTTCCTGTGCCTGACTCCGGCGTGACCGCGGCGATGGGCTTCTCGCATGAAAGCGGCATCCCCATCCAGTTTGGATTGATCCGCAACCACTACGTGGGCCGCACTTTTATCGAGCCGGAACAGCGGGTGCGCGATTTCGGCGTAAAGCTGAAGCTGAATCCCGTGCGTCATGTATTGGCGGGCAAGCGTGTCGTCTTGATCGACGACTCCATCGTCCGCGGCACCACCAGCAAGAAGATCGTGCGCATGGTGCGCGACGCCGGCGCGAAAGAGGTGCACATGCGCATCTCCTGCCCGCCGACCATCTCGCCGTGCTACTACGGAGTTGACACGCCGTCGAAGAACCAGCTCATTGCGGCCAACAAATCGGTGGAAGAGATTCGCGAATACATTGGCGCCGATTCGCTGGCCTATCTCTCGCTGGAGGGCCTGCGCAAGGCCGCCGGCGAAGGCGATGAGCATTTCTACTGCACCGCCTGCTATACCGGCAAGTATCCGACCAACATTGTGGACGTGGAAGATATCGCGCCTGCGATAGCGGCGGGAGACTGAGCAGCAAACTCGGGTACGTAAACCAGTAAATCGACCGCAAGAGGACAGCGATGTATTGCGGTTAGGAGGGCGTATGAGGTTGCAGTGGCTTGTGGTAATCACGATGGTGCTTTGCACGTTCGCGGCTGGCCAGCAGAAATTTCCCATGACTTGCCATCCATTCCAGGCAATTGAGATGCAGCACCCGATCGATAGTTCATGCGGGCTTGCTGGCACCGGCAAAGGCGGATCGGCGGTGCAGAACCAGACCAAGAATAACTTCTGCGCGGGCACCAGATATCAGACGATTACACAACCGGACTTGCTTGGCAAGCAGCAGAAGGTGGCCGCGCTGCCCGGATATTCGGAATGGTCTCCGGAAAATGTGCCGACCAGCCGCTCCGACTTTGTGAGTCTGGGTGAGGGTACGGCGGTCCAGTTTGTCGGCTTCGTGCTCGAGGCCCACTATGCGGACCTCACCAGCGGTGAGAGTGTGAATTGCGACGTAAAGGACGACGAAGCTTCCAACGACATTCACATCGCCCTGGTGCCGCAGTCAGGAACTACCAACGAATGCCAGAGCAACAGCGCCGAGATGACGCCGCATTACCGGCCCGCGAGCTGGACCGTAACCAATCTGGAGAAGATCGGTCACACCACGCTGGTCCGCGTCTCCGGCCAGCTTATGTATGACGCAGACCACAAGATTTGCGGCGAGCAAGGCTTCTCTGCTCACGACGATCCGAGCCGGATGTCAGGCTGGGAGATTCATCCGGTGTACGCCTTCGATGTCTGCGTGAAGCAGTCGGGCAGCACTTGCTCGCAGTGGCAGGCGCTTTCGGATTGGGCGGCAAGTGCTTCTAAGTCAAAATCGAAGAAAGCCAAGCCTGCTTCTAGTCACAGCACCGGCCACACTCCGTCAAGCTTTGCCGGGGCTCCGCAAAACCAGAGGTGAAAGCAGATTTCCTCGGCCTTTCGCCAAGCGTCGTACTCCTGCCGGCGCGGGTAAAGTCGTACCGCCCTCGCCGATGCCTCAGTGACTGAGGTCACGACCGCCTGTGACCCAGAACACCGCGTCTTGGCTGGCGTCTGTCTTATACCTCTAGCACAAGGATTGGAATCATTTTCCTCCGGCGGCATCGTTAGGGAGATGTGCGCCGAGCCCAGGGCTGATGGCCATTTCTTGCGGACTCAAGCTATGAAGGCGTTCAAAGATGCGGGGCACTTGTTCCGTGTGGCAGCAGTTTTCCTGGTAGGGTTCGTCGCGTTTTTGGCGCTGCGGGGTCTTCTGGTGCCGCACAGCTTCGGCCGTTACGGACATTACCGCGCCGACGCCATCGGCGAAATCGCAGCTCTGCCCCTCTCCTACGCCGGTCATCAAACCTGCGAGACCTGCCACAGCGATGTTCTGGATGTGAAGAGCAAGGGTGTGCACAAGGGCGTAGCCTGCGAGTCCTGCCATGGGCCGCAAGCCAAGCACGACGACGACCCTGGATCCGTGGTGCCGGCAAAGCTGGATACGGCTGTCCTCTGCGTTCGTTGCCACCAGGCCAATATCGCCAAGCCCGCGACTTTTCCCCAAGTAGATGCCGCTGAGCATTCCGGCGGAGCGGCGTGCAATACCTGCCATCAGCCGCACAGTCCGGCGATCGGTACCGGAGGCAGCCAATGAATATCACCCGCCGTCGCATGCTCGTTCTTCTGCCCGCCGCCGCCGTTGCCTGGAAGTATGTACTGGCCGGGACGCCGGAAGCTTCTCCCAACTACGACATGGCGGAACATTGGTGGGCCATGCTCATCGACATCACTAAGTGCATCGGCTGCGGCAGTTGCGTTCGGGCCTGCCAACTGGAGAACCATGTTCCTGACGGCTACTACCGCACCTGGGTCGAGCGCTACCACGTCGAGGATTGGCAGATGGAGTATCCCAAGGTGGATTCACCCGACGGTGGTAAAGAAGGATTTCCCGCCTCGAAGGAGACCGGGGGAAAGAATTTCTTCGTCCCCAAAATGTGCAATCATTGCGCGGATTCCCCGTGCACGCAGGTATGCCCGGTGGGCGCCACTTTCGTCAGTCCCGATGGCGTGGTGCTGGTCGACCAGAAATACTGCCTGGGTTGCCGCTATTGCGTGCAGGCTTGCCCCTATGGCTGCCGCTTTATTAATCCGCAAACGCAGACCGCGAACAAGTGCACGCTCTGCTATCACCGGATCACCAAGGGACTGACCACCGCGTGTTGCGAAGCTTGTCCCACAGGCGCGCGCCAGCTCGCCAATCTGAAGAACCCGAAGGACCCAATTCACGAATTCCTGCGCACACATAGTGTGCAGATTCTGAAGCCGTACCTGGCGACAGGTTCAAAGTGCTTTTACAACGGCCTGGATGGGTCGGTGCGATAAGGAGACGGTTGTGCAGATTCCAGTGCAAGGATTCATGTACCCCAACGAGGTGGAACTGCAATGGAGCGTGCTGATCGTCCTGTATCCGTTTCTCACCGGATTGGTGGCCGGAGCATTCATTCTGGCGTCGCTCGAACGCGTATTTCAGGTGCAGGCAGTTAAGCCTACGTATCGCCTTGCACTGCTGACCGCACTGGCCTTCCTGCTGGTCGCGCCCTTGCCTTTACAGTTGCACCTCGGGCATCCGGAACGGTCTTTCGAGATGTATCTGACGCCGCACCGTTCCTCGGCCATGGCCATGTTCGGCTTCGTGTACCTGTGGTATCTGCTGGCCGTGCTGGTACTGGAGATCTGGCTCGACTACCGGCGGGACATCGTTCTGCTGTCGCAAACCACTACAGGTTGGAGGCGGCTGATCTATCGCATACTAACACTGGGCTCGACCAACATCAGCCCGCACGCATTGCACGTCGATGAGCGCGCCGGCTGGCTAATCACCGTAATCGGCATCCCTTCAGCATTTCTGCTGCATGGCTATGTCGGATTCATCTTCGGCTCGGTGAAGGCGAATCCCTGGTGGTCGTCGCCGCTGATGCCGGTGGTGTTTCTGTTTTCGGCCATGGTTTCCGGCATTGCGGTGGTGATGCTGCTGTACATGCTGGTGACCTCGATGCGGCGCGAGCCAATCGACATGGACTGCGTCGACACGGTCGCCAAGTACCTGTTCTATACCTTCGTCATCGATTTCAGCCTGGAGATGCTGGACCTGGTTCACCGCATCTACGAAGCTGACGAATCGTTTCGCAGCCTCGACTTTATGGTCCATACCCGGCTCTACTTCTCGCAGGTTGTATTGCAGATCTTTCTAGGCACACTTTTGCCGATTACCCTGCTGGGCTTGACGCAGGTACTGAAGCTGGCCCCCATGGTCCGCAAACAGCTCTATGTACTTTCGGGATGCCTCACGTTGATTGGCATCTTCGCCATGCGCTGGAATGTCGTGATCGGCGGACAGCTTTTTTCCAAGAGCTTCCTGGGATATACCACGTACAAGATGGGCTTTGTCGCCCGCGAAGGTTTGCTGACAGCAATTGTGCTGACCGTTCTTCCGTTTCTGTTCCTGTGGGTGCTGGTGAAGCTCTTGCCGCCCTGGCCGGAGCGGAACTCAGGCCCGCTTCCCGAGGCAACACCTGCGCACAGCTAAGGCTGCGCCCCTTCCACGCCAGGACAACGACTTTCCCCGCAGCCCGTTAATAGCCGACCATGCGTTCCACGATCAGCGCCACGATTAGCGCGACGTCGGCGGCGAATATTGTGCTGACGAAGTTCACCGTGTCATTGCCTATCTTGCCCGCGTTTTCCCAGGTCGCGCCCAGGACGCTGTCGAGGAACATGCCGCCAATTCCGGCGAAGGCAATCACGGGAGTCCAGCGCCAATCCACCAAACCGGAGGTGGCGCCCACCCAGGAGACGATGCTGGCGGCCACACATCCGCTGATGGTGCCTTCCACACTGATGGCGCCGTTGGTTCCGATGGGTACATCGCGGAAGTCGGTGATCATGTAAGCTCCGCGCGCCGTGGCCTGGCCCACTTCGCTCGAAACTGTATCGGCGGCAGCCTCGGCCAGCGCGGCCATCGCACCAACCAGCATTAGCTGGCTCAGCTCTGGAAACCAAATTACCGGCAGGGCGCAGGCAGTCGCGGCGGCTAGGTTGGCGGTCACTTGCGACGCACTCCGGCCGCGTCTGCGCTCGGCAACCCCCAACCGCTGCTTGCGCTCATAGCCCCAGCGGGTGGAGATCACCGTTAGCAGGAAGAGCGTCAGCAGTGGAATGAATCCGGCAAATCCGCCCGCCAGCATCAGAACGAAGGCCGCCACCACACCCGCCATCGCGCCGCCGTCCGTGACCGCGCCCATAACGCGAGCCAGTATGGCAAATCCGATGGCCACAGCCGCGGCAGGCAAATCCCTGGCATGGATGAGACTTGTCACAGGAAGCTCAGTATCGCATGGCCGCAGTAGGTTTTAGAGCTTGTTTCATAAACATGTCTTTGAAAGGGCACGGCTTCACCGGGGGTCAGCCGTGCCGCCAGAGCCCTATAACGACCGGGCGTTTAGCCCCTGAGGTAATTGACTGCATCGCGCCAAGTTGATTCATGAATCATTCTCTGGTAACTAGCTGCGACCGATGCGAATACAGCAAACTCTGCCACAATCTGCATCTCATCCCAATACGTTGTTGTCGGTTTGCGTCCAGGTGTTTCAAGAATAACGGTGATGGGCGATCCGGCGGCAGAATAACGCTTGACGAACCTCGGCGAAGCGCCGGATCATATTATGCCCAGTTTTGCAGCAGCAATCTCGCCTGAAAAAGGACGACTTTTATGGCATCTTCCGTGTGGTCTGGTTATCTGACGTTTGGACTGATTTCCATGCCGGTGCGGCTGTTCTCCGGCGCGCGCGGCAACCACATCTCGTTCAACATGCTCCACCGCGACGACAACACGCGCATCAAGCAGCAGCTCTGGTGTCCGCACGACGAGCGGGTGGTGGAGCGCAACGAGATCGTGAAGGGCTACGAGTACCGCAAGGGCGAGTACGTCATCCTCGAGCCCGAAGAGATCAAGAAGATCGAGCCCAAGACCGCCAAAGCCATGGAGATCCTCGAATTCGTCAAGGCCGAGCAGGTCGATCCCATCTACTTCGAATCGTCTTACTTTGTGATGCCGGACGAAGCCGGCCGCCGTCCCTACGCGCTGCTGTGCAAGGCGCTGGAGGAGACCAACTACGTCGCTATCGCCAAGCTGACGATGCATAACCGCGAATACACAGTGTTCCTGCGTCCGTACAAGGGCGGCATGATGCTGCACACCATGTACTACAAGGACGAGGTCCGGGACCTGGAGGGCTTTGGCCGGCCCGATGTCGAGCTCAAGGACGCTGAGGTGAAAGTTGCACACCAGCTTATCGAAGCGCTGGCCGGCGACTTCGAGCCGGAGAAGTATCACGACAGCTTCGAAGAGAACCTGAAGACGCTGATCAAAGCTCGTCTGGAAGGCGAAGAAGTTACGCCGGTGGAGAAGGCGAAAAAGATGGCTCCGGTCGTCGACTTGATGGCTGCGCTGAAAGAAAGCCTGGCGCAAGTGCCGAAGAAAGCTCCGCAGCGCGTCGAGGCCGCGCAGCGCGAATCCGAGGTAAGGGCGGTAGCCAAGGGGGCCAAAAGCTCGCGCCGCAAACCCGCCGCGTAAGGGCCGAAACGGACGCGGCTGTTGCAACTCGTCCCAATCGCTTCTTTAGGCGTCTGCGACGGTGCTATGATTCGCGTCAGGAGGGCTTACCCATGACTCTGACGAGCCTTTTTCTGCTGTCGATGATCATGTCGGCCGGCGTAGCGACAGCCGCCGAGCCGGCGCAGTCGGCCGGACCCTCGCCGATGGTTGCGACCGTTGAGAACCTTCCACCGCTAGAGGAGAGCAGCGCACCACCCCAGTCCTTCCAACTGACTCCAGCGGAACCGCGCGCCGATAACGCACTGTCGCCCTCGGACGACATCTGCTACAAGATTCGCGCCTACATCTTCAAGCGCGACGACGACCACGCGCCGGAATTCGTTCGTAGCACCACCTGCGGACCGGGCCGGCCACGCGCGAAGGGCGCAGCCTGGCCGAAGGCGAGGCTGGTCCCGGCGGATTAGACACTGATTGTCGCCGAAAAGAGAATAAGAGGCGCACGCGGCGGACGTGCGCCTGTCTTGCCTATAGCCGTTGCATTACTCGCCGAAGCGGAAGACTACTCCAGTCGAAACCCGCAGATTGTTCTGCGTGTTGCTGAAGTGCTCCGTGCGCACCCAATCAACCTGACCGGCGCGGATCGCGAATATACCCTTCACCGGAATGTCCACTCCGCCGCCTACCGCCACGGCAAAGGCGGAGTCATTGATCGATCCGCCCAAAGCTGCGGCATGAAAACGGTCCACGCCGAACAGGGCATGAACGAAGGGGGTGAAGTGCCGCGTCCGCATATTGATGGTTGGGCCAAACAAGAAGGTGTAGTCATGGGCGCTGAGTTTAAATGGCGAACCGTAGTAGCCGCCAAAATCGGCAGTCCCTCCCAACCACTTAGTGAAATTGAAGGAACCCTGCCCGTTCCAGCCGTTCAGGCTGAAACGGCCGTTGGCTCCGGAGCTGCTACCGTTTAGGTAGGAGTAGCCGCCAAACACGTCGAACTTCGAAGTATCCTGCTGGGCGACAACTAGCAGACTGCCCAGCATAAGAATCGCGAGAAGCACTGTGAGTTTTCGGATCATTGTATGACTCCTTTTCCCAGGAAAAAGCTCGCCATACGTTTCATCGGCACGCTTTCGTCTAGACTTGACGACAAACTGCATTCTCCAGCCGCACCAAGCCGTTCGCTGCCAAAGCAAACTCTGGAGCGACGGGCCCGTGAAGCTGGTCGGGGAGCGGAGCGCAAGAAGGGTAATCCCGGAATGGGAAGAAGTTGGCAGTGAATTATAGTTATTTCTTCAAGCGCGCCAGCGAGTGGCTTCTAGTAGCTAGTAGCTAGTGGCTAGTAGCTACTAGCTAGTCGCTAACTGCTAATTGCTTCTTCTCCAACGGCACCGAAAACTGGCGCTCGATCTTCTCCCGGTAGCATGGGCCGGAGTTATAGGTGCAAAACGGATACAGCTTGCCGTCGGGCGTGGCGTAATGAATCACGCAGCGCTTCACGCGCTCAATGTCGTAATTGTAGGCATCCTGAAAGTGCATTCCCGCCACCAGCAAGGTGCGATAGGTGAAGGTGCCATCCTTGCCGTCGCGGCCCAGCTTTTTATTGGTCATGCCTTGCAGCGTCTGCAGGAATTTCGTGAACGTCAGTCCCGGCGGCGCAGATTGCGGTTTGAAGTGCTTCTGTAGGGCGTTCCAGGCTTTCACTTTGCTATAGAGCTTAAAGCGCGCTTTGCCAGCCGAGCGCGACAACTCTTCCATGTCCTGCAGCATGTTGGGCACGTCGACGAAGCGCGTGATGGGGACGGCTTTCTTCGACCGCTCGTCCACAAAGAAATACGTGCCTAGCGAGCAGTGCGGATGCGACGAGATGGTGGGCACGCCGGTGCCGCGCAGCGCCGCTGTCAGCTTGGAAAACGGCGTGACGCAGGCCAGCGGGAACCAGTCGGCGCGCGGGTGGGTGATGCCGGTCTGCTCGCTGACGCAGCGCGCCAGATCCGACAGGGTAAAGCGCTTGGCCAGCAACTCGTGCTTGGCAATGCGTCCGGTGAAGGCAACAGGCTGGAAGCTGATGCCCGACACGGTGTCGATGTTCTCGATGGCCACGCGCACGATGTCGCCGATCTGATGATCGTTCAGCCCTTTCACAATCGTGGGCACAAAAACGATCTTCATGCCGGTGGCGCGGCAGTTCTCGATGACTTGCATCTTGATGGTGAGCAGCGACTCACCGCGCACGCGGCGATAAATGTCATCGCTGACGCCGTCGAATTGCAGATAAAGCGTCGCCAGCCCTGCGGCTTTCGCTTTGCGCGCAAATTCAATGTTCGCCAGCTCAATGCCGTTAGTTGCGGCCTGAATGTGGGTGAAGCCCATCTCCCGGGCCATCGTCAGGACCTCGAAAAACTGCGGATGCAGGGTCGGCTCGCCACCGGAGAACTGCACCACGCGCCCGTCAACCGGACGCTCGCCGCGCAGCGTGGCCAGCATCCCGCGCACCTGCTCCAGGCTTGGCTCGTACAAATAGCCGGCAACATTGGCGTTCGCAAAGCACACCGGGCAAGTGAGATTACAGCGGTTCGTCAGGTCAACATTGGCCAGCGCGGTGTGCGACGTGTGCATGCTGCACAAGCCGCAGTCCGCCGGACACGACGTGCCGCCCTCAACTTGCGGATTCGACAATCCGAGATTGTCGCCGAAGTTCCACTCCTCCATCTTGAGGTAGAGCTCGACGTCGCTGAAGATGATGTCGCGAAACTGCCCGTGCTCGGCACAGCGCTTCTCCATCACCACCTTGCCGCCGTCGGCGAAGATGTCCGCCCGGATCACCATGTTGCATTCCGGGCAGAGCGAATCGGTCTGCTTGGGCAGGCCCTTTTGCAACGGCTTAATGGGCGCGCCAGTGTAGGTCAGCTCGGGTTGCAGAATGCGCAGCGCCGCCCGCTTGTGGGGTGACCAAGCCGGCCGTCCAGTGTTGGCCGGCAATACCGGCACATTGACTCCCGGAGAAACCGTCTGAGTGCTCACGTTCCTGCTCACCTCTGGGAGTGACGGAGGCGCGACGGCGGATGAATGGTGTTATAGGAAACGGATTATAAAGGGCGCACCGCCGCGCTGCTCGATAGAGAAATTGTCGCGTGCGGGAGCGCCGCGGCGCAGTGTCGCAACTCACCTCGGTGAGTGAAGCGGGTATGCAGTGAATGGCGAGGACGGGGCCCCGATGGGCAAAATCGCATGGTGAACGGAAGTGCCTTTTGTCGATAGAGCGAAGCCGGTGCCACCTGGCGCCCGACACACGATCCGCCACACTCCATGACGCGATCTCCAAACCAGCCTAACCCAGGCTAAATATCGGCTCTATCGCTTCGACTCACGCTAATGACAGGTGTCGATCAACACTTCCACCCGCTGGTCATTCAAGGCGCCGTCGCGCTCGTCGGCCCCCTCGCGAGCGGAGTCCCGGCCAACGGCCGTTTTCGTTGTTACTGCGGTGGCAGTATTCGGCGGAGCGCCACTGTGTTTGCCGATTCCCTCGACCGGCGTGTTTTCCGGAACGTAGCCGTGGTTCCGCAGCCAGCCCCGCAAGGTGATAGCGCGCTTCTCGGCCACTATTTGGTTGTCGCGGTCAGAGGCAGCGGATTGGGTAAAGGCTTCGATCCGCACCGGATGCTTGCCGGCTTTCACGATCAACGGGGCCAGCGCGTCCAAGGTTTCTACCGCCTCCGAATTCAGCGTCCAGCGGCCCGGCGCAAACAAAGCGTCAGTGTTGATGATGAGCCGTTTGGAACACTTCGCTTCCCGCTGCACGATCGCCTGAATGCCTTTAACCACGGGCGGTCCGGTGGGCTCTTGCTGAGCGCCGCGCGGCTCGTCGATCGGCCCCGTCTGCACTTCACCGGCCTGCTGCCCCTGAGGCGCAGGCGATGCGACAGCCATCAATCTCCCCATCACCGGCACACAGATGCAGCCAATGATGAAAGCCAGTCGTAATCCCGCAAAGCGAAAAAAATTGGGTCCCATGACAACTCCTACCTCATACGGCACATGATACGGCACATGTCTATTCTTCTTCCGCTCGCGCGTCATATAGCACTTAGATGCTAATACATTGCCTACACTTTTAAGCTATGTATATGGCCCGAAAGATGCTATAAGAGAATCGTAGTCAGACGACTCGATGAAACCATCATCGTGCAATTACGTTCGCGTCGCCGTTGTGGAAAGTGATCCCGTACGCTACCTGGGACTGCGCGCGATCTTCTCCAGCGAGCACGATATTCAGTTGCGCGCCGCCACCATAAGCTCGGTGCTGCGCGGCTCCAGCGACGATGTGGTGCTGATGGCGGTTGATCGCGGCGCAGCGTTCTATGCGGGCATGTCCGCGCTCAAGGCGGTGCGCCCCGGCATTCTCATCATCGTAACCGGACCGGGAAATCACGACGAGGACATTCTGCGGGCGGTTTCTGCTGGAGCTAAGGGCTACGTTTCGGAAGCAGCTTCGCCCCAGGAATTCAAGAAGGCGCTGCGCGAAGTTTACCTCGGTTCGGTGTGGTTGCCGGGTCGCGTTCTGGCGTTGTTCATTGAGCGCGCCACCATTTCCTTGCGCCGCGTCCAGCCCCGCAGCCAAAACAAGATCAGCCACCGCGAACGCGAAGTGCTGCAACTGCTGGTCTCCGGACGCTCAAACCGCGAAATTGCCGACGACCTGGGGATCATTGAACGCACCGTCAAGGCACACGTGGCCCAGCTTCTGCGCAAAATTGGAGTCTCCAATCGCATTGCCTTGTCCGTCCACGCCGTAACCCATTCGCTGCTCCAGGCACAGCAGTAATCACGCTCTGCCGGGTTTTCATCTCCCCGGTTGCGTGCGACAGAAGCTCCTATGTTTATCCCCGCGCAGGCATTTCTGCGAGGAGGCAGGGCGGGACACGACGTGTTACCGTTAATGTAACCCTGACAAGCTGGCCACCTGGCTTTATCATTCGCATGTCACCATGAAAAACCTTGGCATCCTTCTTTCCGGCCGTGGCTCGAACTTTGAGGCCATCGCCGACAATGTTGCGTTGGGCAAGCTCGAGGCGAAGATCGCGGTCGTCATCTCCAACCGCGCTGACGCTCCGGGTATCGAGTCGGCTCGCCGTCGCGGGCAGAATGCGCTGGTGATCCCTTCGAAAGGCAAGACGCGCGAGGAGCACGATCGCCAGGTAGTCGCCGCTCTGCGCGAGCACGAAGTCGATCTCGTCTGCCTCGCCGGATACATGCGCCTGCTGTCACCCTGGTTCGTGCAGCAGTTCCCCAACCGCATCCTCAACATTCATCCCGCGCTGCTGCCGGCGTTTGCCGGACTGGACGCCCAGAAGCAGGCCTTCGATTACGGCGTAAAGATCTCTGGCTGCACCGTGCACTTCGTCGACGAAAACCTCGATCACGGCGCCATCCTGGTGCAGAAAGTTGTGCCCGTACTCGATACGGACGACGAACACGCGCTCGCCGCGCGCATTCTGGAGCAGGAGCACATTGCCTATACCGAGGCGATCAGGATCGCGCTGGAAGGACACTACAGAATTGAGGGACGGAGGGTGATAAAGGACTAGAATTGTAGAGTGGTCATGTTAAAATGACCATGGTCATCTGGAAGTGACCATATGGTGACGAGCACTGTAACTCGGGGAAGAAAAGCCGCGTCTCGAAAGCGGAAAGCGGCCATGCCCCGGCGTGGAATTAGACCCAGGGAGATCGCTGCCGGCGAGTTTAAGGCGAAATGTCTCGCCATCATTGATGAGGTGAGCGAAAGCGGCCAGGAAGTCATCATCACCAAACGGGGCAAGCCCACAGCGAAGCTAGTTCCCATCGAGGAGGCCAGCGTCGATTCTCTGTTCGGCAGGCTCAAAGGAATTGTCGAGATCGTCGGCGACCCAGACGATCTTATTAAGCCCGTCTTCCCATTGGAAGACTATGACATGTTGAAATGATTCTGCTCGACACTCATGTGCTGGTGTGGCTTCAAGACGAACCGCGGAAATTGTCGCGGACAGCTGAATCGGCGATACGGCGTTGCCGGCCTTCCAGTCAAATCGCGGTGTCGGTGATCAGCCTTGTGGAACTAGCTGGCCTCCTAAGCCGCGGACGCATTCGAAGTGCGGGCACGATTGAAAGCAGCATCCGCGCGTTTACAGAAGGTCTAACGGTGCTGCCGATTAACCTTGAGATCGCAACTTTGACAATTTCATTCCCGCTCGATTTTCCTTCTGATCCCATGGACCGCATTATCGCCGCGACCGCGCGCGCGGAGAACCTGCCGCTGGTTACCGCGGATCAGCGGATGCTGGATTCTCCGCTGCTGAAAACCATCTGGTGACGGTCCGTCGAGTCCGGCTCAAGACTGCCCTCTAAATCTCATAGTGCAGCAACGAGAACACGTCGTAGCCTTTCAGCTTGTCGCGGCCTTTGAGGCCGTCGAGCTCCACCACGAATCCCATGCCGCAGATGTTGCCGCCGAGTTGCTTAACCATTTCGGCGGCTGCTTTTGCGGTGCCGCCGGTCGCCAGCAGGTCATCGCAGATGATAACGCGTTGGCCCGGTTGGATCGCATCTTTGTGGATTTCCAGCGTGTCCTGGCCATACTCGAGGTCGTATTTCCACTGCAATACCTCAGCAGGCAGCTTCTTCGGCTTGCGCACCGGCGCAAAGCCGGCGTTCAGGCGATACGCCAATGCCGGCCCGAAGATGAAGCCGCGCGCTTCGATGCCCAACACCAGGTCGATGTCGTTGTTGATGTAATGTTCGGTGAGCGCGTCGATGAGGCGGGCGAAGCCCAGCCTATCTTTGAGCAGCGTGGTGATGTCGTAGAAGAGAATCCCGGGCTTGGGAAAATCTGGGACCTCGCGGATCAGCTTCTTGAGATCGTCGCAGTTCTGCGCCGCTTTCGGCTGCATCAATTTACCAGACTCCCTCAATACGGAATGAAGGCGACTCCAGCAGTGGCGCCCTGGATTCGCCGACTAGGTCGACGCGTGACGCTCGCGGGCCCTGCTGAAGCTTCTGGCGTAGCGCGTTGTGTTGGTCCCCGGTCCCCGTCGCCATGACTTCAACGTCGCCGTTTGCGCAGTTGCGTACCCATCCGGTCACGCCGAGTTGCGCCGCCTCGCGCTCCACAAACCAGCGGAACCCGACACCTTGCACGCGTCCGGATACAACATAGCGGCGGGTTTCGAGTGGAGCCATGATCGGCAATTAGGACTCAGCGGTCGGTACTCAATACCCGTCAGTTAATACCTGGGGAAGTCTGATTAAGCCAGATGGAGTCCCTCCGGGCAATAGCCCAAGCGGGACATTTTACGGACGGCCCGAAAGGCCCTCCTTCAAACCTAACTTAATCAGAGCTTCCTTCGCATGCAGCAAGGGCTTGGACCCCGCCGCTACATGTGCTTCGGCGACGTCCGGTCGAGCAGGGAGATCAGCTGCTTGCCTGCTGGGGGCGTCTTTACCGCACCGTCCAGGATAATCTGCTTGGCGTTCAGCTCTTTTCCGTAAAGGTTCTTGTTAGCGTCATCGTCGGAACGCAGGGTCGAACCTTCCAGCGAAATGCCGGCAAAAATTCCTTTGTTGCGCGACCAGGAGAGGATCTGGGCATTCATCACCGCATCGGTTTCAGCCGAGGTGGCACGCCCCACCGGGCCGGCCGCTATGGACGCGTCGGCGCCGAGCTTCACCTTGCTGGTCATGACCGACTTTGCGCCTTTCTCATTCATCACGAGGAGCACAAAGTCAGTAGCCTGGGCGCCGATCTGCAATCCGAAGCTGCCGCCTTCCAGAGCAAAGAAGCCCGGAGCGCTCCACGGCCCGCGAAATTCCGGGCCCTTACGGCAGGTCATCACACCTCGGCCATAGCTGGCGCCCACACCAAAGGCCGCCTTCTTTACCGACGGGAAGATAACTACACAATCGGCCTTGTTGAGCAGATCGTGCGGAATGCCCTTATCTGGCATATCGAGCACCGCCCGTATGACATCGTAGGAATTCTGAAGCCGCTCGGTCTCTTTTTGTTGCGCAAGAGCCGGCAGCGCGAAGCATAGACATAGCACCATAGTCACGAGATTCTTCATTGTTCCTCCATAAGTGTTGAATTGACGAGCTTGAGGATACCCTATACCGCATGCACATCACAGAGCCGCGGTCTTTCCAACCCCGAGGCGCTGGGCCACTTGTTGTAAAGCAACATCAAAAGTAGCGAAGCTCCGCAAGGGCCCTGCCGACGCGACGTGTAAACTGTCGGCAAAATCCATTCCCCGCTGGTACCAGTGGATCGCCTGAGACACAGCTAGTTCATCTTCCACTTCCACGTTCCTGGTGTTGATGAGGGCACGAAACGCAGCCAGGACTTGATGAGGCGTGTATCGATAACCTCTCCGCAACACCCACTCCAGCTCCAACAGTACGGTTTTCGCAAGGAACACTCGATCCTGGCGCCTCAGAAACAGCGCGGCGCGCGCTGCCTGGCGTTCGTCATCATTGGTGATGATGCGAACCAGAACATTAGTATCAACCGCCGTCATTTTCGCAATCGCGCCTCGGCAGCAACTGCTTCATCCATTTCGCGGATACTCTTCCGTGGACCAGAGTAAGGAAGACACCCAACCAGGCCGTCCCAGGTGCCAGTTTTGGCGTCTGATTTGGGGACCAGAAGAATGCCTTCACGGCTCTCCTGCACTACAAACTCGGTCCCCGGCTTCCAGCGGTGCGCCGCACGGAGTGCCTTAGGCAGCACGACTTGGCCTTTGGTCGAGAGCTTGGTAGTGTGACTCATGGTAAGACGCCCAGTAAGATTGTCGCAAGTTTTCACTTGGCGCGCAACCGGAAGGAGGTGCCTACGCCCGCGACAAGTATGCTCCCTCCGACGTGTCCACACGAATTTTTTCGCCTTCGTTGATGAATGGCGGCACTTGCACCACCAGCCCGGTCTCGGTCTTGGCCGGCTTGGTGACGCTGCTGGCCGTGGCCGATTTCAGTCCCGGCTCGGTCTCAACCACGGTGAGCTCCACTGTCTGCGGCAACTCGATGCCCACGGGCTTGCCGTCGAAGAATTCCACCTTGATCGCCAGATTGCCGACGAGGTAATCGACCGCATCGCCCAGGATGTCCTTGCCCAGGTGCAGTTGCTCGTAGTTCTCCGTGTTCATGAAGTAATAGTCGTCACCGTCGGCGTAGAGGAACTCCATCTGCACCTCATCGACGGTAATCTTTTCGATCGGATCGCCCGAGCGGAAGCGGTGCTCGAACATCGCCCCGGTGCGCAGGTTGCGCAGCTTGGCCTGGATGAAAGCTCGCAGGTTGCCCGGAGTGCGGTGTTCCACGCTGAACACCGAGTGCAGATCGTTGTTGTGCTTGATGACCATGCCCGGACGCAATTGGGTGGCTGGAATCGCCATGCTATCTAAGACTCCTTCGTAGGCTGCATTTCCTGGGACGGCTGCTATTCCCTGCC
>JBEKQY010000040.1:0-34581 GCA_049519235.1 Candidatus Korobacteraceae bacterium | reverse complement strand
GCAGGCGAGCGCACACGTAGAGCTCCTGCGAGGTCCAGGAAGACTTGGCGGCTTCTTTGTGGAGCCGCAGTTCGGCGATGGCTTGCTGGGCGGCGTCGGTTTTGCCCTGCTGCTGGTAGTAGTAGAAGAGGCGGGCGGTGGCGTTGAGGTCTTCGGGATTTTTCACGAGCGCGGCGTGGGCGTCGTCGCGGAAACGGCGCAGGTTCTGCGTGTCGCGCAGGAGATCGAAGTAACTCTTAACCAGTTGCGGATCCCAGAGCGGCTGGAAACTCTGCTCGTAAACGTTGAGACCCTCGCGAACCGAGCCGCGGCGATATTCGACCATGGCTTTGGCACGCACGGGGAAAATCTGGTCGTTGGGGAACTGCTTGTGGTAGTCGGCCACGAGTTGCGTGGCAGCGGAATATTCTTTTTCGGAGACGAGGAACTGCAGGAATTGGGCGTAGAGCGATCCCTCCTGAGGGTAGCGGACGATCCAGGCGCGGTACTGGGCGATGGAGACGTCCTCCGGCATGCCCTGGGCCGCGATCACGCCGAAGATGCGCTCGAAGGCTTGCCAGGAGCGCTGCCCCGCGGGCGGCGCGAGTTTCTCAGCAGGGATGGGCGGAGCGTTCGCGATTAGAGACAACGTTTTAATTTCGTCGGCAGGGCGGAGGCGGTGGTGATAGAAGTCGGCGAGCGCGAGTTCGGCGTTGATCTTGTCGGAGGAGTTTTCGACATAGGCTTTCCAGTCGGACTCGGCGGCGGTGAAGTCGAGTTGCTGTTCGTCTTCGAGGGCGCGCAGGGAATAGAGGTCGGCGTTGCGCGGCTGCGACTTGATCAGATCGCCGAGGGCAGGGCGAGTTTCGTGCGGCGGACGGCGGAAAGCGACGGCGCCCGAGGGCAGCGACATCATGCGGAAGAAAACGCCTTCGAGCGCAGTGCTCGCGTCGATGTTGCGAATCCACGAGGGCAGTTCGCCGAACCCAGAGACGGTGGCGCCGATTGCGGCGATGAAGATGGCGAGCGCGACGAGGCGGACGCGGCGCGCCGGGGAATCAAGGAAGTACTTCAATCGGCACCTCCTGTGTAGCGATGTTGTGGGCAATGTCCTCGGCGGTCACGGTGAGCTTGTAGGTGCCGGGAATGGTCTGCTCGGGAATAGTGAGAGAGCCGGTACTGGCGGCGGCACGGGCGTCCCAGCGGAGCGCAACCGGGATCGCGCCGGCATCTTCCATGCGGGCGACGAGAGTGCGTGTGTTCGCCGAGGCGCTGACTTTCAGGTCGATGGTCTGGCCGCGCTGGTAGCGCTTCTTGTCGAGCTTCACCTGCACGACGGGCGGCTTGCTGGCGATGACGAACGTCTTGGACTCACGATACGTGTGTCCGACTTTGTCGCGCAGGATCAGGCGAACCGTGTAGGTGCCGTCCTGCATATCGGTGGGGGCGAGGAAGCGCGTCTGCCAGATGTCTTCGGAGGAAAGATAGCGGAGAGGCTGCACCAGTCCGAAGGGGAACAGGGCAATGACGGAGGTGATGGATTCGTCGGTTTTAACGCGGAGGATCGGATCGCCGGGACGGATGACGCGGGGGCGCAACAGCGCGCGGGGGACGGCGAGGAATGACGTGTAGGGAGTGACAAATTTGTATTGACGCGCCAGCCGGATGATTTCGTCGATGGTGGCCTGGTCTTCGCCCTCGCGCTCGATTTTTTCCAGCAGGGCATCCACCCGGGCGCGGGCCCACAGGCGCGGGAGTTGCGGGTGATCGAAGGATTCACGCGGCAAGTTAGTCTTGCGGGTCATCCTGACTTCGACGCCATCGCGCACGCCCTGGACGGTGAAGCTGACATTATCCTGCGGCTTCTGGTAGCGGCCGACCCAGGAGGCGAGCGAGCCGGAGAAGGTCGCGGCTTGCAGCGGATAGACGGTATCGACAGCAGCTTCCGGGTTGACGGTGAGATCGAGCTGGCCGACAGGGCTGCGTCCGATCTTCGAAAGGAACGAGTTCAACTTGAACTCCATAGGCTCGGTGGAGAGGACCTGTTCGAGCAGGCCGTCCTGGCGGGCGAGCATGCGGAAGAGCGGGAGGTTGGCGTCGTCGCCCACGGCGAAAATGTAGGTGCGGGGGCGTTGCGTGTTGGGAAGTTGCTTCCACGCCGAGGCGTACCAGGCGGTGAGCTTGCCGTTCTGAATGGGGCCGCGAGTCGCGCCGCCGTCGCTGAGGATGACGAGGTACGTGCTACTCGCTCCGGGTGCGGAGGCTTGCTGCAGGCCAGTCCGCAGGGCAAGTTGCAGGTCGGTGCCTCCACGAAGGCGGCTGGCGCGGACAGCCTCGATGGCATGCTGAATGTTGGCGGGATCGGCTGAAGCCACCGGGATGACTTGCGTTTCGGTGTTGAAGAGGATCAAGCCGAAGTGGTCAGTGGGGCGAAGAGTGTGCAGCAGGGTTTCGAGAGCCTGATAGCTGCGCTCAAGCTTTTCCCACTGCATGGAGAGCGACGTGTCGAAGAGAACAATGACGGTTTTCGGCACGGCGCTGGGAGCCTTGCCTGTTGGTGCGGGAGCGCTGCCGAAGCCGAGCAGGGCCTCGGCTTCGAAGAATCCCGGCTCGTCGGTACTGCGCATGGGTGACATTTCTGTCGGCGACGGCGGGCCGCTGATGGGGTTGCGGTAGGTCAGCAGTTGCAGCGTGTCGGAAGTGGCGGGGTCGAGGTCGTAGGTGATGACGAAATCTTCGCCGAGATTGATGTTCTCGCCTTCGAAGTGGCCTTGGACGAGGTGAGGCGTGTTCTGATCGAGCTGCAGCGGGAACGTTTTGGCCGGGGCCTGGAAGTTGCGGATCGCGTGAGCGGAATGCAATTCAAAGTTGATGCGGAAGTGGGCGGCGGCCTGGGCATGGTAAGCGTCGGGGCGAAGAGGAATCGCGAAATAGGATTTCAGATTTTCGACCGGGATCGACTCGTGGTACTCGATCTCGAGGCGCTTCGTGCCCCATGCGGGAATGGGTACGATGCGCGCGCTGAAGACGTTGCTGCGTTTGGCTTCCTCGGCGCCGCGTTCGCCCATCTGCAGCAGTCCGGGATCGATCGATTGCTGCTTGAGCTGATTGTAGAGTTCTTCGGCGCGCTTGCGCTCAAGAATCACCGCGGGCAGGCGCACGGGGCCGTCCCAGGTGGCGAAGTCGGAGATGGTGGCGTGGCCGGGAAGCGCGAAGACGTAGTTTCCCTCTTGAATGCCGCTGGTGTGGTTGGCGAAGACCTGCCGGACGAAGACGCGGGCGTCGCCGTTGTCGATGCGGATGGTGATCTCCATCTCTTCGAGCGACAGGATGGAGGGATCGGGCTGCTGCTTGTCGCGCGGGATGAGGACCCCCGCGTCGGCGAACAGAGGCGCCGAGGTGAGGAGAGCGAGGAGAACCGCGATGACTGCATTTTTCATGAGTGCAGCTTCTGCTCTGGTATACGGACCAGACCGTTATCTGTACCGATGTAGAGGTATCCGTTGGCGGAGGCGAGAGCGGTGACGTTCAGCGACGGCAGGCCATCGCGAATCACGGACCAGCGCTCCAACTGCCGATCGTAGAGATAGAGCCCCTGGCCGAGAGTTCCGGCGAGGACGTAATTCGTGGTGACGAGCATGGCGTTGGGATTGACTTCGAACGGGCCGGAGCCAATTTCGAAAGATCGGAAGTGGCCGGAGCGATCGAGAGCGAGGATGCCGGCGCCGTAGGTGCCAACCATCCACTCCTGGCCGACCGGGACGACGGCGGTAATCCAGTTGTGCTTCAGGTTGGAAGTTGCGGTGGTGAAGTTGGCGGTGACGTCTCCTTTATTTAAAAGCGAAAGCCCGCCCAGGGTTCCGGCCAGGAGTTCGTCGCCGGAGACGCCGAGCGCATAGACGTGGTTGTTCACCAGGCCGTGGAAGGCGTACATGCTGCGCGCGCCGGAGGCGTCGAGGAAGGTCAGCCCGGCAGGAGTGGCGAGGGCGAGTCCGTCGCGGTAGGCAGCGACATCGGTAACGTGGTCGGCAATGAGGCCGTCGGCGCGGGTCAGGACCTGCTGCTCGGAGCCGGAGTCGTCGAAGCGAACCAGGCCGTTGGCTGTCGCGACGTCGATGACGCCGGATTTCGCATCGGGGAAGATGCGATTGATGCAGAAGACATGTTCGTCTTCCATGTGTCGCGCCCGGGTGTTGTCGGAGGAAAGAAGGTCGAGGCCACGATCGAAGTATCCGACCCAGAGCCGGCCGGTCGAGTCGGCGGCGAGCGCGGAGATGTTGCGGTCGCTCAGGACGGAGGCCGTGTTTTCGAGGACGCGCTGCCATCCGAAGGCGTGCGGGGCCATGCGATAGAGGCCGTTGCGGGCGACGGCGAAGACGGCGTTGTCGGAGGTGAACAGTTGGTGCACTTCGGGCAACTGGGCTCCGGGACCGAGGTTCGGGTTAGGGTGGCGTCTTTCGAGCGGGATGGCGATCACGCCTTGATCTTCCGATCCGACGTAGAGTTGCGTGGGTGTGGCCAGCAGTGCGGTGGCGAGCACCCCGGGGGCGAGGACGCGCGAAAAGCGTCCGGCAGCGAAGACGGCGACGCCGGTCGCGGTGCCGACATAAGTGGTTTCGCCGGAGATCGCCAGCGACTGGATCTGGGGATCGGGCAGGCCTTCGGATTCGGAGAAGGCGTCGGTCTGGCCGGCGTGAAAGTGCAGGACGCCGCGGTTGAGCGTGCCGATCCAGAGATCGGATTCGTTGCCGGCGAGCGCAGTGACGTAGAGAGAGTCGAGCGTGGGATGGAGAACGCTGATCTGTTTTCCGTCGTAGATGAGGACACCACGCTTTTTCGTGCCGAAAAGAAGATGTCCCGAGGCGACGGGCAGGATTGCGGTGATGGCGCGGGCTTCGGGCGTGGCGGGAAGAATCTGGCGGAAAGCGCGTCCGTTGAAGGCGAGGAGGCCGTCGCTGGCGGTGGCGAGGATGAGTTCGGGCTCGTGCGAGTCGGAAAGAACGGCGGGAGCGAGGGCGATCAGGGGCGAGCCGGGAAGGCCGGCGCCGGCGGCGTATTGATGGAGCAGAGTGCCGGTGGCATCGTACTCCTCGAGGCCCGCGGGACCAGCCATATAAAGATGATCCTGGAATCGGGCGGCCTGCACGAAGACGGCAGGCGCGCTGACGGGTTCGAAGGCGTTGTTGAGCGGGGAGGGAAGCGGGCGCACGACGAAACGGAATTCGTGCTCGGCGCGGACATCTTCAGCGGCGGAGCGAAGGGCACGCGAACTGCGCCACATCACGAGCGCGGCGAACGCGGCGGCGAGGCTAAGGCTGGCCGCGACAGCGACACGAACGCAGAGCAGAGACGCCCGCTTCATAACTCCCTTGGCCGGTACAGAGAACTATAAATGGCGAACCCGGCGCTGCAAAGTGGGAAGCAAGACAGGGACCATTTGCCGTTCCCAGAAAGTAACACGCGAACGAGGCGGGCGAAGTGTGTGCGCTGGCACACAGTGTATGTGGCGTGACACAGCGTGCAGGTCAGCCGTTGAACTGAGTACGCTATCGGTGCCCACCTGATTGGGGCTCGTTTGCGTGCTCGCCAGATCGCTTCCTACGCATGATGCGGACAACCCCGCGTTTCTCAACGGTTTCTTCGATCAGAGCACGCTCAGCAGCGCTAATGGTAGGCGATCTGGATTACATAGGTGGACAAGAACAAATATTCGTGATGGATTTGTGCTACGGCACCAGTGCTCGCCTTTGCAGTGCACGGGTTCGAAGCGCCGTTGAACCAATCGACACCAATTCGAGCGTGTCGGTCAGGCTGAAGCCGTTGTTGCCTGGCTAGTACTGGCGTGTACACGCTTGAGACGATGTTTCCGAATTGACGAAGATCCCTCGCGAACTTCATCTGTCCACCAACAGGAGTAATTGATTCGCCGTTGCCTCTGGCGCCACCAGTGTTTCCTTCGAATGAGTCCTGCTGTGAACCTTACAACTGCACCACCGCCTTGTTTGCCTTTCGCTTCTCTTATGCTAGACTCGCCACTAAACAGCAAAGGTAATAGTAATGTCGGCATTTTCCCCGAGATCCCCTCAAACACCTCGTTTTCAGCTCTTTTTGCTTGTGGTTTTAGTTGGCCTGTCGGCGGCCAATCTGGATGCCCAACAGGCCCAGGCTTCGCAGGCCGCCAGCGATAACCCGAAAGTCGCTGCATCGGGATCGCTGCTACTGGGAGTTGGCGACCTGGTGGAGATGACCGTCTACAACGTTCCTGAGCTTACCATCAAGACCCGCATCTCGAGCAGTGGGGACATGTACTGCCCCTTGATCGGGTACATGCGTGTGGCCGGCCAGACGACCGAAGAAGCTCAGGCGGCAATCGAGAAGCGGCTGTCGGAGTTCGTAAAGAGCCCACACGTGTCCCTGTTCGTGTCGGAATACGCGTCCCAGGGAGTAAGCGTGCTGGGCGAGGTGATGAGACCCGGCGTCTATCCCGTGCTGGGACAGCAACATCTCTTCGATCTGCTCTCCGCGGCTGGCGGGCTGACGGAAAGAGCCGGCCGCAGCCTCACCGTCACCCATCGGGGCGACCCGGATAAGACGGTCACCATCGCCTTGCCGAGAAATCTCGACGACAATTCGGAGACCAACGTGGCCGTCTTTCCCGGCGATACGATTATCGTGCACAAATCCGACATCGTTTACGTAGTGGGAGACGTGTTGCGGCCGAGCGGCGTAATGATGGATGCCGGCGGTCTGACCGTGCTACAGGCGCTGGCTTTGGCAGGCGGCACGACCCGCACCGCGAAGCTCAACGGCGCCAGGATCCTGCGTAAAGGGCCGACGGGTATGACAGAGACTCCCGTCGAGCTCAAGAAAATGCTGCAAGCGAAGGCCCCCGACTTGCCGTTGCAGCCCAACGATATTTTGGTTGTGCCCTCCAGCACCGGCAAAATCATGGCAGGACGCACGCTGGAAGCGGCGCTTCAGGCGGCTACTCTGGTCAGCATTGCCGCCGTTCCGTAAAGAGTCTTGGCTACCCCCCAAATGTTCCACGTGGAACATCACAGAGTAACCTCCTAAGCTAGTAGAAATAAAGACTGAAGCTCTTTTTGCTGGCCCAAAGATGCTATACGCAAGGTGCGCCAACCGAAGTCGGCAGCGATTGTGAAATTGTTATTGCGAGCACCCGATTTTGCCGTATCCGCGACGAGCGCTGGACATTGCCGGCGCAAAAAAAAAGGCGCGAACCGGAAGTCCGCGCCCTGTATCGCCGCATCGTCCACCCCAATCCTCGCAAAAGCGGCGCGAATTGGGGACCCCGGCTTCGCGCCGGTTAGCGCGTTGGATAGTGCTTCTGATCGGCCGGCGGGTGCTGGCCACGCGGCCTGGTTTGGCTCGGGCCCGACTGCCACTGATAGCTGTTGTAGTACCACTGGCCGTTGAGCTCCGTCCACAACGTCCCGTAGATCTCCTCGCCATTGTTCGGCAGATCGGATACCGTCGTCATCAGGGTGCCCATGCCCAGTGGGCCCGACTGATAGATGTCGTTGCCGCCGGCACTGTCCCCGATGTCCAGCCAGTAATTCTGAGCGCCCGTACCGGCGCTCCAGGTGAACGTCGCCTGGGTGCCGTCGATCTGGGTGTTATTGGCGGGCGTCTGCATCACAGCCAGAGCGCTCGACAGGTTGTACGCCGTGTAGGTGTACTGGTTGTAGAACCACTGGCCACCTACAAAGGTGAACAGGGTTACATAGACCATGCTGCCGTTGGTGGGCAGCCCGGTAGCGGTGGTGGTGAGCACGTCGCCCAGGTTCCCTGACTGGTAGTAGTTGTTGCCGCCAACCGTGCTCCCCGCATCCAGCCAGTAGGCTGACGCGCCCATGCCCGCCGTCCAGTCGAAGGTCACCGTGCTGCCGGTCAGAGTCGAGTTCGGAGGCGGCGTCGTAATCACGCCTAGCCCGCCGCTGGTGTTGAACGCCGTGAAGGTATAGGGATTGGGAACCCAGCTACCGTTGATCAGCCACCACAAGGTCACATAGACCATGCTGCCATTCGTCGGCAGACCGTTCACCGTGGCCGAGAGCGAAGTCGTGGGCATGCTCCCAGACTGGTAGTAATTGTTGCCGCCCGCGGTGCTTCCTACGTCGATCCAGAACGCGGTGGTTTGTGGGGGACCGAACCACTGGAAGGTAGCGCTGCTACCGGTCAGCGTCGATCCCGGAGCTGGACTATATAACCCGCCCGGCGTGGTGTTGAAGTTGGCGGTATAGACCGCCGTGGTTGACGGAGCCGTAACCGTGTCCGACGTGGAGGTGGTACCGTCTGCCCATTGCGTGAAAACGTACTGCGTGCCCGACACCACTTGCGTCCCGACCACGCTCAAGGTGCAGGAATTTCCCGGCGTCCAGCTCAGTGTTACCGGCGCTATGTAGGTCCCGGGCGCGCAACCGGTACCGGAGGTGGTAACGGTGAGGCCGGAGGGCGAAGTCGTGATTTCGACGTCACCCGCAGGGATCGACGGCGCAAACGACACTCCCTTGAAGTTGGAATCGGATGGCGCTGCCGTAAGCTGCGTAAAAGTTGTTTGCCCCGTCGTGCATGAGCCGGAGCTTCCTCCCGCCGTGGTCGCCGCCAGGCAATCGGTGATTCCATAAAGAAAAGTCGGATCAAGATCGGCGATAGTGAAATTGGTCGCGTAAAGGTTGACACTGCCATCACTGTTCACAACGCCGGTCAGACCATATAAGCCAGTCGTGCCGTCGGTGTTGGTGGAGCAGGTCGTGTCGCCTGACTTTGAGTTTGCGTTTTTCACCAGGTTCAATCCCTGGTAGAGGGTGTATTCCCAAGTCCAGGTTCCGCTTACCTTCACCCATTTCTGCAGCCCGCCAGCGCCGCACAGGCTGTAAGGCGATTCGTTGTCTGCCGAAGTATTTTTCGGGCTGCCGGTGTCCGCCACATACAAAACTGTCGAGCTGGCAAAGAAGTAATTCGACGGGCTTAGGTTGATGTATTCGCCCGAGACGTTGATCCCGTTAGTTTCCGCTGCGGTCAATTTCACCCTGCCCGTTCCGCCGGCGTTGCCGAAACCGGATAACAGAGACGGGCCGTTTGGATCACCAGTTGGACAAATGCCACCGGGAGCGGTTGCGCACGAGTACGTGGTGGTATACGGAGGTGAGCCCATCGTGCCAATGTAGCTACGGTTGTATGATCCTGTCTTGCTGTCCATCGAAACGTACAACGTGTCGTTGGCGATCTGGACAGTCCGCGTGTCCTGGGATTCGTTGGTTCCGCCGTCATCGCCGGTAATCGATGATGTGACAGAGCTGCTGCCCAACATGGTAAAGAAAACTCCACCGGTGGCGTCACCGCTGGTACCCTGGCCGGAAACGTAGATGTTCATTCCATCGGCGGTGTATGTGCTGCGGGGGTTGTTGCCGTTGAAGATGTTGTAAAGTGCGGT
Source organism: Candidatus Korobacteraceae bacterium (assembly GCA_049519235.1). Lineage (GTDB taxonomy): Bacteria > Acidobacteriota > Terriglobia > Terriglobales > Acidobacteriaceae > Bog-257. Next base: position 25,145 of record JBEKQY010000040.1, on the reverse strand, counting down.
CGTGGTATTGATGTTACCGTTGGCATCAATCAACGCTACGACTCGTGGTACCGCGATGTAGCTTTGCCCCGTCAGGCTGCCCGACTGGCCCAGTTCGCCGCCGGGACTGCCGTATTCGCTGGGATTGCCGTTGAAGCCGCCGGCATTCACGCCGTATCCCATCACGGTCAGGTACTGGCCGGCTCCTGAAAGCTGCAGCGTGCCCTCCGATGAAGACCCATACTCGCCGGAGAGGTTAACGTCCCCAGCGGAAGACGTTGGCTGCAATACCAGAGAATTCACAAACGACACGCTCGACGTGCCGGTCGGAGCGTACTGGAACAGCGTGAGCGGAGCGGCTTGATTGTCCCCGTAGCCGCCCACTGAACTGTTACCGGTACCATTGCCGGTGCCGTTGGGGATGTTGGTACATGTGCCTCCGTAGACACCACACCCTTGCACCGTGACCACCAGGTTCCCCGGGGTAAAAAACGTGTTGTTATTAGAGGACAAATTGCTCTGCGCAAACGCCGGCAGTGACATCAGCAGCGCAATTGCGAGAGCGAACGTTCTGCTTCGAGCTTCGGCCATAGCGTCCTTTTCCTTGTATCGGGATTGTCGACCTGGACTCCGTTGAGTTAGGCCCCTGAACGTTATCATGCGCAGGTTAAATGACCGTGAATTTCTGCCTGGGATGTAGTTGCTCCGCGGCGGGCGAAAAAAAAAGGGCGCGGACCGAAGTCCGCGCCCCGTTTTCGCGTATCGCCGCTGCGCGCCGGTTAGCGCTGCTTCTGACCAGGTAGCTGCCGCTGACGACCCGCCGGCCTTGACGAGTTCGGTCCCGACTGCCACTGATAGCTGTTGTAGTACCACTGGCCATTGATCTCCGTCCACAGCGTTCCGTAGATCTCCTCGCCATTGTTCGGCAGGTCATATACCGTCGTGCTCAGGGTGCCAATGCCCAGCGGGCCTGACTGGTAGATGTCGTTGCCGCCGGGACTGTCCCCGATGTCCAGCCAGTAATTCTGAGCGCCATTACCGGCGCTCCAGGTGAAGGTCGCCTGGGTGCCGTCGATCTCGCTGCCCGGGGCCTTCCTTGGAAAACCGGGCCAAAGGAGCAATGTTTGTGTGGCTTAGAATGCTTAGAGCTGATAGGTGGGCGGAAGCCAGTCATTGGCGCAAACCAAATCTGGTGCAAACCGACTCTGATCGAGACAGAGCAATAACAGACTACGAACGATTTCATGTCAAGAAGAAAAAGGAAAGTTGGACTATTTCATCTACAACATTATGTAGTACAGCACAATAGTGGCTGAAGTGCTGATCTAAGAATTAGATCTGTACCAGTGGCTATTCCTGCCTTTGATGGTCTCGCGAAGGGAATCGGCATATTCAGAAAAAAGGGCACGGATGAGAATCCGTGCCCTGGTGTTAGTGGCCGCCGTTGTGAAATGGCAGCGTTAGTTGTCTGCCTTCTGCCCTCAGTGCAGCAGATCGGCGCGGGCATTATCGAGCCCGAGCACGTCGTTTGCTCCTGCGGCCGGCCATCCATCCGCCCACACCGTGATCCAGACATAGCCAGGGCCGGCGAGGTCCTGGCTGAGCAGCATGTATCCATCGGAATCGTCGAGGACCGTTGTGGTAGCAAGGAGGTTTGAGCTGTTGTCAAACAGATTCATATCGGTCGAAACCAGATCGGTCGGCTGTGCGCCTTTCCGGTAGGTCATTTGGAACTGGTACCATCCGGAGGCTGTGATTGTGTAAAGCGGCGAACCCTGACCATCCACAAACACCTGCACCGACGTTCCGGTGGGTGTCATCCGGTAGTTGTGCTCGCCCCCAAACTGTTCCCCGTTATCGGTTGGCGTTCCCGGTGTCATATCGACCCAGAAGCCCGGACCGTTATAGATCGCCGGCGGCCAGCTCACGTCTATGTACACGCTGACCGATTGCGAAAAATTACCGGGATATGGAGGCTGAGTGGCATAACCGAAGAAACTGTACTCGCCGTATCCGAACCCCGGCTCATAGGTGTCGTACTCATTGGTGATCTCGGCGTAATAATTTCCCGAGGCGGGAGTCAAGTGTAGAACGCCGCCACCGGAGATAACCTGGGCGATTCCGGCGCCGGGCGTTCCGGTTACATCAGCCCAATCTCCCGTGCCGGTTTCAAATCCCTGAAACGCGAGCGTCGAGAAGTAGGTGTACTGGTTGTACTGCCATTGTCCTCCGACATAGGTCCAGAGGGTTACGTAGATGGTGGTGGAATTTGCCGGCAAAGTATTGACGGTCGTAGTTAGCACGTTGCCGAGAGCTCCGGACTGGTAGTAGTCATTACCACCCTGGGTGCTCCCGATATCGAGCCAGTAATTGTTGGCCCCGTTGCCCGCGCTCCAGGTGAAGGTGGCGGAGGTGCCGCCCAGCACTGAGCCCGGCGGAGGCGTTTGCATCACAGCCAAGGAGTTGGAGGCCGCGGTGTACTGGTACTGGTTGTAGATCCACTGTCCACCCACATAGCTGAACAGGGTTGCGTAGACGGTGCTGCCATCGGTAGGTAGCCCGCTGGCGGTGGTGGTGAGCACGTTGCCCAAATTCCCCGAATTGTAGTAGTTGCTGCCGCCCGCCGTGCTGCCGATGTCCAGCCAGTAGGCCGACGCGCCCGCGCCCGCCGTCCAGTTGAAGGTCACCGTGCTTCCGGTCAGCGTTGAGTTGTTAGGAGGAGTGGTGATCACGCCTCCCGAACCAGATAGGCTGAAGGCCGTGTAGGTGTACTGGTTGTTGAGCCACTGTCCGCCCACGTAGGTGAAGAGAGTGACATACACCATGCTGCCATCAGTGGGTAGACCGGTCACTGTTCCGTGGTTCACATTGCCCAAGGGCCCGGACTGGAAGTACTGGTTGCCGCCCGGAGTGTTGCCGGCATCGATCCAGTAATTCGTGGCGCCGCTGCCCAGCGTCCAGATGAAATTCACCGTGCTTCCGGTCAGGGTCGAGTTCGGAGGCGGCGAGGTGATGACTCCCTTGGGCGATCCCCCACCTGACGCCGTATAGCTGTACTCGCTGTAGTGCCATGAGCCGCTGACGTAGTACCACCAGGTTGCCCACACCGTGCTCCCGTCTGTGGGCAGGTTGTTGACTGTGTAGGACAGTGTCGAACTGCTTAGGCTGCCCGTCTGCTCGTAATTGTTGCCATACTGTGTCGATCCCAGATCCAGCCAATAGTTGGTTGCGCCGGGGTATTCAGTCCAGTAGAAGGTAACCGAGCTGCCGGTCAGCGTCGAACCATTCGCCGGACTGTAGAGCGACGGCTGAATCACGTTGAACGAGGCCGTGTTCGACGGGAAAATGTCGAGGTTGGCGGTGAGATTCACCGAACCATCGGTCGCGCCCGTCGCATCGAAGGAGAACGTTCCATTGTTCGGTTGCGTCCCGCTGGGGACGACCGTGACCGAGCCCGTACCGCCCTGGGTGAAGTTGACATTTGCCGGAGCGAGCCCGGGAGTGAGTGGATCGGGTGTTCCGAACAAGCTGGCCGAGAGGATGAAGGTTTGAATCGTGCCCAATCCCAATGGAGGAGGATTGGTGGGAGACAGCGTGAGCGTATCGAAATCCTTTATCAGCGTGTTGTCGATGGCAAGTTCCGGAATTTCCTGGTTCGCGAACCAGCCATAGGCCGGCGAAATACCGTCTGCCGGTGGTTGCGGGTAACCCTGCCAGCCGTAGATCGTTGTGTCCACGAGCGGAGCCCCACCACCTAGCGGCACAACCTGGAACTCGATGCTCAGCCTGCACTCGAAGTTCGATTATTTGATCATCGATACGCCTCCCGCGTTGAGCGTGACCGATGCGGTGCTGCTCTCCAGGCTGGCCGACTCCACGCTGCTGGTCGTCCGTCCCGGGGTGACGAGCAAGGCCGCATTACGTCGGGTTTGCGAGGTGATGGCGCAGGTCGATGCTCGCCTGATGGGTATGGTTCTCAATGCGGCAGACTCCGCCGAACCGGACCAATATTATTATTATGGTGGACGGCACCGCGGTTACTACGACGAGTCCTCAGTGGTTACAAGCGCCAATCTTGACTAGCCTGCCGCTGCATTGCGCTGTCTTATGAGGATGGCTTTGGTGGTTCTCATCGATCAGCATCCGGGTTGACGTGTACCCAGTCGTCGAAATGGCCACAGCTCAACATTTGCCAACGCATAGCCGCATGGGCCAGGTCCTGGAGAACTCCGTGGCCGTGGGCCTTTGCCTGCTCCTGGCCTTCGGACCGTTAGCGTTCGGCGCCGTGCAAGCGTGGGCCATTTTTATCCTGGAGGCGGGCTCAGTCCTGCTCTTCATCACTTGGGCCGCCGGCGCAATCGCGCTCCCCCGAGTAGAAATCGCTTCCAGTCCATTGTTTCCTCCTATGGTGCTGTTTGCTGGACTGGTGGCTGCGCAACTGCTGCTAAACCGTTCCGCGTATTGGTACGCTACATGGCAGAAAGCCCTGCTCTGGGCCGCTTACGGCATTTTGTTTTTTCTCAGCATCCAATGTTTTGGCCGCAGGGCCTGGCTGCGACGGTTTGGCATCGCTTGTTCGGGATTCGGATTTCTGGTGGCTATGTTTGCAATTGCCCAGCAGTTTGCCGGTAATGGCAAATATTACTGGGTGGTGCCGAACCAGGCTGCAAGACCTTTTTTTGGGCCTTACGCTAATCACTCACATTACGCTGGTTTGATGGAGATGCTGGTCCCATTTCCACTGGTTCTGGCGATGGCCGATTTTTCGCCGGTTCCGCTGCGGGTGCTCTATTCGTTCGTAGCCGTGATCATGAGCAGCACAATTTTTCTGTCGCAGTCCCGGGGAGGGATTATTGCCCTCGCCATCGAAGTGGGTGTTCTGGCGATCCTGTCAGCACGAGGGCTTCGAACACGGGGACAAGTTGCGTCCGTGGGGTTGTTTTGCTTGCTGGTGGTTTTCTGTCTGGTGTTGGTGCGCCCCAACGGCCTGGGGGAACGGTTCATGCAACTTGGCAAGCACCCGGACCAGGCACATGATCCCAGCCGCGTGACCATGGCTAAGGACAGTCTCAAGATGGTGCGCCGGCGGCCGCTGCTGGGATGGGGATTCGGGACCTTCCCGGTTGTGTATCCTGCATTCCGCAGTTTCTACACTGACTTCACGGTCAACGCGGCACACGATGACTTTGTCGAACTGGCAGTCGAGACCGGCTTGCTGGGATTTGCACTGATGGTTGCCTTTCTCTATCTGCTCTATCGAACCGGCTTGCGCAGGATTAAGCACTGGCGGCACGAACCCCGGGACAGTACGGCGCTGGCCGCTCTGGTCGGTTGCACCGGCCTGCTAGTGCATAGTTTTTCTGATTTCAACCTACAGGTTCCCGCCAATGCTGCGCTCTTTTTTGTGCTGGTAGCGATTGCAACCGGGGCATCTCCGAAAGGAGCTGCGCCCAGGCAGTGACTTTCAAACGCACTATCGGGTTGGCGGTTTGCATTGTGCTGGTTGCGGTGTATGGGTGGTTTGCAACGCGCTCCTTCCGGGCATCTCGGCTTGCGTCCAGCCTCGACGTGCCTTCTGTGGAACGGGCTGTCGCGTTAGAACCTCGAAGCGCCGCGTACCAGGACTTGCTCTGCCGGTTCTTATTGTTCGATAAACAAGAGCCCAGTGCGGCAGTCCCCCACTGCCAGCGCGCGACCCAGTTGAATGCTTACCACTCCACATATTGGCTCGATCTTGCGCTGGCTTACTACAGCGTTGGGGCGGAACACGAACAACAACAAGCAATCCTTAAAGCCGTCTCGGTCGATCCGACTACTCCAGACGTGGCGTGGGAAGCCGCCAACCTTTTCCTGGCGCAGGGCAAAGTCCCGGAAGCGCTGCCTCAGTTTGCCGTGGCAATGCGCGGCGACCCTAACCTGGTAAGCCCGTCACTCGACCTATGTTGGCGTACCTTGCACGATGTGAGTGCCATTCAGGCTATTCTTCCGCCTGATCCGGCCGCATACCTGCAGTTTGTTCGCCTGCTGACAACGAAGAATGAGTGGGAAGGGGCCCACCAGATATGGTCCGCGCTGATACTGCTCGATCGGGGAATTGATTACCGCCAGGCCTTGTTTTACGTGGACAGTTTGTTGCAAAAGGGCGACGTTGCGCGCGCCAATGAAGCATGGGACCAACTGGCTTCCCGTTCCGCGACCCTGAATCGCTATAGCCGCACCGACAACCTGGTTGTGGATGGCGGTTTTGAGAAAGAAATCCTGAATGCGGGCTTCGATTGGCGGTATTCAGCGCAGAGCGGCAGCGTAGTGTCACTGGACTCCGCTGAATTCCGCAGTGGCAGCCAGTCCCTGTTGATCTCTTACCATGGCACGGGCGGCGATTCGGGAATGTTTCAGCACGTGCCGGTGAAACCCAATACGCAATACACCGTCTCGGCTTGGACAAAAAGTCAGAAGTTGGAGAGCGCAAACGGTCCGGTCATATCCGTATCGGACGCCTACAACGGTAAGCTCTATGCCGAGACGCCAGAGACTCTAGGTACAACCGTATGGCATCGAGTTGAAACCAGCTTCCAGACCGGCCCGGAGAGCGAACTGGTGACCGTACGCTTGAGCCGCGATCCCGGCAACACGCTGATCGACGGAGAATTCTGGGTCGACGACGTTAGCCTGCGGCCAACCGCCGAATCTGTCCGCCAACAGGAGTGATTTGACGCGCCGTTGCCTCTGGCGGCCACCAGTATTTGCTTCGAATGAGTCCTGCTGGGAACCTTAAGGGGAATGCCACACGGTAGTCGGTCAACTTGAAGTAGGGTTATAGACGGTATGACAGGAGCCAACTCTCGCAACAGCCTCAGATCCAAACTGACTCACTACACGCCACGCAATCTTGTTGACTTGGACATATCGCAGGGCTAACATCTGTGCGATTGCCCTTTATTCCCGAATCCGTCTGGAGGCTGCCATGCGTTGCGGGATCACCTTGATTTGTTCTTTGCTCGTGGTCATTTCGGCCTTCAGCACAGTGTCGGCTCAAACCGGCGGAGCAATGCTTTACGCCAATGGTGTTGTCAAAGTAAACGGTCAAGTCGCTGGAATTTCGACTAGCATTTTTGCCGGTGACAGGGTCGATGTCGCCGAATCCGCTGCGGCTTCTGTCAATCGTAGCGGGTCGTCGGTGGTGGTGAGCCCGAACTCCTCGATCCAATATGATCCGGCTTCCATCGAGATCATACAGGGCACTGCACGCATCAGTACAAGTAAGGGTATGTCTGCCAGCGTGGGGCAGATTCAGGTTTCCCCCAAGGACACGGTGGCCAAGTTTGACGTTGTGAGAACTGATGACAAGGTTGTCATAGTGAGCCGAGAGGGCGCCATGACAGTGACCGATGCAGGTGTCACGAGGGTTGTGCAATCGGGATCTACCACCGAATTGGCTCTGGGCCCAACGATTGGCCAGGCCACGCCACAGGATCCGGGATCGAAGGCAGTTTCCCCGACCTTCCTATCAGAACGTCTGTCGAATCATCCCTTCTACGGTGTCCTTAAAGGGGTTGATGATACCCCTGCTACGCTCCCTATCTGTTCAAATCTATCCACCTGCATACGCCCGTCCATATCAATGATTCATCCCTGTTGTTGCCCACCCCGTGTTCCGTGTAACTGACGTCTGCGAACTAATACCCGGGCAATTCGTGGCGCGCCAGCCCCTGGGCCATCCCAAATAGGTTCGACGCTGAGCCTTTCAGGTGGAAGAAGAAACGGTACGGCCCTCGCGGCTTGCGATCGTCCCTTCTTCACGGTCCCCTATGATGCGCTTTCAACCGAGGGAGATCCCTGTTCGGCAAGACAATTGCGGCCCATGTCCACGTATTCAAAGCCGGCTGATCGCACGACCTCGGGATTGAGCAGGTTACGGCCGTCAACGATCACCGGAACTTCCATGAGTTTATGCAGGCGGGCGAAATCCAGTTCGCGGTATTCCTGCCAGTCCGTCAGGATCAACAAGGCGTGGGCCTCACGTGCTGCTTCGTAAACTGAGGCACAGTATTCCAAACACCCGTTCCGAGGCGGGAACTCTTGCCGGGTGGCCTCCATGGCTTGGGGATCGTGCACTCGCAGCCGGGCACCCTCGTCCAACAGCGCTTTGACGATGCGCAAGGCCGGAGACTCGCGAATGTCGTCGGTTCCGCCTTTGAACGCCAGCCCCAGCACGCCCATCCTCTTGCCTTGCAACACCCACACCGCGCGCCGCACTTTCTTTAGAAACACCTCAGCTCGGTGCAGGTTAATGCTCTCCACTTCTGTAAGCAGCCCACAATCGATCCCGTACTCCCGCGCCAGATGGATGAAGGCGCGAAGGTCTTTAGGGAGACAGTAGCCCCCGAAACCGATGCCGGCGTTCAGAAACTCACGCCCGATACGAGGATCGAGTCCCATGCCGAGCGCCACTTGGGTGACATCGGCACCGACTGCTTCGCAGATGTCGGCCATCATGTTTATGAAAGAGATTTTGGTCGATAGAAAGGCGTTTGCCGCGTGCTTGGTCAGCTCCGCCGTGCTGGCATTAGTAAACAGGATGGGGCAGTCGAGCGGACGATAGAGTCGCTCCAGCAAGGCGCGGGCCCGCTCCGATTCGACACCTACCACTACGCGGTCGGGATGGAAGATGTTCTTGACGGCTTTCCCCTCCTGCAGGAATTCAGGATTCGAGGCTACGTCGAACTCGGCCTGGGGTCTGCCTGCCGCGTCGGCAAGCTTCGCAAACCGGGTCACGGTCTTCTTAATCCATTGGGCCGTGATCGCCGGCACGGTGCTCTTCTCCACAATCAACTTGTAACCGTTCAAATTGTGGGCGATAGTACGGGCGATGGCTTCTACCTGGCTGAGATCGGCCTCCCCGGTATCTCTCTGGGGAGTGCCGACGCAGACAAATAAAATGGTAGCGGCGCGCACGGCCTCTTCCACGCAGTGAGAAAACGTCAGCCGGCCACTGGCGAGCCCGCGGGCGAGCAGATCGTCCAGTCCAGGCTCGTAAAAGGGCGCCTTCCCGGATTCGATCGTCGCCACCTTAGAGGCATCGTCATCGGCGCCTATCACCTCCCACCCCGAGTGGACAAACCCAAGCGCCGTGGGCAGACCCACATGCCCAAGCCCCAGGACAGCAAGGCGTAGCTTCTCGGAACTAGACATATCGCTCAAATCGCCCCCTATCTTCCAGCGATCCCGGAGTTACCTTGGCACAGCCCCCGTCATCTCCTGCCGCTCCTAGACCGTGCGACTTTAACAGTTGATCCGGAATTTCCTTTTTGATCTCGGAAACGGCACCATAGTATACCCGTCTCGCCTGTTCGTGACCTGGTGACACGATCCATACGGTTTGGGGCCGCACGTGGAATCAGTGGAAACATTTATTGGGAACAAAGATCGGGGTTGAGGTGTCATTGGTTGATCTTGATCCAAACCGCAAACAGCGGATCGAGGAGGAAATAGAAGCCGCGGTACTGGTCCACAACGCCCGGCGCGTCCAGCGACTGTAGCGCCTTTTGCACGCTCGAAGCGGGACCAAGGCGGTAGCTTTGCCGTACCGTTTGCGAATAGATTTCTTTCGATCTCTGCGCTGCGAGCGTTTGTAGCACGGCCTTCTGTCGCGAGGGCAGTTGCTCCCAAAGGCGCTCTACCCAAGGGCACCTCAAGAACAAGGGGATGCCCGTTCCGTTTCGTGCGAAGAACTTCTTCAAGTGGAAGGTGTGGCCCGTCAGTGACAAACTTGGCCACCGATCTGCAGAAGCACGGGACGATGAAAGACGCGCAGGCCATCATGCGCCACAAGCACATCAAGACGACCGCCGAGGTGTATATGGACCACATACCCGACAGCGTACGCAAAGCCATTGACGCCCGGACGGAGGCGATATTTGAGCTGCGCAGGAAGAAGCGGTCTCGGAAATCTTCTGGAGTTTAGCTGAATTTAGCTGAGAGCGGGGAAAAGTGATTGGCCGTAACTTACAGAAAAGAATGGCTCCTCAGGTAGGACTCGAATCCACGCTTGAATGTAATTTCAACAACATGGAAGGCAACGGACGGCAAAATAGGCAACGGTAGTACATGCAAGGCAACGCTAACGGCAGGTAATTGGCAGGTGGAATAAAATGTCGGTCATCCCGTAAGCCAAGGCAACAGCCGAAAGTCTACTTCATGGAATTCAGCGCGAAGCCGGGTCGGGCCTGATGAAATCTGGCGCTTTCTCCAGTTCACTTTCTTTGGCCCACACGCGAGTTGCGAAGTCCAGCCCGAGCTGAATCCAATACATCGTTTCCCCATCGCCTTCACGGATTTCTTCCACGGTGCGTGTCTCGTCGTGGCCGATTCGCCGGACGTGGTCGCGTAGTTTGAATTTAGCCATGTGCGGCATTCTACCACCGGCGTAAAATGCAATCGCGCACCAAATCAATGGCCTAGCTGGCATTCGGGGGGATAACAAGGGGGTTTTCAGTGAAACGCTTTGAAAACCCTCTTGTCAGGGGGAGCCGCCTGTGGCGGCGTGGGGGCGTTCCCTCCCGTTGCGCTTTCCCTTGGGGGAAACGGGAAAGGGGGACAAGAATCCCGATTTGGGGGAGAATTTGTGAATTTGGACTCTATGGACCTATGATTTGAGCGGCCAAGCTCAAGTATGCTCAGCGGCAATTCACAGGAACTATTTATTATGAGGTACTCCTTTCGCAAGCACTGCCACTTCCTGATTTCTCGTCGCACCGCTGTTACGCTGACTACGCTGGCCGTACTGGCCTGGGGCAGCTTCGCCTTTTGCAACGAGATTAGTTATGCAATCCAGCAAGGCGATTTGCAAAAGGTCAAGGGACTGCTAACAGCCAATCCTGCTCTGGTTTTCAGCAAGGACGAATCGGGCGAGACGCCTTTGATTGTGGCAGCGTTTTGGGGTCACAAGGACGTTGTGGAATTGCTGCTCGCCAATCATGCCGATGTTAATGCCACCTGTTCCTGTGGTACGGGTATGACGGCCTTGACGTATGCGGTGGAGGGAGGTCATGGAGGTTACAAGGACATCGTCGAATTGCTTCTGGCCAACCATGCCGATGTCAATGCAGTCGATGGCGGAGGTTATACGCCCTTGTTTGCGGCGGCGAGTAGGGGGAGTACGGACATCGTCGAATTGCTTCTGGCCAACCATGCCAATGTTAATGCCAAGGACAAAAACGGCTGGACACCTTTGCACGAAGCGGCAGAACACGGTCGTAAGGACGTCGCGGAATTGCTGCTAGCGAACCATGCCGATGTCAATGCCAGGAGCGGCGGGCGACTTACCCCTTTGCACTATTCCGCGGGCGGGGGCTACAAGGAATTAACGGAATTGCTCCTGGCCAACCATGCCGATGTGAATGCTAGGGACCGCGCCGGCGATACGCCTTTACATGCAGCAGCATTGGAAGGTCACAAGGACGTGGCGCAAGTCCTCCTCGCGGGCGGAGCCGATGTCAACGCCAAGAATACAGCGGGCGCAACGCCCTTGCACGAAGCGGGGGAGAAGGGCCATAGAGATGTGGCGGAATTGCTCCTAGCGAAGCATGCCGATGTTAACGCTAAGTCCGTCAATGGAGTGACGCCCCTCTACATCGCGGCGGTGCATAGCCACACGGACGTGGTGGAAGTGCTACTTGCCAGCAAAGCTGATGTCAATATTACAACCAGCGACGGCTCGACGCCTTTGCATGCGGCGGCGGTAGGGGGCAACAAAGACATCGTGGAGTTGCTGTTAGCAAAGAAGGCCGACGTCAATGCGAAAGACAACAACGGCCGCACGCCCCTTGCATGGGCGACGATTAAAGGCCATCAAGACGTTAAGGAAGTGCTGCTCCAGCACGGCGGCCAAGAATAAACCGAAAACTCCAAAGTTCGGCCACCCCTCTCGGCCAGAGCCGGTCGTGCGCGGCTATTATGATTTCAAACCACTTCGGCCAATCGGCAAGCGGCCCTGAAAAGGCTGGCGTCGGCGGTTCGATTCCGTCCCTGGCCACCATCATTTCAACAGCTTACAAAGCTCTACCTCAGCATTTTCATTCCATTTCATTCCAAAACTATGGCGCGGGACGATTCGCCTCGTCTGGAATGCTAGAGTGTAGCGGAGTGGCTGTCCTCTCGATTCGCCGCTGTACGCCGTGGTGTCTATAACAAGGCTTCCTGAGCGTCATCCTCCTCGCCCTCGGCTTCGATTCCAAGGGACGGTTGCACTGCACGCGGCGCTATGTCTTTCGCATTTAATCCGGGTTCTCTTTCCAGAAGCTCCCGAATGAAACCGATGTCGGGAAGGTTGAGGGCCTCCGCGATTGCGGCGTCAATCTGACGGCGTACCGGGTCAGAATCCAGTTGCGCGAGAGGTTGTAGATTTTCTTCCGCCAGTGTGTCGTAGCGCCGGGCTAGGGTCGCAAGCTGTTGCGCAGAGAGCGACCGCACATCCAGAACCGACATAGATTCCCACGCCGGTTGCTTCATCTGCATCCACGCCCCCTGGGTAACAACGCGACGGCCAAAGAACAACAGAAGGGCGAGAGTCGAGTTGAGCCACAAAAGCAGGGCTTTCTGTCGTTGTGCGCTCAGGTGATTTGGCTTTAACGCCCACCATGTATTGCCAAGTATCTCTTGTTCAAAGCGAACCGCTAGTACACGGTGAGTATTGGAACGCAGACGCTCTACCAAGAGAATGTTGCCCGCTCTCTCCCATAAATGTGGGCCGTAATTCGGGCCGCGTGGTGATTGCAACCACACTTCCAGACGGGCGTTAGGTTCTTGAGCGATGGTACGGACGGCAGCGGATTCGTGGCCCCAGAAAGCGGGGTATGGCGTCAAGTCCTCTGTTGTAACCTTAAACCCTTCGTGAATGCGCTTACGGTCAGGGCCAAGTGCTCCGAGGGCATCCAAGCGGCAAACGGGCACAGACGCGGCGTCTCTAACACCGGGAATTCGTAGGACGCCACTTTCAAGTGTGCAACAGGAGCGCAGTAACTCGGTTTGGGCGAACAGAGCACCCGTCCAATTTTCTGTATCTTTTGCGGGGGGAAGAGTCACTAGCTCCCCAAGTTTGCCGCTTGTTCCCCGAATGTTCGTGACGCCTGCTCCTTCGACTGTGGCCGGTTCATCTGCGTGAGTAATTCTGTTGGCAAGGTCTAATGCCTCATGAATCGACCGTGGATTGCGCCACAGATTGACGTAGGTTGTTCGGCCTGCTGGTTCGTTGTCTTTACGTTTACGCGCAATAAACAGGATTTCGGAAAGGTCGGTGTTTTCGGAGAAATTCGGGCGCTCCGCGTCCTGGCTGGATACAACTGTCTCTAGGTGATAGCGTTCAGCTATTAATTGCCGGGTCTGTGCCCACGCCTCACCGGAGGCAAGCGCAGCGGGTAAAACAAAAGCAAGCCGTCCGCCGGGTTTAAGCCATCTGTCTGCGAGTGCCACAAAGACGCTTCCTAATCCCGCCGTGGCACTGGCTCCCAGGCGCTTGACGCGCTGCTTCAGCTCGGCCTGTAGTTTTCCTCGCTCATCCGGCAACGAGCCAAACAAGAGATTGCCGCCCACGCTACGAACAAACGGCGGATTCATCACGCAGAGGTCAAGGGCTGGAAGTTCGGCTGTTGCTGAATAGGAGAATCCCGCGCCCGTGCGCAGCGCCTCTGTATGCGAGTAATCGAGCGCCATCTGGGTTTGCACTCTGTCACCAGTGAGGAAATCGAGACTGCCAAGCTTAGGAATTCCGTGGTCTACGCCTAGCGGCATGACGAACAGGCCCATTCGTACAAAAGCAACTTCGGGCGCGAGCATTGCTAGTGTCGAGGCCGTCAGGTGAACAGCCGACGGCAGTACATCGTAGCCGTGCAGAACATTTTCCATGAGCGCCCGGTGCAATGTGGACATGTCCTTTAAATCGAGCGATAGTCCTCGGTCGGCACGTTCGCGGATATACACGTCTGAAAGCGCCTGGGCGGTCGCCATCAGCAGTGTTCCCGTCCCACACGCGAGGTCAGCGACTTTGAAGGAAGCCAGTTCTATCGGGTCACTGAAATTCTGTTTCCATTTCGCGGCGAAGGTCAGTTTCATGAGGAGAGTCGCGGCGGAAACGGAAGTGTAGTAAGTGCCGAGATATTTGGCTTGATGCAAAAGCCAGTGGTAGATACGGCCCATCAAGTCGTGCCGGAGGGCGGCTTGTTGCGTGCAAATAGCAATGGCTTCCGATAGCAGGGCGCGGGTTGCTATGTTCGTGTTCTGGTTGATAGGCAGTTCATTCAGAACACGCTCACCTAGCTGGAATATGGGAACGTAGTTGATGTTTTCCCAAATCCATTTCCAAAGTTTCGCCGTGTTCCCTACGAGGTCGCCTTTGCTTCTGTCGAGCGTGCGGAGTGACGTAACGCGGCCATCGGTCTGTGCAAGCTGCTCCTGAAAAATGAAGGCGTTTGCCAACACCAGGGCGGAGACTTTTGCGGCTGTCTCGCGTCGCTCCTCCGCCTTTTCCTTGGTTTCTCCCTTCGGGGCGAACAAACCAAGGATAGTCGATAGGCGGTCACACGCTCCCTTCTGGCCCATCCATAGCTTTGCAACGCCTGACAACTGGCCGGAGAGGGATTTCGCCGTTTGCTCTACGATGTCATCCTTCGTTAGAGCTTCCTGCGCGTGGCGAAGCGCATCCATCAATGACGCGGGACTGCCTTCAAACCACTCTTGGGTTTCGTAAGTCTCTGCGACGATTCGGTATTTCAGTTGTGAAGTGCGGAGGGCGTCAAGAATCTTTGTTGTCGGGGTGTGGCGAAGCGGCAGGGGATAAATCGCCGCCGCTGCAATATGGGCGATTCCGCTGCGAACCCGTTTCCGTGCGTCTTCTAATACAACTTCCTCCGCGTTGGGATGGTCTGCTATTTTGCCTTCGATAACGACACGTAGCCCACGAAGTTGAAAGAGCACATCCGGGCGGTGCTGACCGTGGACGTGGATTGTCTCAGCGTCGGCGGTCACGCCCAATTGAGAAATGAGAATGGCGAGCTGAGTGTTAACGACTTCTTCCCGGTTCCGCTGCTTTTGCATGATTCCTCTTCTCGGCGCTTACTTATGCGTTTGCATGTAAGCATGAAAACATGCAAGCATGAAATCACTCACGGTTGGGAAATCGCCTTGTACAGCGGCCAGCTTCGCGGCTTTCACTTCTTCACGGGGCCAGCGCACTTGCAACGGTACGGGCTTCGACTTCTCAGGTTTTTTCTTAGTTCCGCCTCTCGGGGTAGTCGCCGCTGTCGGGCTAGTCGTAGTGGAAGGAACGAGAGCGTCCGGGGTTAGGGCAGTGGGTTTAGCCATCGGCGCTTACCTTTCGCGACTGTATCATGCTTGCATGCTCCGAGGTATTCATGTTTGCATGAAACCATGCCTGAATGTTTCGCCAAAGAGCGGCGGTTTCAGTGGCGGCTGGCCCCTTGGGTGTGATTTCAATGGCTGTGCGCCCGTCCGTCATGGCGGCGGCATAGGGCACGCGGTCGCCGATGAAGGTTTCCGCGACCGGGCCATAATGGGACAGCGAGGCGGCGGCTTGCGCGGTGATACCGGCGTTCGCCTTGACTTGATTCAGAACGAAGAGAAAAGGGACTCGTTCCCGTTTCAAAAGCTCGACTGTCGCCGCTGCCGCCCATAAATCGGAGGGACTCGGGCGAATTGGCACTATTACAAGGTCAGCCAAGTCAAAGAGGGCGGCGGTTTCGTCCGTGCGGCTTGGGGCGGTGTCGATAAAGCAGTAGGCAGCGTTACGCTGCTGGAGTTGCTGCAAGCCCTCCGCAATGGCACCAAAGGTCAATTCCACACGTTGCGGGACTTCCGCCTGGCGCTTCTCGTGCCACGTCGTCAGTGTGCCCTGGGGGTCTGTGTCTATCAGGAAAACCGGGCCGTTTCCGGCGCGTTCGGCCTCTACGGAAAGGTGAGCGCAAAGCGTCGTTTTGCCGCTTCCCCCTTTCTGAGAGTTAATCACTATCGTTCGCATGAAATCATGCCTCCATGCTTGCATGCAGTCATGGCAGCATACAAACATACGCGGCAAAGACAAGTGGTGAATTAAGCGGACTCGCGGAAGTTCTTTTCGGGTTGGAGTTACCCACCCCCGCCTCGCCAGCGTCAACGGGTTCGCGCTCGGCGGGCGTGGATAACTCCGGGTAGATATTAAGTATTAAGAAGAGGGAAGGCGCTAACCATTTGAAGTCCCTAGAGGCGGTCGGCAAGTTTTTGCCGCTACCGGCAAGAATGCTGTCGATAGCGGCAAAAAAAGAGCTTGAAATTTGCCGGTAGCGGTAATACGTTTCGCCGTCACCGGCAAAAACACGGGTCTGAAAATGGATGATGTAGGCAAGGATGATGGGGTGGAAGTGGCCTTGCAATCAAGGCGAGGATTCAAACGGTATGCGCGAAATCCTAGCGTGCCGGACAGCCGAATGTCCACCAAAATGAGGCCCGTAAGGATTCCTGGTACAGACAAGGGTGTGCTCTTTGCTGATGGCGGAACGGGAGAATTGATTGGCGCGGGAGTGCGGCACTTCTTCAAGTTCGAGGAAGTGGACGCATCGCGTTTTGTGAAGCTGTTCCTCGACGGGATGAAACAGGCTGCGGGCCTGTCAAAGGCGGGAATGGCTGTCTTCGAGCTGGTCTATCGTCAGCTACAGGAAAAACCGAACAGCGATGAAATCGCGCTCTCGTGGCATCTCGCAAAGACCCTTGGCCTAGACATTCCAGAGCGCACGTATCGGCACGGATTGCGTCAACTATTGGAGCGTGAATTTCTCTATGAGAGCTTGGTGGACGGCCTTTATTTCGTGAACATCCGTTATATGTTCAATGGCGACCGGCTCACCTTCATCCGGGGCTACAAGCTCAAAGGTTCAGGTACACAGGCGGAATTGCCGCTTGACGATGTTACAGCAGTGCCTGCTGGGCTGAAACGAGAGCCGGTCCGGTGATAATCAGGTAAAACTCTGCCAAGAGTTTAGCCACCCTAGCATAACAGCTCAGCGAGCCATCGGTGGACCTTATCTATGGTGTACCTTCGACCGAAAATCACATCAGGGCAGCGCTTGTGGTGGTCTCGGTTTTTTGAGCGGCTGTAGAGCCCAAGCTTCAGCCCGCAGACCCAACATTTCCCCTCCGCCATGAATCGTGCCTTTCTTTCTTCTTCTTTTTGTTGAGCCTTCTGTTGAGCTGCATCTTGGGCAATTTTCTTTCGGTCTTCTCTCACCTTTCTGGCATAAAGGTCGTCGGTCGTGATTAGCTGCCTGATATATTGATAAGCGTCATCGGAGACTCGCCTTAAAGAGCACTGGTAGAGGCCCTTGAACACCAGGTAATCACCCAGGTGGTCGAACTTCCTCTTTACAAATTCCCATCTCACTTCCGTTCCGTCGGCAATTATGTCTGAGTCGCTGTACTCCTCTAGGTCACTCCGAGAAGCCGAGAAGTCGGATGCAAGATACCGAAGAGCAGTGGGGCGGTCCACGACCTCGTAGCGCTCCCAGTCGTCCCGCCAGTCTTCCGGCTCTTCCGCTCGGCTCACTAGCGGCATGCCTTGCAGAACTTGGTCAGCTTGTCGCTTCGACAGATAATCTCGCTGGTCTGATGAGAGCGTAGGGTCGGTTATGCGAGGGAACCTCAACATGATTATTCCCGGTTGTACAGCCCATTTAGAATATCGTCAGCTAAGGTTTCGCTCACGCGTACGCCACTACAGACCGACCGCGAAAATAGGCAAGAACGTCAAAAACCCAAAAAGAAACCTTCTCCGGTTACTGGTTTGTGTTCGCCACAGTAATATTTTTCGCTTTCCGCTAAGCCCTCTTTATAAGACTGCTCTGCTTTGATTGCCTTTCTTGTGGCGTCGGCCTTTGCTGACTCGGCAGAATCCCCTTGGCCAATGCCCCCAGGGGGCGGGCCTCGTGTGATGCCAGCGTGCTGGCCTGCCACAAACCTCGCATTTACCTGACATGGCTCGATGCTCGCGTGTGCCGTTCGCTGGCATCGAACAGTAATTCAATTGTATCCTCGCTGCTCCTTAGCGCGGCGCTGACTGTCGAGTGCTGCGTGTGCTTCCTGCGAGGTGCGGAACGGGACGGAGCGCGTCTGCCCGGCACTGCCGATGCGTCCCCATTCGCGCATCAGGCACCAGGCCCCGAATAAATCCGACTGCACGTCTAGCCGGTAGAAGCGGTGCATGTTCCTGGCGTGGTCGATGCGATACAAAATGACGGCATTCATGCGGAGAGCCTTGAAATCGTGCTGTGACTGACGTTGTAACTGCGGGCGATGTCCATGAGGGTTTCGCCCTTGTCCCTGCGGGCCTGTGCCTCTTTGCGCTGGTGCGGCGTGAGCTTGAATTTCCTCCCGAGTTTGACGCCTCGCGCCTTGGCTCGCTCGCGGCCTTCGCCGGTACGGGCGCGTATCAATTCCCGTTCAAATTCCGCAAGGCCCGCAAGCACGGTGAGTATGAGGCGTCCGTGCGGAGTCGTGGTGTCTGCCCATGTATCGCCAAGGGAGCGGAAACCCGCGTTCTTCTCGGCAACCAGGGCGAGCGTATTCAGCAAATCGCGGGGGCTGCGGGCGAGGCGGTCAAGCCTTGTGACCAGTAGCACGTCGCCATCATCGAGGGTCTTCACGAGCTGGCGGAGCTGCGGGCGCTCGGTGATTGCGCCGCTCATCTTTTCCTTGAAAATCTTCTCGGCTCCGGCCTCGGTAAGCTGGTCTATCTGCGCCGCGAGATTCTGCCCGCCCGTGCTTACTCTCGCATAGCCGTACTTCATGCCGTTCCCCACTCGTTGTTCTCGCGCATTATGCACATATATTATGCACAACGCAAGGGCAATGAAACTGCACCTCTCCTTTTTGTGCATAATTTGTGATTTGTGCACAGCAAACGAAGGAGAGTAGGAAGGAGATTTGAGACTGAGATTTGCAACACCGGAAGCCCTGATGTTATTTGGCCTCCGTGCGTGTGTCGAATCTTACCCTTTGTGCGACATGAACCTGTTGACAATGGAGAATATAATTGTCTCGAATGGTTTCGCTCGAAGGGAGACGCGCTCATGGAAAGAACCTGGAAAGCCTCGGTCGTGGTGCTAAGTGTGCTGTTGACGTGCTCAGTCGTAGCGGCTCAATCGACAGAAATGGACCGTCCGACGCAATTAACATCGCGAGATACTTCGGCTGAGTGGGGGCCGCAGCCAACCGTTCACTACTACACGTTCGAAGCAGGGCCTGGCGAATTCAGTATTCTGATGGCGGTTCGCCCTAGCGCGGGCTGCACATTTGGAATCCTAGATGCTAATTACAAGCAGGTAGGAGGAGAAACCATCTGGGCGAGTTCTGGTGAGGAGCAGAAAATCGACCGATTTACTCTTAAGAAAAAAGATAAAATCGTCCTTAAGGTTGGCTGCGAACAATGGGGACCGACGAACAATCGTACCAACAATTATCACTTCCGCTTATCTGGTGTCGTCGATTTACCGGAGACTTCTAACAAGTAGACGCATTGCTTGCCGTTTTCTACTCCGCGTGGCGCTTGGCTTGAGCCACGGTGCGTTACTTACCCATTTTGAAACAACATGGCGGCAACCCAACTGGCTACGGAAGGACTGCCGTAGGTATATACTGCTCGGTAAAATCAGCCCTGAGGGAGGAGAGACCATGCGGCTATTCAAGTGGATCGAAGCCTTCTCTTTGCGGTTTATCATTTTTTCTCTCGTCATACTGAGCGCCGGAACGCTCGGTAATGCTCAGGGATTGCCGCAGTCGAGTATTATCATCGAAAAGAAAGTGTTAGATGAGCCGATTCCGCCGGATAAGACTGTAGCTCCGGAAGGGATGACCGAGTTTCTGATCGAGAATCATACTCGCGAGAACGTATACGTGAGCATTTCTTCTGGTGCTTTCACATATTACGGGGGAGGCCTCAGCCAGGCGTGTCTGGTCGAGAAGGGCTTAAAATCTCATCCACAATATTCGACTTGCGACATACCCGACATCGTAATGGTTATGCTGCCGCGAATGGAGTACAGCATTGAAGCGAAGACCCCATTCATTACTTATGAAGGCAGAATCGACTTACCAGCGCTCTCTCCCGGACAGCATTACGTGTTGGCGTTGAATAAAGTAATGGGTAATGGCCAGGCTGGCGGTCCTTTGTCAGGTACTATACCCCAATCCTCTGCAAGTTCGGTCGAATCAGCCATAGACAAGATCACTCAGGGTGCTCACCAGGAGCTGCCGCCGCCGGTCCAGACTCAAGTCAGTCCGGGTCAGAATCCAGGATGGTCAATTGAAAATGCAACGGCATATCAACTCCACCTCTACCTGAGCGGGCCGGTCGAGCGCGACTATGTGATCCCTCAAGGAAGCTCTATTGCTATTGATCTGCCGCCTGGCAGTTACCGTATAGCAGCTGAGGTGTCGGACAAGAGTGTGATTCCCTTTTATGCAGTTAGGCAGTTGAATGCGAATGCTCGGTGGAGTTCACACTTCTACATCGCGCCTCGGTAGGACCGGAGTCGGAGAGCGTATGTTCTGCGGAGAATGCGGTGCGCCGAACACAGATGGCAAAGGCTTTTGCTCTCGCTGTGGGGCACCTCTGCATCAACCTTCAGTGGCTGTTGAGGTCCGCGAAAGCGCGGATGCGACCGCCGCTGCCACCACGCCCCCGACTCCTGATCTACCTACCCAAGGCAAACCTAATCGCGAGTTCAAACCTGGGCAGTCTCAATCTTGGCGGTGCTCGTGTGGAGCAGACAATCATGCCAGCATTGAAAAATGCCCTTATTGTGGCACCACTCCAGCATTAGCCAATGAGAAAATCGAGGAGCGCCAGAGAGGGAAGAAAGCGAAGAAGAAGCCCTCACTATCACAGCTAGCGTTGACGTGGACGATCATTGCTGGCGCCTTAGGTCTCGTGATATACGTCGGGCACGCCATCCACGCGAGCGGTGTGAGCATATCGAAGATTGCAATGATTGCGCTTGGCATCTTCGGAGCTGCTTCTTTATTCTTGCGTAAGCGCTAGCAAAGCTGTTGCGCGATTGGAAACGCAGCGGGTCGGAATGTTCACCACGCATTGCCCGACAATAGCGCGAAGCGCCGGGGTAGGGAAGGGGCGAAACGCACCCTTTTTGCAAGAGGGTCGCATGCTGTAGCCTCTATAATTCTTAATTTCTGCACATCGGCGTCGGCTTCAGGGATACTCGAATTTTTCGCTTCCGGCGTTCGTGGTCCTGGTGTAATTTGCGACGAAAACTGAAACCGGGTCGCGCATGGAATGCGAAGGGAAAATTGCCGAGACGCTGTGCGAAGTCGCTGAGGAAGTGCCCTGGCGCAAGCTGCTGAACCGTGAACGCAGGGCGTTCACGCAACTGTCACAAGAATTCGCTGGCGATGGACGCGGCGGCGGAGTATGCCAGAGGTCAGATGCAACCCGAACGAATGAGGCATGTATGGACGGATTCAACGAGACAGACGGCGGGAATCTTCAGCGTGTGAAAGATGCCATGGCTGAAAGGGCCGTCAATGGCGGCGCTCTGGGAAGCCCGGATGCTGCTGCGGCTGCCGCATTCGCCGCTCTGCTAGATGCGGAAACGCGGCGCGCGGAGCTGGCCGCTAAATCCATGGGGCAGGAGAAAGCTCCGGCTTCACCGGCTGCCGGTGGCAGTTGGACGGAAAGCGTCGGCAATCGCCCGGTCAACCTCGAAGTGGTAGCCCCTGCTGCCTAAGTCGTCTCGGTTTCTTTCAGAAACGTGACAGCGGCGGTAACTTTTATCGCCTCAATGATGGGCTGGTCGGGCGCGGGTCGGTCGTAAAGCTTGGCGTGATATTCAGTGATGCGCTCGCAGTTGCCGTAATTAATCGCGTGAACTATCGCACCCAAGTGGTTGCCGGTGACTTCCACCAGCATGAACGAGTAAACCAGCGTGAACGCCTTATCGAAATTATGGTCGTGGATCATGTTGAGGAGCGAGCTATAGGCGGGATAGTGCGACGGCTGAGTAGCGCAGCATATATGCAAGCGCTGCGGATGCTCGCGAACCTCATGGGCAACGTAGGCGCGGTCGGGTCTAAGTTGCACAACATTGTCGGTAGAGGGTTGCGCTTCAGGCCGGGTCGCCTTGTCCCTAGCCGCGCCTTCGCTCCATAGTCTGCCGATTCCTTGTCGCTCTGCGTCGTTGCTCACAGGTCAATCCCCCTGTCCTCGTGGTTGGATTTCGGTTCCGGGCTTCGGTCCTGCTGGCGTGAGCGCCAGTAATAACGTGCTTTCTCCGCTAGCGCCATGGCGAAGTCGCGGGCCTTCTCAGCAAGGCGCATCCCAAGGCGCTGCCACCAGGTCAGGCCGTCTGCCTCGATGTTCGGTACGGCTCCATCGGTGGCTATTGCCTCGCGGAATGGTTCGGCGGCTTCGCGCATACGTTCAAGCGCGTCTTCTGGATCGGTCGGGGGCGAGCTGATACGCTCGCGCTCCGCCTCAATGGCTTTATCGAGGGTGTCACGCTCGACGAGGAGAATTTCGTTTTGCTTGGTTTCGCGGTTGCCTTGAGCGGCTTGCCGGTTCACGTCGCCGCGTTCGCTTTGCTCCCCGCGCCGCTCCATTTCGGTGGCGGCGGGGCCTAGATGCGTGGTGGGTTCCCGCTCAATGCCACGCTCCTTAAAACTGCGATGGTCAACGCGAATGTCGGCATGCGCCGCTGCCAAATGTTCATTGATGATGTCGGCGGCAAGCTCCCGCAGTTTTGTGACCTCTTGCGGGCCGGTTTTTCTGTCGTCCAGGATGCGCGTTTTCTTGCCTAATCCTTCGGATGTCATCTCGCGGGTGGTGAACAGAATGTGCGCGTGATGATTACGCTTGTCGCCGTCTCTGCTTGGTTCGTGAATCGCCACGGTCACCGCGACCTTGTACCGCTCTACCAGAGCCGCCGCAAATTGCTCCGCAATGCGCTGCCGGTCGGAGGGCTCCAAGAGCGAGGGAAGGGCCAGTTCCACCTCTCGTGCCAGTGTGCTGTTTTTTCGCGTCTCGGCACGCTCCGCCGCGTTCCATAAAGCTTGAGCATCATGCGACCATGCCGGAGCATCAACCGGCGCAACGGTGAAGGTACATTCAACGCCTCGCCTGCGCGTGTAGTCATGCACAGTTTGATAGCGCTCATCCTGTAGGCGTTCGCCCAAGCGGTATGCCACCGCCGCGACAACGGATCGGCCAGCAGACCGGCTCACGGGCTTGACGCTACAGTGATACCAGCTTGCGGTAGAAAGGGCGCTCATGACGCACGCGCCTCCAAGGGGTCGCAGGGGGCGAAGCCTCCCGCAGTGGTGCAGGGCGCGGAAGCCCTGCCGCGCATCCAACCGGCGCACGGTTGGGTAGGGGGCAAGGGGAGGGGGTCGCCTCCCTTTGTCGTGATGGAACGGCGATACGTTCCCGGTATCCAAACCGCGAAGGGTTGGTCAGGGTCGAGGGGAAGGAACTCCCCTTGTCGAGGTGCAGGGAATCGAAGTCCCTGCCGCACGCAAACTTTAGTTTGCATAAGTGCGCCCTTCGGTCTTCCTATCCACACAGTTTGGCCTGGCGTTGGACTCTGAAAAATTGAGTGCTTTTGTTCTTACTCTCGCTATAGTGGCGTTCTGTTTTTGGCAACAAAGAAACTACCCTTACTGACAAATGCTCCCGAGAAACGAATCCTGGACGGATACAGAAGAGAATTTGTCTGAAACCTCTGCTTCGAGAGCAATAGGTTTCAGAGGAACAAAAATGGCTAACAGCAAACTGAAGCGGCTCGTCGAGAAACGAGACGCCGTTAACGCTCGTATCAAATTGGAGCAGAACAAACTGCGGAGCAACGAGCGCAAGAGCGACACGCGGCGCAAGATTCTGGCAGGAGCGACGGTGCTGCAATGGGCGGAACGAGATAGCGAGTTTTCGTCCCGGCTCATGGCGGAATTGAAACGCTTCTTGGTACGCGATGCTGACAGGGCGCTCTTTGGCCTGCCAACAATCATGAAAAAGGAAGATTCCGACGCTGCTTAAGGTCCTTTTTCGATGGGCCTTAAGCAGGATGGCATTCCACCACGGTAAAGTGCGACGCCCTGCGGGAAGTACTTACCACGGGGCGGCGTCATAAATGTTTAACTTTTCGGAATAGTAGGAATGCGGTAGTGTCGAGCGGAATATCAACCGTTCACAACGAATTATCGCCCCGTGTCCGACTCCGATTCGCCCAAGAATGAGCCGCCAAAGAAACGCCCTATAGAGAAAACCCGCAAGCGCCTGACGGCGCGTGAGCGATGGGAAAACCTATGGAAGGCACTCGCGGAGGAGGAAGTTACAGACCCTACGACGCCCTTGAAGGAGGAAGAAGCCGAGCGCACAAAAAAGAAGTTGCTGGAAAGGGTGAATTCTTGGGAACAAAAAGAGGCAGAGCGTAAAGCCGAAGCGAGACCCAAATCCATCAACTAGAAAGCGCGGCTACACTGACACAGGCGGTTCGTCGTCTGGTCGCTTGTCTTCCAGAATGTAGGATTGCATATGGCAGGACTCGCAGCGGACATACCGCCGAATTTGGGCCGTATGTTCCTCTACGGTCGAGGCAGTGAGTATATGAGTTGTGATGTCTTGGCACTTCGGGCAATAGTGGTAATATGCCGTGTCACCGTTAGCCGTGTCGTCGGCAGGCGATGCCTGCTCAAATTCAACAACACCGGAAATCTCCGAAAGAGTTAATTGAGCCCTGAAATCCTTGGCCAGCCTTCGCAGCAGCTTGTCTTTAAGGTGTTCGGCTTCTGCGTGTGAAACGTCACCAGCTAGTTCCTCCTCGCTGAGCGCGTTCCACAAATTCTCCCAGCGCTCGTGCGCAGAAAGCAATCCGAGGGCTTCGTCCTTGCGGTTTGGGCGTTTATCTTCCATGTGGCCTGCCTCTTCGTTCCAGAAGCAACAGGGCCCGCCTGCGAATCTGTTTTCGCGCGGCCCAGTAAACATCTTGGGGGATACCGAGGATGCGTTGAGTTTCAGATGGGGTGTGCCCGTCCAGCCAGCAATCCAAAACACGTAGGGCTACCGAAAGCTCATCCTGACGTAGGCGCTCGCGAATCCAGTCAAGGCCGGTTTGTGCGTC
>JBEKQY010000039.1:0-19540 GCA_049519235.1 Candidatus Korobacteraceae bacterium | reverse complement strand
CAATTGCGGACATTCAAACCCGAATAAGATTTCCAGGTTAGATTGAGTAGCGGGACGAATTCTACATCAACTAGGCCATTGAGCGCAGCCAGTCAATTTGCACCGCTCTATGCTTGAGGCCCGTGACCGACCGTCAACAGCATTTGTATCGACGAGTCCAAAGTTGGGAAGTAGTGACGAGTCCAGTCTCGGACTCGAGTGTCAAGTCCGGGTCAGCACGAATATGCACCCAGGGTTCGCGGCCTTATCTGACGCTCAGACGCTATCTGCGGAAGGGCTTGGCCAGCGGCGCCACGCGCTGCTTCGCCTTCTCGGCCCAGTCTGAGCCTTTGTCGACCCAATCGCCGGCTTGCTCGCTCAGGTCTTCCATGGTGTCGCGGGCGGTCTCGCGGGCGTCCTCGTACTTGCGGCGCAGGCTTCTGCGCATTTGCTTGCCGGTCTGTGGGGCCAACAATAAAGCAGTAAGCGCGCCCAGCGCGAATCCGACAAAAAGCATGGTCAGTCCCAGGCCAACGTTTTCATTGCTTCGATCGTTCATCGACTCCGCCTCCATCTACCTATGGTAATCCGGTCCCAGGATACACATTGAGGATACACATTGTGGGCCTGGTCAACATAGCGTCCGGTCGTTTAATTAGAAAACGGTTCAGCGGGCGCGGTTGCCTCTAACCCGCACTGGATGTAATCGCCTGCGAAGGCCAGGTCTTCTAAAATGGTGGCCCGGATCATTGGCTTTGCGGGATGCCAGCCTGGCATCGGCGGAAGGGCTGCATGTCAAATTTTCCGCTTCGGCCCGCGAATATCACAGACCCGAGGCGGCAAATGAAGCTAAAATATCGGCTCGGAGGTTCGGCCATGTACCGCGTCAGTTCATTCGCCGTTCTGCTGGTTTCCGTCTTCGTCGCCTGCGCAGGTTTTGCGCAGGACAACGCTTCCGCAACCGCGACCTGTAATTTTGACGAAGACAAGCAGTTGGTAGTGGAGTACCAGCACGTTTCTGTCAATTTGAAAAAGCCGGTTTCCCTTCAGGTCCCTTTCGGAAAGCCCTGGGGTCCAGGCGGCAAGCCCATGACGCTCTTCGCCAACACTCCGGTGCAGATCGGCGGCAGAAATCTTGCCATTGGCGCTTACACCGTATTTGTTGTCCCCAATTCCAAACAGTGGACGCTGATTGTTTCCAAGAGCACCGACACCAGTGGGGCTTACGACGAACAGCAGGACCTGGTGCGCGTGCCGATGGAATCGGGTGAGCTGCCGAGTCCGGAAGGGGAATTCAGGGTGTCCTTTGCGCACATCGCTCCCGATCAATGCAGTATCCGCCTGGATCTGGACAAGTACGGCCATTTTGCGGTGTTCCAGAAGAGGTAGAAAGCAGCTCAATCCTGCGGTCGGCGGAAAGATGGAAACAATGCTCCGATTTGGGGGTTTCTTAAGAAACCATATACCGATTGTGCTTCCTGCATACGTCGGCGAAGTCGGCAGGATTGAAAGTGCTGAAGGCGTCTATCCGCACATTCACATCAGACAACACTCTTCGGATCACCCTATCTACCAAACTTAAGCTGCGAGCATGAATCGATGGCCGCTGCAGCTCGTTAAAACACTCATCAACCGCTCCTTCTCTGAACCCAATGTCTGAGAGCATCCGCAGGCGCCCCTGCCGCAAGAGCCGCTTCCAGTCACCCTCCATCAGAATCATCGCAGGTCTGTTTTTCACAAGTCTGGTGGAGAGGGTCTTGTAAAGTATTGGCCAGGGAATCGCCAAGCGATTGGGTCCGGAGGAAAAATAGTCAGAGAAACAGCGCTGCGCTTGGTCATGATACCGATCCGATTCGACATAGAGCCCAAGCAAGAAGCCCGTGTCCACACAGATGTCATTCATCCCTTTCTTCTCCACTTTCAAGCACCTGTGCGTAGCCAGTCCACAGAGCAGGTTTTCTTTTGCCGACTACGAACTTTCCACCGTGCTTCATTGTGATGATGTAGATCCTCGGACCCTTGTCGACGTCAACCACCTGCAAGAGCTCTTTGGCGATTTGGTCCCGAGTCTTGTCTGAAAGGAATGTCGCCACACTATCGCCACACTCTCGCGCGTTATTCTTGTCGAGCCAGGCATAAAGTTGATCGTAGTTTCCTCGTAATCCAAGGTCATACGAAATCCAATATCGCATCGCCCCTCCTGGCCGTTTTAGTTTCGCACCGCACGAGCGACCGCGTACAGCGCACCATCCGTGAGAGCTGGTCTGGCGCGTGACGATCACAAGCCAAGACACAACAATCCTGAAACCGGCCAGGCGTTGGTAGCCCTAGTCCGCGAAGACCGGCACTTCTTCGGCCTTTGCCACTTTCTTCTTGCGGCCGGGCAGCAGTGACAGTACCCAATCCTTGAGGTGGTCCATGTAGAGATACACCACGGGCGTGGTGTACAGGGTCAACGCCTGGCTGACGATGAGTCCGCCGACAATGGCGACGCCCAAGGGCCGCCGGATTTCCGAGCCAACGCCGAAACCTATTGCTAATGGCAGCGCTCCCAGCATGGCTGCCATTGTGGTCATCATGATGGGCCGGAAGCGAATCAGTCCCGCTTCGTAGATCGCTTCCTCCGCCGTCTTGCCGGTGCGTTCCACCTCCAGCGCGAAGTCGATCATCATGATGGCGTTCTTCTTGACGATGCCGATCAGCAGGATGATGCCAATTAGTCCGATGACGTCGAGCTGCATGTGGAACAGCATCAGCGCCAGCAGTGCGCCGGTGCCAGCCGAGGGCAGCGTGGAAAGAATCGTGATGGGATGGATGTAGCTCTCATAGAGCATGCCCAATACGATATAGACCGCAACCAGCGCTGCCACAATGAGGATCCACTCGGACGAGAGCGAGTCCTGGAACGCCGCCGCCGTGCCCTGGAAGCTGCCGTGAATCGAGGCCGGCATCCGCATGGCTAATTCCGCCTGGTCGATGGCACGCGTCGCCGTCCCCAAGTCGCCGCCCGGCGCCAGGTTGAATGAGATAGTCACGCAGGGGAATTGTCCCTGGTGATTGACCGACAGCGAGGTGCTAGCCGGCGCAAAGTGGGCGAACGCCGACAGCGGCACCTGTGCCCCGGTGCTGGTGATCACGTAGACGCTCTTCAGCGCGTCGGGAGTGAGCTGATACTTGGGATCGACCTCCATCACCACGTGATATTGGTTCAGGGTCTGGTAGATGGTCGAGATCTGCTCCTGCCCAAAGGCGTCGTAGAGCACGGCATCGATCCGCTGCGCCGTGATGCCCAGCCGGGCGGCAGTGTCGCGATCGATGACCACGTTCGCTTCCAGGCCGCTGATCTGCTGATCGCTGTTCACATCCTTAAGCTGAGGAATCTTGCGCAGTTGCGCCAGCAGCTTCGGCGCCCACTCGTATAGCTCATCGAGGTTTTCGCCGGACAGCGTGTACTGGTACTGCGCGTTGGACTGGCGTCCGCCGATCTGCAGGTCCTGCACCGACTGGAAAAACAAGGTCGCGCCCGGAACATGGGAGATCTTGGGGCGCAGGCGGGCGATGACCTGGTCGGAGCTGATCTTGCGCTGACTCAGCGGTTTCAAGGTCACGAACATGCGTCCCTGGTTCTGCGCGGCATTGCCGCCAACAAAGGCGAGGACGTTCTCCACCGCCGGATCCTTCTTCACCACCCGGATGAACTCCTCGGTCTTGCCCTTCATGTCGTAGAACGATACGTCCTGATCGCCCATGATCGTACCCCATAGCCGGCCCGTGTCCTGCTGCGGAAAAAATCCCTTGGGCACGACGATGTAGAGAAACACATTGAAAAAGAGCATGAGGATGGTCACGGCCAGGATGAGCCGGCGGTGGCGCAGCACCCAGCCCAGGGATACCTTGTAGCCGCGGTTCATCCAATAGAAGCCGCGCTCGCTCATGCGATAGAGCGTGCCGTGGCTGCCGGGATCGTGAGCCTTGAGGAAGCGGGCGCACAACATGGGCGTGGTAGTGAGCGAAACCACCAGCGAGACTGCAATGGCCGCACTCAGCGTCACCGCGAACTCGTGGAACAGCCGGCCCACCAGCCCGCTCATCAGCAGAATCGGGATGAACACGGCTATCAGCGAGGTGCTCATGGAGACCACGGTGAAGCCGATCTCGCGTGCGCCCAGCAGCGCCGCCGCGTGGGGTTTCATGCCGCCTTCGATGTGGCGCATCACGTTTTCCAGCACCACGATGGCATCGTCCACCACGAAACCCGTCGAAATGGTCAGCGCCATCAACGACAAGTTGTTTAGCGAATAGCCGAACAGGTACATGATGCCGAAGGTGCCCACGATGGCCAGCGGCACCGCAACGCTCGGAATTAGGGTGGCGCGCACCTCGCGCAGAAAGGCGAAGACCACCAGCACCACGAGGATGACTGAGATAATCAGCGTGCGTTCAACGTCGTTCACCGAAGCCCGGACGGTGGTGGTGCGGTCGAGACCGATATCGAGATTGATGCTCGGCGGCAAGGAAGCCTTAAGGAATGGCAGCGCCGCAATGACGCGGTCGGCGGTGGCGATGACATTCGCGCCCGGCTGGCGGAAGATGACGATAAGCACGCTGGGCTTGCCGTTGAAGCTGCCCGCGTTATAGATGTTGGAATACGAATCCTCGACGTCGGCCACGTCGCTCAAACGGACGGGCGCGCCGTTACGATAGGCGATCACCAGATTCCTATAGTCCTTCGCCTTCTTGAGCTGATCGTTGGCGCGGACCATCCACATCTTGCCGCCGTCGTCCAGCGAGCCTTTGGCCTGATTGGCGTTCTGCGCCGCAACCGCCGTGCGCAGCGTCTCCAGTCCCACGCCCATGTTGTTCAGCATCTGGGGATTGGCCTCGATGCGCACCGCCGGCTGCGACGATCCCCAAACGAAGACCTGGCCCACGCCCTCGACCTGCGAGAGCTTCTGCCCCATGATCGAGTCGGCGGCATCGTACATCTGGTCCTGGGTCATGGCATCGGAGGTCATCACCAGGATCATCACCGGGGCGTCGGCGGGATTGATCTTGCGATACGTCGGATTGCTGGGCAGATCGGGAGGCAGATAGTTGCGCGCCGCGTTGATGGCCGCTTGTACGTCGCGCGCCGCCGCATCGATGTTGCGGTTCAGGTCGAACTGCATGGTGATGCCGGTCGAGCCCAGCATGCTGGTCGAGGTCATCTGGTTGATGCCGGCGATGCGTCCGAACTGCCGCTCCAAAGGCGTTGCCACCGCCGAAGCCATGGTCTCCGGACTGGCGCCGGGCAATGATGAGCCCACGGAGATGACCGGGAAGTCAATCTGCGGCAGCGGCGCCACGGGAAGCTGAACGTAAGCCAGCGCCCCCGCCAGAAGCAGGGCGATGGTCAGCAGCGTGGTGGCGACAGGCCGCGCGATGGCTGGGGCGGAGATGTTCATACTAAGAACCGAAACGTCGGAATCTTCATGCTCACGAAATGCGCAGCAAACGAAGTCTCTCCAAGATTGATGCAGTTTTGCAATGCCGTAAGGTACAGGTGGTCGAAATCGGCTGATTTCCCGGCTGCGATGTAATCCTTCCTGGATGCTTGCAGCCCATTTAAGAACTCGACGTAGCCGTAGAATTGAACGACATCGGCTACCAGCTCGCCTCTCAACATCCCGACGTTCTTTACCTGCTCCGAGTACACCACATGTGTGAACGGGAGCAGCACATGTTGCGTGTCGTTTGCTTTAACGCGCCCACACCAAAATTCTTCGTGGCTCTTAAGCACCACGAGGAGGCGATTGATCTCGGCCAGGATCGCTCTGTTGACAGTCCTCGCCTCATACCATTTTCGCACCCAATACGCGACTACTGTCCCCAACACAGCTACCCACGCGGCAATGACCGCGGGGTTGGACCAGTCGATGTTCGCCGCTGCGAGGGCGCTGGTAATGGGCCGCTGTATGTTGGTCAACACCAGGTCACCTCTTCAATCCCCAATGGCCTCGGCAGGCTTGGGCGCGCGCTGGTGGCGCAACGCTGCCGCCAGCCGGTCAAACCACAGATAAACCACCGGCGTGGTGAACAGAGTCAACAACTGGCTGATCAGCAATCCGCCGATGATGGTTATACCGAGCGGGCGGCGCAACTCGGAGCCGGTGCCGGAGCCCAGCGCCAGCGGCACCGCGCCGAACAATGCCGCAAAGGTCGTCATCATAATGGGCCGGAAGCGCAGCAGACAGGCTTCGTAAATCGCGTCCACCGGCGCCTTGCCTTCCTTGCGCTCCGCCTCCAGCGCAAAGTCGATCATCATGATGGCGTTCTTCTTGACGATACCGATCAGCAGGATGATGCCGATCAAGGCCATCACGCTGAGGTCCATGTGGAACAGGGTCAGCGCCAGGATTGCGCCCACACCGGCGGATGGCAGCGTGGACAGAATCGTGATCGGATGGATGTAGCTCTCATACAGCACGCCGAGCACGATGTACACGGTCACAATGGCGGCAAGGATCAGCCAGCCTTCATTGGCCAGCGAGGCTTGGAAGGCCCGCGCCGTGCCCTGGAACGCCAACT
Organism: Candidatus Korobacteraceae bacterium; assembly: GCA_049519235.1. GTDB lineage: Bacteria > Acidobacteriota > Terriglobia > Terriglobales > Acidobacteriaceae > Bog-257. Next base: position 12,994 of record JBEKQY010000039.1, on the reverse strand, counting down.
GGATGCTGGGCGGCAAGCCGAGGTCAGCGGCGGATTGCTGAATGGCTTTCACGGCATCGCCCAGCGACGCGTCCTTGCCCAGATTGAACGAAATCGTCACTGCCGGAAACTGCCCCTGGTGGTTGATGGTCAGCGGGCCGGTGGTGGTCTCCCAGTGCGCAATGGCGCTGAGCGGCACCTGCCCGGCGGTGGCGGCAAGAACATTGGTCGTCGAGCTCATGTTGGGCGGGGCGCCCACGATGGCGGTGTTTCCCGAGGACGCGGGACTTTGCCCGCCCCCGGCCGGCACATAAATGCTCTCCAGCGAGCCGGGATCCGCGGCGAAGGACGGGTCGACTTCCAGCACCACGTGGTACTGGTTCAACTGCGTGAACATGATTGAGACCAGCCGCTGGCCAAAGGCGTCGTACAGCGTGTTATCGATGGCGCTCGCCGTCACACCCATGCGCGAAGCGGTGTCGCGATCAATGACCAGAGTGGCCTGCGCCGCCTGATTCTGCTGATCGGTGGCGAGGTCGCGCAGCTCCGGCAAGGTCCTCAGCTTGGCCAGCAACTTGCTGGTCCAGGTCCGCAGTTCCTTGGAATCGACATCCTCCAGAGTGAACTGGTACTGGGTGCGGCTGACGCGGTCTTCCACCGTCAGGTCCTGCACCGGCTGCATGTAAAGCGTGATGCCTTCCACGCCGGCGACTTCCTGCTGAAGGCGCTTCATGATGGTGGTTACGTCGTCGTCACGCTCGTCGCGCGATTTCAGGTTGATCTGGACCCGCCCGCTGTTGGGCGTGGTGTTGGTGCCATCGACGCCGATAAACGACGACAGGTTCATCACGTCCTTGTCCTTCAGGATGGCCGCGGCCAGCTCCTGCTGCCGCTCCGCCATGGCCGCGAAGGAAATGCTTTCCGGGGCATCCGAGATGCCCACGATTACGCCGGTGTCCTGCACCGGGAAGAAGCCCTTGGGCACCACGATGTAAAGGTAGATGGTGGCCACAAGTGTGCCGATGGTCAGCAGCAGGGTCGCAGTCTGGTGCTTGAGGACGAACTTCACCGTCCGGCCGTAAAACGCGATGGTGTTGTTGAAGGCCCGCTCCGACCAGTTATACAGCCGGCTGTGTTTTTGCTGGTCCCTCTGCCGCAGGAGCAGCGAGCACAGCATCGGCGTCAGGGTCAGCGAGATGATGGCCGACAGCAGAATGGTGACGCTCAGGGTGACCGCGAACTCGCGGAAGAGCCGGCCGATGATGTCGCCCATGAAGAGCAGCGGGATCAGCACCGCGATCAGCGACACGGTCAGCGATACGATGGTGAATCCAATCTGCCCGGCGCCGCGCAACGCGGCCTCCAGCGGTGTGTGCCCCTCCTCGATGTAGCGATCGATGTTCTCGATCATCACAATGGCGTCATCCACGATAAAGCCAGTGGAGATGGTCAGCGCCATCAGCGAGAGGTTGTCCAGCGAATAGCCCAGCAGGTACATCACGGCAAAGGTGCCCACGATCGACAGGGGCACGGTGATGGCGGGAATGAAGGTTGCCGACAAGGTGCGCAGGAACACGAAGATGACCATCACCACCAGCACGACGGTGAGCAGCATCTCGAACTCCACGTCCCTGACACTGGCACGGATGGTGTTGGTGCGGTCGGTCAGGACCGCGACCTTCACCGAGGCCGGCAGGTTGGCCTGGAGCTGCTTGAGCCGCAGCTTGATGCTGTCGACCACCTTGATGATGTTGGCCCCGGGCTGGCGCTGGATGTTGAGAATCACTGCCGGCGTGGTATTCATCCAGGCCGCCTGGTTGGCGTTCTCCGGGCCCGTCACTACGCTGGCGACATCGGACAGGCGCACCGGATTACCGTTCTTATAGGCAACGATGGAGTCAGCGTAGCTCTGCGGGCTGAGCAACTGGTCGTTGGCCCCGATGGTGAACGACTGGCGGTTGTCCTGTAGTTGCCCTTTCGCCTGATCGATATTGACCTGGCCGATCACCGTGCGCAATTGCTCCAGGCTCATGCCATAGGAAGCCAGCGCCGTGGGGTTGGCCATGATGCGTATTGCCGGCTTCTGCCCGCCGCTGATGCTGACCAACCCAACCCCCGGAAGCTGCGCGATCTTTTGCGCGAAAGTCGTATCGGCCAGGTCTTCGACTTGCGGCAGCGGCATGCTGTCTGAGGTCATGGCCAGCGTCAGGATGGGCGCGTCGGCCGGGTTGACCTTGCTGTAGATCGGCGGGGTGGGAAGATCGTTGGGCAGAAAGGTCTGCGCCGCATTGATCGCGGCCTGCACCTCCTGCTCGGCAACGTCAATATTTTCTTCCAGGTTGAATTGCAGCGTGATGACCGACGCTCCGAAGGAGCTGCTCGACGTCATCTGGCTCAAACCCGGAAGCTCGCCGAACTGGCGCTCCAGCGGCGCCGTGATCGACGACGCAGTAACGTCGGGGCTGGCTCCGGGATAGAACGTCACCACTTCAATGGTCGGATAGTCTACCTGCGGCAAGGCAGAGATGGGCAATTGGAAAAAGGCCACCACACCCACCAGGAACAGTCCCACCATCAACAGCGAGGTGGCGATGGGCCGAAGAATAAAGGGCCGCGAAATACTCATGTCTGCGATCCGATCGTGCCGCTTGCCGTTCCGCCGCTCTTCTGACGAGCTGGGGGTTGTGGAGCGACCCTCATGCCGACCGACAATTTTTCCTGACCATCGGTCACCACCTGGTCGCCGGCCTGGAGACCTGATGCAATCACCACTGTGCTGCCTTGGGTAAGACCAACTTGCACTGGCCGCATCTGCACCGTTTTATTGGCGTCGACCACGTAGGTATAGGGGCCCTCCGGCCCGCGTTGCATGGCGCTGGCCGGCGCGGTGATGGCGTTCTTGCGGGTCTCCAGCAGCAAGTGCGCGTTGACGAACTGGTTTGGCCAGAGCGTGTTGTCCGGATTGTCGAAGGTCGCCTTCAGTTGCACGGTCCCAGTGGTCTGATCGATCTGGTTATTGATGGTGAGCAGGGTGCCGCTGGCAAGTTTCGTCTGGTCGTCGCGGCTGTAAGCGTCAACTTCCAGCGTGCCCTGCTTCATGCGCTGTGCGACCTGCTGCAACTGGTCCTCTGGGATGGTAAAGACCAGCGATATGGGATGCAGTTGGGTAACAACCAGCATCGTTGTTCCGCCGGCTGCGGTGACGTAGTTGCCGGGATCGACCTGGCGCAGCCCGACTCGCCCGTTCACGGGAGATTTGATGTAGCAATACGTCAGGTTGAGCTGCGCGTTCTCGATGGCGGCTTTGTCGGCGGCGATGGTTCCTTCGTAGGTCCCGAAGGACGCCTCCAGGGTGTCCAGGTCCTGCTTAGCGATGACGCCCTGCTGGTAAAGAACTTTGTTGCGCTCATACTGCGCCTTGGCGTTGGTAAGCTGCGCTTCGTCTTTTTGCAGGTTGGCCTTGGCTTGGTCGAGAGCCACCTGATACGGCCGAGGATCAATCACCATCAGCAGATCGCCCGACCGCACGTCCTGGCCCTCGCGAAAGTTGACTTGCATGATCTGGCCATCGATGCGCGTCTTCAGGGAAACCGTATTAAACGCCTGTACTGAACCCAAGCCGGTTAGGTAAACATTGAAATCGCCCTGCTTTACCGTAGCCACTCCGACGGGTACAGCCGGTGGTGGCGTGTTGGCCTTGGCGCTCTTCGTCGATTGCGAACTACAGCCGGCCAACAGCGCGCAGATCGCCATTGTCGCCGCCAGTACCAGGCAGGACCCCCAGAAGACGCGCTTTTTGCGCGCTTCGGGCTTAAGGAATGCCTTCTTCACACCAACTCCTCCTCGCCAACCCTGGCGACGCATAGCAACCGAAGCGTTGCCTCAACTCGTCCTATATTACGTAACTGCAACTCGGCGCTCCGGTTGCAGTACTATTAAACACTACTATTAGAGTGGACGCGATGCGCAACCGCAGTTAAGAGTAAGTGAAGGAAGGTTAAGAAGTGTGAAGGCTGACAACACATCTCGAAACAATTCTTCACCACACGCCCGACCGGGAAAAGGCAAAATAAGTCCGGTGAATCGCCTGCTCATCGTCGACGACGACCACGCCCTGGTCGACCTGCTGAAGCGCTTCCTGGAGGGCGAAGGCTTCGGCGTGGACGCCGCCTACGACCACGCTTCCGGCTTGAGCGCCGCATTATCCGGCGAGCACGAGCTCATCGTCCTGGATGTGATGCTGCCCGGCGGCTCGGGGTTCGAGCTGTTGAAAGCGCTGCGTCAGCACTCGTCCGTTCCCGTGCTTCTGCTTACCGCTCGCGGTGAGGCCGTTGATCGCATCCTCGGACTCGAGATCGGTGCCGACGACTATCTCGCCAAGCCTTTCGATCCGCGCGAGCTGGTGGCCAGAGTTCGCGCCATCTTTCGTCGCACTCGCGAGCCGGCGCCGGCAGCCGCTCACAACGCGCATGAAGAGATGCTATCGGTGGGCGACATCAGCATGTCGCTCGCTACCCGCACCGTCACTTGCCGGGACGCGCCGGTAGACCTCACCTCCGTGGAGTTTAACGTGTTGGAACTTTTGCTGCGCCATGCCGGCAGCGTTGTGACCCGCGAACAGATCGCGGAAGTGGCGCTGGGCCGCCCGCTGAACGCCTTCGATCGCAGCGTCGACGTGCACGTCAGCCGGTTGCGCAAGAAGCTGGGCGGTTGTCCCACGGCGGAGGACCTGATCCGGCCTATCCGTGGTATCGGGTACTTCCTCGCCGCCCAAACCTCCGAGAAGAGCCGAGTATGAACCGCCGCCTGTTCTGGAAGATCTTTCTGCCTTTCTGGGTGGCGCAGGCGATTTTGCTGGGCGCGCTTTACCTTCGCCTTCACTACCGCATCACCTCCGAGCATCCCTGGTGGATCCAGCCCGAACGCCGCGAAATGCCGGTGCTGGCCGCTCTTGCGGCGCAGCGCTTTGAACAGCAGGGTCAGTCCGGCCTAGCCCAACTGCTGGATAATTTGTCGCTGCCTCATCGTTCGCGCTTTTGGCTGGTCGACGGCAATGGTAACGAGCTGACAGGTCGCATCGTTCCCGATCGCATTTTGCAAGCCGCGGCCGCAGCCGAGAAGAACGAAGGCCTGTACAGCTCCTATGAGGCCAACGTGCTGGCCGCACGCGCTACCACAAAGCGCGGGCAATATCTCTTGATCGCCGAACTCACGCCGCCGCCGCTGGCGGAGCGCATTCCTGGCGACATCCTGTGGACCTTGAAGCTGGGAACGATCTTCTCGGCGATCATGTGCCTGGTGATCGCTCACTACCTGACCAAGCCGATCGAGCGCCTGCGCGATGCCACGCATGAGCTGGCACGCGGCAATCTCGACATTCGCGCCGGCGAGAACCTGGGCAATCGCCACGACGAAATTGCCGAACTGGTGCGCGACTTCGACACCATGGCCGGCGAACTCCGCAACCAGATCCAGAGCGAACGCAACTTGCTCAGCGGCGTCTCTCATGAGCTGCGCTCGCCGATATCCCGTATTCGGCTGGCGCTCACCCTGGCGCGCGATGCCGACGATAACGAACGCGCCGAGATGCTGGACCGAATCGAGCAAGACACCATTCAGCTCGATTCCATGCTGGAGCGCATTCTGACCGTCGCGCGCCTGGAGAGCGGCGAACAGAAGCCCAAGTTCGAGCAGCTCGCGCTCAACGAAATCATCGACGATGTACTGGACGATGCCAAGTTCGAAGCAGCCGCGACTGGAGCAGACATTACCTATCGTCCGGGCACCGAAATCAAGGTGAACGGCGATCCCGGCCTGCTGCGCAGCGCAATCGAGAATGTCGTGCGCAACGCGATTTTCTACTCGGGGGAAAACGGGAAGATCGAAATGCGGCTCGACAAAGCCAACGCCGAGGCCGTGGTTTCCGTTCGCGACAATGGGCCGGGTGTTCCGGAAAACGCGCTGCCGCTGCTCTTCAAGCCGTTCTATCGCGTGGACGATTCGCGCGGCACCAACACCGGAGGCATGGGACTGGGACTTGCCATCGTACGCAATGCTGTTGCCATGCATGGCGGCAGTGTGTCGGCGAAGAACGTCTCGCCACACGGCCTCGAAGTCGAACTGCGATTGCCGCTCATTCCCACCCCCGCCGGCCGCCGCAGCAGCGCCGAAGTGAAGCTGGCGCAAATTAGCAATTAGCAATTAGCACTTAGCGATTAGCACTTAGCGATTAGCACTTAGCGATTAGCACTTAGCAATTAGGCGCAGCGCTTAGTAGTTAGTGATGTCATCCGGACGAAATCTACGTCCAGGAAGGCCCCAGTCTCGCGCAGCGAGACGGAAGAGCTTAGCCCAGCCTTTCAAGGCTGGGTAGGCGTCTAAAGAACCTGAGTCCCGTAGGGACGGCAGGCCTTTCGATGGAACTTTTCATGCCCGCGCGGTGCCTAAGTACACAAAAGGTCGAAGGATGACACGGAGAAAGCTACTGGCAGCCGCCGCCGTTGTATTTATCGGAATACCCCTCGTTCTATATGTGTTTCTGTTCGCTCTGCAGGCGTACTCGGTGTGGCAAGCGTCAAGAACGCTCGACCGGCTGGAGGCGCTGCGAATCGGTGATCCCGCCGAAGATTTCGATAAGGCGGTGAGAATTTGTACCTCTGGGTATGGTGTTTACGGGTTAACCGCTGGCGCCTACCGCCCCAAATACCTTTGGGACCTCATCTACAAGCTTCCACAGGAGATCGCAGACCAGGTCCCGTTCTTGGCCAGCCGCGTTGGACTACGATGGTGGGATCTAACAACATCCGCAACCTTTCACGACGGCAAAATCGCCACCGTTTCGACGCGTCTCTGGGTTGTAGGGCGTTATGAAATGCTGCGTGCCCATTGGCGGATCGCGTCAACCGTTCCCTCGTCTCACCTATTCGACGCCAGCAAGGATATTCCCACTTACATGGGATGGTTTCATATAACCAGCATGCCCAGCGGGGAGGGCTTCCAAATTGACGCGACGGCCCGGACCTCTGAAAAGGAGCTAAGCGCTCGGCGAATCAATCGCAGCTGCCTGATATCGCCTCGCGGCTGTGACGGGCTTTGCGAAATGCTTCCTGACGCTATTCCCGTCCTTGAGGAACAGGGCCGAACTTGGGGTGGTTGTACGGACGCGCCTGCGTCGTACTGTGACCTGAAATACGACCGATGTCGTGGGCATCTATCCGCAACTCGGTAATTTGCCACCCAACAGCCAAACGCTAAGAGCTAACAGCTAACAGCTAACAGCTGCCTTCCGCACTGACATCCTTTCCGCTCGCGTGATAGCTTATCCCTTCCGGAACGGACGCCATGTTTACCAATGATCTTCTGCGGGGCAAGCGCATTCTGATCACTGGCGGCGGCACAGGCATTGGCCGCGCCATGGCCGAGCGATTTCTCCAACTCGGCGCAACCGTTTACATCTGCGGCCGGCGCGCGCAAGTCGTCGAGCAGACAGCCAAGGAACTCTCTGCCTCGACCGGCGGCGCCATTGAAGCCTTTGCCTGCGACGTCCGCTATCCCGAGGACGTCGATCCGCTGATCGAGAGGCTTTGGGCCGCAGGCCCGCTGGACGTGCTGGTCAATAACGCGGCCGGCAACTTCCTCGCCAAGACCGAAGAGCTTTCGCCGAACGCCTTCGACGCCGTCATTGGCATCGTGCTAAAGGGCACGATCAACATGACCCTGGCGTGCGGACGCCGCTGGCTGAAGGAACAGCACAAGGGCGTCGTCCTGAGCATCGCGACGACCTACGCTGACACGGGCTCGGCTTACGTCGTCCCCAGCGCCGTTGCGAAAGCGGGAGTGGTCGCGCTGATGCGCAGCCTGGCGGTCGAGTGGGGCGGACGCGGCATTCGCACCGTTGCCATTGCACCGGGCGCGATTCGTACTGAAGGCGCGTTCTCGCGTCTGCTGCCGACACCGGAACTGGAGAAAGCGCTGCTGGAGCACAACCCGCTGCATCGCTTCGGCACGCTGGAGGAGATTGCCAACCTGGGCGCGTTCCTCATCAGCGATCAGGCCGGGTACATCAACGGTGACATGGTATACATGGACGGCGGCGAGATGCTGGCCGGCTCCAGCAGCTTCAGCATGATGGGGCGCCGCGTCCCCGATTCGGCATGGCAGATCATGAAGCCGAAGAAGGGCTAGGTAAGGCTGGCCTTCGGGCGAGCGTCAGCGATAAGTTATTTGAATTCGAGCCGGCTTTCCAGCACCGAGTCGTAAAGCCAGAAACGCCCGACTTATACCGAAAGGGATTTGTGTCAGGGCACGAGTTTACTCGTGCCGAAAGCATGCTTTTGAAAGTCGGGCTTTAGCCCCTGCCTATGGCCAAACCAGTTCGCAATGGGAATTCGCACGCGATTCGCCGGTCGCGTACATTCTTCGTCACGACAAAGACAAGCATGGGGCGAGCCCTGTTACAGTCGGAACGAAATGCTACCCTGCTCATCGATGTGCCCCGTTCGCAGGTCGCGGCTGGCAGGTTTCGAGTTCACGACTTCGTCGTGATGCCTGATCACGTACATCTGCTAATCACCGTCGGCGAAGACATGGCAATCGAGAAGGCCGTGCAGCTCATCAAGGGCGGGTTCTCGTATCGATTGAGCAAGGAATACGGCTACACGGGTGAGGTGTGGCAGCGCGGATTCTCCGATGTGCGGGTTGAGAATGAAGTAAGCTTTCAGCGGCATCGAGAGTACATTGCTCAGAACCCGGTTAAACGCGGATTGGTGAGCTTGGCTGAGGATTACCCGTATTGCTTCGCATATCTGGCTAAACAGAAAGCGGCAGGGGCTAAAGCCCTGTCTTCTGGCGTCGTCGTTCGGCACGAGTAAACTCGTGCCCTGACACGAACACATGAGCGACAAAGTTGCCATCTCCGACCTCGGGCCCCGCGAAATAAAATCACCGCTGCGCCTGGATTCGCTTGGCCCTGTAGAAGCAACCTTCATCCTCGACGAGATGCACTATCGTAATCCGCTCGACCTGGGTGAGCCGGATTACCTCTTCGAGCGCGCTGGTCCTCGCGAGCACCTGTACTTTGATCCTGCCAAGGCCAAGGTCGCGATCGTTACCTGCGGCGGCCTGTGTCCCGGCCTGAATAACGTCCTCCGCTCGGTCTATCTTCAACTGCATTTCCACTACGGCGTGCCCGCGGTAATGGGAATTCGTTATGGCTACTCGGGCTTCTCGCCGGAAGCGCCCAGGCCGCCGATGTGGCTGAACGCCGACGCGGTCAACGACATTCACCAACGCGGCGGCACGCTGCTGGGCACATCGCGCGGGCCGGTCAGCCCGGACATCATCGTCGACTTCCTGGAGCAGCGCGGCATCAACATCCTGTTTACGGTTGGGGGAGACGGCACGCAGCGCGGCGCACACGCTGTGGCCGAAGAGATTCAGCGGCGCAAACTGAAGATCTCGGTCGTTGGAATTCCCAAGACCATCGACGACGACGTGCAGTACGTGAACCGCTCCTTCGGCTATTTCACGGCAATCGAGAAGGCCAAGGATGTGATCGACTCGGCGCACGTGGAGGCGCACTGCGTTCACAACGGCATCAGCATTGTGAAGGTGATGGGGCGCGACTCGGGCTTCATCGCCTCAGGCGCGACGCTGGCCAGCCAGGAGGTGAACTTCACCCTGGTTCCTGAAGTGCCGTTTAAGCTGGAGGGCGAGACCGGGCTGCTGGCGCTGCTGCATCGCCGGCTGCTGCAGCGGAAGCATGCGGTGATCGTCGTAGCCGAGGGCGCCGGGCAGCACCTGATGCCGGCGTCGGAGGAGCGCGACGCCTCGGGTAACCTGCTGCACCGCGATATCGGGCTGTTTCTGCGGCACAAGATTCGCGATCACTTCGAGGCGCAGCGCTTCCCGGTGGTCATTCGCTATTTCGATCCCAGCTACTACATTCGCAGCGTGCCGGCATCGACCGTCGATTCGGTGCTGTGCGATTCCTTCGCGCGCAATGCCGTCCACGCGGCGATGGCGGGCAAGACGGACATGATCATCGGCCTGCAACACGGCGTGTTCATCCACGTACCTATTCCGATGGCGACGACGGAGCGCAAGCGGCTGTCGAATGAAGAATGGGCGATGGTGGTAACGGCGACAGGCCAGCCAGACTTAACCTAGACCCGGCCGTTAGGCAAGAACAAGGCAGGGTAGCTGCCACCGGGAATAGCGGGGCAAGGCGCCGTGATGGTTCGCCCTGCACTTAGAAACAGGGACCGGTCTGTTGAAGCCTCTTCAGTTGGCTTGCCGACGCGCCAGTTGATTTGCGGATCTGCTCCTGCAGATCACGGACGGCATCCGAGTCGATCCGCTTGCATTCCACCCGTTCCCAGATGTCTCCTGTGCTGCCGTTCACTCCGTAGTCGCCTACATTCACGAGCCTGTCTGGCGTGTCGACGTAGGCGGCATACAGATAAAACTGCGAATACTCCCCTTTCCTTGAGTCGGCCGTCAGCTCAAGGTCAAGGGGCGCGTCTTTTGTGTCATAGCCTATGCTGCGCAGGTACGTCCTCAGCAGGTACTCAGCCTCTCTCTCTGAGATCATCTCGACGCTATGGGCAGCGTCGCCACGCAGATTCAAAGCAGACGTCGACAGGAGCAGCACAGTAGTCACAAGGATACTGAAACCGATATGCGCTCGAAGCATGGAGGCTCCTCTCTGCAAGATTCTTGCCGCACACATAATGTTACTCCGTTGACAGCCCGAGTAATTCTTTGCGAATTTCTATTGCCGAATGTGGTTCTTTTCTTCTGCGGCGCTTGAATGCGGTTCAGCACCGTCGCTACAATCCGCCCATGAAAAAGTTCTTGCCGCTGCTTCTCGTTGCGATGGTCGTGATGGCGGTGCCGGCGTTCGCGTCGTCAAGCCATCACCATCACAGCAAGCATCACAACCATTCCAGTCACCACCATTCTTCGCATCACTCGAGCTGACGCTCCCCAGCTGTAACGCGAGCGATGCCAACTTCCGGGCCGGCGTGAATCCCACCGCCGGCCTTGAATTTTCGGGATCAGCCCGGACGGATGCCGACGACTGCCATCATGCGGCCGGTCTTGCCGAACTCGGCGCGATGGGAGAAGAAGCGCGTGGTATCACAGGCCGTGCAGCCGTCAATCACGCTGATGTGCTCCTCGCGCAGGCCGGCGTCTTCCAGTTGGCGGCGATTGGCTTCGACCAGGTCGAGATGAATCTCCGGCCCGAGATCGCCGTGACCCGGCGCGCGCTGGTTCAAGAACAGCAGCGGATAGCGCACGTGAATGGCGTTCGAGTCGAAGACCTCTTCAAAGAGATCGTCGGCATACGAGAATTGCGATTCGAACTCGGCGCGAACCTCATGGCCGACCCGATAGCAACAGCGCCGGATACAGGGACCGATAGCCGCCCGCAGATCGCGCGGCAAAGAGCCGAACTGATGCCGCATCTCGCCGACACCTTTTTCCACGATGCGCGCCACCGTGCCTCGCCAGCCCGCGTGGAATGCGGCGACGACGCGCCGCTTGATGTCCACTACCAGCACCGGCACGCAGTCGGCGGTCTTGATCGCCAGAAGCAGGCCGGGAGCTTTGGTGATCAGCCCGTCGCCGGCGAGCGGATCTTTCGCCGGCGCACTCACGCGATGCACGATCGAGGAATGAATCTGCTTGACCTGCAGCAGGGGCCAGGGATCACCATTTGCGTCCGTCGCTCGCAGCGCGGCCAGAAAAGCCTTGCGATTGCGCTCGACATTGTCCTTCGTATCGTGCGACGTAAGGCCGAGATTCAGCATGTGGCCTCCGTAGCAGGTGGAGACGCCGCCTTGCCGCGTGCTGAAGCCATGCACCAGCCACGGCAACGACGCGAAGCTTGGCGCGCGCAAGATGTCGAGCGGGCCGTCGACAGCGGGGCGAGACTGGCGAACAGTATCTGGCGCTGATTTGGGGTTGCGATGAGCGGCAGGCACAGTCCGATTCTAGCCGAACGTCAGCAACCCTCGCGACGAATACAATCGAGTCGGCGATGCTGCTCTACTACATCACGGACCGCCAAGGATTCGCCGGAACGGACACCGGGCAACGCACAGCATTGCTGCGGAGAATCGCCGAGGCCGCTCGCGCCGGTGTGGATTACATCCAGCTTCGCGAGAAGGACCTATCGCCCCGCGAGCTCGAACGCCTGGCGCGTGAAGCGGTACGAGCTGTGCGTGACAGCTCAAATACTACAAAGCTGCTGATCAATGGCCGCGCTGATGTCGCGCTGGCCTGCGCCGCCGACGGGGTGCATCTGCCGTCCGGCGAACTTCCCGCTTCTGAGATTCGTGCGCTGTGGATCACAAGCTGCCACCGTGAGCCGGTCATCGGCGTTTCCGCTCACTCGCTAGCCGATGTGCGCGGGGCCGAGGCTCAGGGGGCAAATTTCGCCGTGCTCGCACCCATCTTCGAAAAGGTACAAACTGCTGTGAAAGGAATCGGCCTCGATGCCCTGCGCGAGGCTTGTTTGGCGCCTAGCGACCGAGGAGACGCGGAAGCGCCGGCTTCAGCTCGATTCGCCGTGCTGGCGCTGGGCGGGGTGAGTCTCACGAATGCTCGCGCTTGTCTGCAAGCTGGCGCCGCAGGATTGGCCGGTATCCGGCTCTTTCAGAACGGCGACCTCTTAGAAACGGTGCGGCAGTTGCGAGTGCTACACAAATCGCACCAGTAAGAACTAGGCTGTGAATCCTACTGCGACCCATGTCACAAATTGTTTCGGGTTTGTATCAGGGCACGACCTTTAGTCGTGCCGATGGATGCGCTGCGAGGGTCCGGGCTTCAGCCCCTGCAAACCAGCCTCTCAGGGGCTAAAGCCCAAGTCTTTGCTGGCCGGGTTGCGGCACGGCTGAAGTGTCTGCGTGAGAACCGTGCCCGATAGTTCGCACACATTGCTCTTGCGGTCTGGCGGTAGTGTCGAATTCCGTGATCTCCGCGGTTATGGGCGGCCCAGGTGGTACAACCG
>JBEKQY010000038.1:0-19738 GCA_049519235.1 Candidatus Korobacteraceae bacterium | reverse complement strand
GACCATCGAGCAACTCTGAGGCAACGACGCAGCCGCCGGTTGTTTCACGGAATTGCCAGGGGTCACGAGGCGCGTTATCGCGCACCCTGTTTCCCGAAATGGTGCAAAACGCCCAAAAGCCGCGCCCAAAACGGGCAAGACCGAGGTTGCCAGTGGAAATTATCTTCCCCAAAAAGCGTAGCCCGATACAACCGCTCCCGCGACTTGTCCCACCAGCGTGGGACACAGCCCACCCATCCAGCCGCACAAACCTCGTGATAGCAACTATTTCCGGGCACAGGGGTTGAAAATACTCAAAAGGCCCGGGTGAACTGGATGGTAATCCGGTTTCGGCAATCGAATTGCTGCAACTAAATAGCGGTCAGCCGAGTCTAACTAGCAAAATGTGGGAGGCTCGGAGGTGAGTTATGGCAGAAAAATTTACCGTACCGGAATTGGCAGCGCTGCGCACTGAGCTGCTTCATGGATTTGACTCGCGCGACGCAGCCGAGCTGCTTCAGATGTTTCTTGCCGGACACGGCTACGGTGTCTCAGCGGAGGAAGCGCGCAATGCGGTTAGCAGAGTGGGGATGGTCGGCGGGACCCTGGAAGCCTTCCAACGCGAAGTGGAGAATATCGCTCTGGTGATGTGACCCTGGGTGCGGACGGTGACGGTGCAGACGGTGACGGTGCAGACGGTGACAATTCAGACGGTGATAATTCAGACGGTGACAAAGATTCGCTTGACCTGAAAAGGGGACGGACGCGACTTTCGCCAGAACCTGGACGTAGGCGCAGTCCGAAGCGAAAGGTGAAGAGCCCGGGCAAAACGGCCTGGGCTTTCCTTTTTCCTGCACGGCAGTATTCAGCGCTGGACTTGGGCCTCAGATAAAGAACCCCCCAGCCGCAGCAGATTCCCGAGACTATCCGTTGCCGGGGTCGCCCGCTTGCGCGGCTGGCGCCGGCGGAGGCGCGGCCTGGCTTTGAGGTTGTGGCTCGGCAGAGTCGTTCACCATGTCCTTGAGTTCTTTGCTGGGCTTGAAGAATGGTATCTTCTTGGCCGGCACGTCCACGCGGTCACCGGTCTTGGGATTGCGTCCCACGCGCGGTTTGCGCTGGCGAGTGCGAAAGCTGCCGAAGCCGCGGATCTCAATCTTGTCGCCGGCGCGCAGCGAGCGCACCACGCTCTCGAAGATGGTCTCGACAATGACCTCGCTGTCCTTCCGCGTGATTTCCGTCAGCCGGGAAACTTCATCGATCAAGTCTGCCTTGGTCATCTCACACGCCCCTTATCGCGAACCGGGTCAAGTTTACCAGCACATCGGATACTCTCAAATTGCCGAAACCTTGGCAAGTACAAGTTTCGATGGATTGATCGAAATCTTCATCCCAGGCTTAGGCAGTTGCGGCCTAAAGTAGTCCTGGCAGGAACCGGCCTTCGTGCCCTAGCCACAAATTACCCTATTTCCAAAGGTAGTAGAAGCCCACATTGGTCTGCATTAGCTTGGCCGGATTGGGTAGGTACTCGGAAGCGTCGCCAAACAGCAGGTCAAGCAGGCTCTTACGCTCCTTTTCAGGATGCACCAGGGTGGGCTCGCCCTTGATGCCGACCGCTTTCGCGGTGTCATCAATGGCGGCGCGAAAGTCGCCGATCTGGTCCACCAGCTTCAGCGGCACGGCCTCTTCGCCGGTCCAAACCTTGCCATTGGCCAGGGCGCGCACCTGATCGTCCTTCATGTTGCGGCCAACCGCAACGCTGTGGATGAACTGGGTGTGCATGTTGTCGATCAGGCTTTGCAGGTAGGCGCGCTCTTCGGGAGTCATGGGGCGCGTAGGCGAGCCGGTGTCTTTAAATTCGCCGGCTTTGAGCGTGATCGCCTTCAGCTTGGCCCACTTGATCAGTTCTTCGTAGTTGTACCATTCGGCGATGACGCCGATAGAGCCCACAATGCTGGCATTGTCGGCAAAAATCTTGTTCGCCGCGGACGAGACGTAATACGCCCCGCTGGCGCCCACCGTTTCGATGGAAGCCACGATGCGCTTTTTCTTCTGGTCGCGAATGCGCAGCACCTCGCGATAAATTTCCTCCGAAGCGGCGGCGCCGCCTCCGGGCGAATCGACGTGCAGAATGATCGCCTTGATCGAGCTGTCGTCGGCGAATTTCCTGAGCTGCTCGACCACGTCCTTGGGATTGATGATTACTCCTTCCAGATCCACCACGCCGATCTTGTCGCCAAAGCCTGCGAAGCCATCCTGTTGCTGCGAGCGGACCGAGAAGTACACTAATGCGAAGATCGCAACCAGGAAAAGGAAGAAGGCCCCTCCGCCAAGCAAGACCCAGAGAAAAACCCGCGAACGCGGTTGTTCAGTCATAGGGAAGCATCAAGTTTAGCAGAAGAGAGCCGTCAGCTATCGGCTATCAGCTATCAGCTTCCAGACGTCGAGTCGCTCTTCGCTACTCGCTTTTCGCTTTTCGCTACTCGCCATTCGCTCTTCGATTTGGCCCTTAGCTCTTAGCCTTTAGCTTCTAGCGAGCCAAATGAGACCAAATAAGAACTGTCATTCCGACCGAGTGGCTTCAGCCACGAGCGGAGGAATCTGCGGTTCGTCTCAAAGGGTCCCGTGCTTAGTCTGGGCGGAAGGGTTATGCATGAAAAGCCCTGTGTCGTCCCTACGGGACTCTGGATTCTATAAAATGCCTACCCCGCCCTGAAGGGCGGGGCTATCAGCTTTCGCGCCTACGGCGCTTGCGAATGGCCGGAATGACGATCTTAGTATTGGTTTGCGAAGAGCTAAAGGCTAAAGCTAGAGCGGTTCCAGCGTCGGTGTATCCGGTAGAGCGGACCTTCAGAGGCTGTTACGAAACTCGATGTCAGCGTGAAGCGGTGGAACAATGATCGCTAAGAGCATCTAAACGAGTGTTGAACTGGGAAACAATGGCCGATATAGCAATCAATCCGAATGATAAGTGGAACGGATCGATATTCAGTCGGAGCGTTTCATGAGTTTCGTAACAGCCTCTTCAGGTCCGCGTCCAGGCTGCGCCCCGAAGTTCAGGCTCACGAAAAAACGGCCCCGTTGACGCGGCGCTGAAGCGCCGCTCTACCCGAGCATCGCGGATACAGCAATTCGGGAATCGCTCTAAGCACCCAACCGCAAGAGGCGAACAGCACCGAGCGAAAAGCGAAAAGAACTGAGAGCTGACAACTGATAGCTGACGGCTGATAGCTGAGAGCCGTCTCAATGAAAAATCGTCGCGAAAAACGCCCCAACTTTGCTGAAGAAGCCATGCGACTGCTTCTTGGCGGTCTGAGCATGATTGCTCGCGGTCTTCTTACCAGTGGCAGGCGGGAGCACCGTCGGCTCAAGCTGTACAACCTTGTTGTTCTCCAGCCTTAGGACAGCGATATTTTCGCTGAGATCCGGCGCTGGATCACTGCCGCGGAAGATGAATGGCGCTTCGATTGCCATGTGCTGCTCAGGCGGCGGAGGCGGTGCCGCAGCCGGCGGCGGCTTGGTCGGTGCAGGAGGCGGTGGTGGCGGCGCGGCTTTGGCCACTTGCGTCGCTGTCGGCTGCGAGGGCGGGCATCCGCAATTCTGTTTCGACTGGCTTGCCTGGTTCAGATGTCCGCCCTTGAAGAGGACCGCCTCGTCGGGCTTGACCTGGTAGGTGGCGTCGCCCATGGTTTCGGAAACCACGATCGCCGCCGCGTTCCAGGGCAACGACTGCACGCAAGTATCGCCCTGCGGCGAAACATGCACCGCAACGTGCACCGTGCCCGGTCCGGGCAACAGCAGCCGCAGGTCCGGGGTCAGCAGCGTGTCCGCTTCCGCGCCCAGAGGATAGTTCATCTCCACATTGCCGCTGTTCAGGCTGAACAGCATCTGGCGCCCGCTTTGCGAGGCGGTGACGGACAACTTCGTTCCCTCGCAAACCAGCAGGTTGCCTCCGCGCTCCAGCTTGAGGGTTGCAGCCTGGGCCCCAGCCTGGATCGAAGAGCCGCTCAGCACGCTGGTGCCCGAGCCGGCGAGGACCACCGATCCCTTCACGCTGGCGTCGGTAGCATACAGCTCGCCGATCGCCTGCTGCGCCGCGACCCTGCCGTGCAGCGCGCAGACGAGCAGAGTGGCAAGCAAGCAAAAGACGTGGCACCGGAACGGCAGGAAGCGTGGCATTTGCGGAACGGGTCGGATGCATCCACGATAGCACCAACCGCACAGCTCAACAACGCGCGGTTCCAGTCAGGCCGTTGGAGCCGATGGCTGAAGGTAGAATTACCACTGAACGCTAGGGAGATCCTGATCAAGTCACGACGAAGTCCCCCAGCGGCAAAAGCCGTATTGATTTTGCGGCATTTGCGGACGGACTGAAGGCCGTCCCCTTCGGGGAACCAGAGTTTCCCTAGCAGCGGTGCGGTTGGGCTTCTACTGCCCTTTCTTGCTCGAAAGTGAGCGGATGTAATTGACCATATTCCAGAGTTCGGACGGCTTTACCCGACCTCCCTCGGGCGGCATCTGGCCTTGGCCGTTCTTTATGATGTAGAAGAGTTCCCCATCGGTTTTGTCCTTCAAAGTAGCCGGATCGCTAAAGTCACCTATCTTTAATTTTTCTTCGGTGGCTACTTCCCCCTTGCCATCGCCATTATTTCCGTGGCACATCGCGCAATCGTAACCGTAATATTTCTTGCCCAGCGCGAGCGACTCGTGAGTTGGCTTGACCGGATTGACCTGATGAACTGCTTCAGCGGGAATGGTGGGCGAGCTTGATGTTGCGGCTGGAGCGGGAGCTTGGTTCTCCTGTGCGGCTAGAGAGAACGCGCATAACAACAAAGTCAGCAAGATCATACAAGGCTTCAACATGATGGCCTCCCTGGAAAATGACCTGCGAAACCGATTCATCGGACTGATGTTTCAATTTTACTCGCTGGCTGGCACTTAGAGCGGTTTTCGCGTAGATGTATCCGGGTAGTGCGGCGTTTCAGCGCTGCGTAAAGCCGTTTCTCTATAGTGGGGCTTTCCGCCCACTGCGCGGCAGTGGGCGGAAAGCGTGAACTTAGGGCGAAGCCGGGACGCGGGCCTGAAGGCCCGCACTACCCCGGATACAGCAATTCGGAAACCACTCTAAGCCTCGGACGGTTGACCAGCGACGAGGATCGGCCTTGGTCGAAGAACGGCACCGGAACAAGAAATCGTTAACCGCCGCGTATCAGACGCTGGCCTGTTAAAGTCGAGTAAATCCATCTCGAGATTGCAAATTTAGTTTCGGGCAACCCTCCCAGAATGCCATACTCGCCGGGAGAGAACACGCATGAATGTACTTGTCCTGAATTCGGGAAGTTCAAGCCTTAAGCTTCAGATCATTGCCACCGACCTCGACCGCATCAAGCAGCATAAGGACCAGCGCCTCTGCCGGGGTGAAGTGGAGCGCATTGGCGGCGAGGCGATTATCACCTTCCAGACGGGCGATGGAGCGAAGCGCAAATTTACAGCGCCACTGCGAGACATCACGGCAGCACTGGACTACCTGGTGCGATACATTGCTTCCGACAAATCGGGCGTGCCGGAGGTCAAGAGCACGGCCGACATTAACGCGGTCGGGCACCGCGTGGTCCATGGCGGCGAATTGTTCAGCCAGTCGGCGCTCATCGACGATAAAGTGCTGCAGGAGATTGAAGACTGCATTGACCTGGCGCCGCTGCACAATCCCGGCAACATACAAGGCATCCAGGCGGCGCGCGCGCTGTTCGGCAAAGACACACCGCAGGTCGCTGTCTTCGATACCGCCTTCCATCACTCGCTTCTCGAACCCGCTTACTTATACGCTGTGCCTTATCACCTGTACCGGCGATATCACATTCGTCGCTATGGTTTTCACGGGACCTCGCACCGCTATGTCGCTTTTCGTTATCGCGCTCTACGCGGTCTGACGCGAGAGCAGACCAACATCATTACCCTGCACCTCGGAAACGGGTGCTCTGCGACCGCAATACGGCAAGGGAAATCGGTCGACACTTCGATGGGAATGACGCCGCTGGAAGGCCTGGTGATGGGCACGCGCTCAGGCGATCTCGACCCGTCGATCGTCAATCTCATCGCGGCGAAAGAAGGTCTGTCTCCATCTGAAGTTGAGACACTACTGAACACGCAATCCGGCTTGCTGGGAATTTCCGGGCTGACCAACGATATGCGTGGATTGCTCGACGAGTTGAGGGAACATGATGACCGCCGTGTACGGCTGGCTATAGAAGTGTTCTGCTATCGCGCGCGGAAGTACATTGGAGCTTTTCTGGCCAGCATGGGCGGCGCCGACGCCGTTGTCTTTACCGGCGGCATCGGCGAGAACTCTCCCGAGATTCGCGCTCGAATCTGCGAGGGAATGGAATGGGCTGGCCTCAAGATCGATGCGGCGAAGAATGAGCAGACGGTTGGCCGCGAAGGCATCATCAGCACCGATGATGCAAAGCTGCTTGCCTACGCCATACCTACCGATGAAGAGCTGTTGATTGCCCGCGATACCGTGCGGGTGATCCTTGGCGAGCCGCATCCCTCGTGAGACTTCGGCGTGCTGTTCTATCCACCAAATGTCACGGGTGGCATTCTTAGGACGTCGTCATAGAGTCTTGCGTAACTCGGAACGCGCCGCTGCCAAGAGTTGTCGCTCTCAAAGCAGGCTTTTCTGTACGCGACAAGCCGTTCCGGGTTCCTATAGACCAATAACGCTTTACGCAGCGTAGAACCAAGCTCCCTCACGGCGTTGAAAAAGGCTTGCGTCCCATTTTCTAGGTCATTGACTCCGAGAGGCACGTCGAATACGAAGCCGTTTTCGCCATCGAATACGGTGTCAGCAAGACCACCGGTTTTGCGAACCACAGGAATTGTGGCAAAACACATTGCTTCCATTTGAATTAGGCCGCAGGGTTCGTAAACTGAAGGCAGGAGCACGAAGTCTGGGCCAGCCAACCGCAGCAGACTCCTTGGTTCCCCTTCCACGACTACTACGGTCTGCGGGTTTCGCATCGCGTATTGTCGCAGCTGATCCATGAGAATCGAATCTTGCCCCGCTGAGGCCCACGTTTCGATTATCACGTTGAAATCGGCAAGATAGCCGTTTAGCAGCAACTCCGTGAAAATAGGCCAGCCCTTTTGCCAACCCCACCTCCCCATGATCACCAGAACAGGGCGCTCCCTCGCGTACAGGAGGCCATACTTCCTGCATAGGGTTGCTTTCAGTTGCGACTTGCGCTCGCAGAATGCTTCGAAATCAGGTTCAAGCGTAAACGACGGATCGCCACGCTCTGCCTCCTCACGCAAACCGTCCCGGTCGATGCCGTTTAGAATTCCACGCAGCCGGCCCTGACGATAAATTGAGTTGAGCACCCCATCGAGTCGTTCTCCATAGGCTTTGGACAGAATCTCAAAAGCATAAGTTGGACTAACTGCCGTAATGATGTCGGATAGCAGCAGGCTTCCCTTGAGCGGGCTGAGTTTTCCGTAAAATTCCATGCCCGTCGTTGTGTCGAGCGAGTTGGGTAACCCAAGTTCTGGCAGAGAGCCCCGGTCGAACGAGCCTGGAAACCCGAGATTGTGAACAGTGAAGACAGCGCGGAGGTCCGATTTCTCGAGCATAGCGTCAGTTGTTTTGAGATAAATGCCCGCAAAGCCTGCGTGGAAATCATGAAGATGGAGAACGTCGGGCGCCCAGAACGGCTCGTGCAGGCCCCGGCGAACGAACTCCAGAATTGCTTTTCCAAAGAAACAGTAGTCCTGCACCGTTGGCTGGGAATAGACATCCTTCTTGACGTTAGATACATTTTCGAATCCGGGAGAGCCGCCAACGAGGTATACGGGCGTCCCATCATCAATCGTCGCTTCAGAGAGCGTCGCGCGAAAGGATTGTTTTCCGACTTCGACCAAGAGCTCGTTGCCCACGGAAAGCCTGTGCACTTTGTTTAGCAGTGGCTGGTAATCGGGAATGGCCACCCGTACATCGTAACCGGCTTCGCGAAGAGCTCTTGGCAGAAAGCGCACAACTTCGGCGAGACCGCCGACGGAAACGATCGGCGAAACTTCTGCGGCAGCAAAAAGAATGGAGTGGCCGTTCGTCCTTGTCATGCACATGCCCTCCAAGTTCTATAATGTTGTTCAGCGTAGACCGTACCCGCCAAATTAGCAACCGCTCATGCCGTGCTAATACGGCCACGTCCATCCCGCGGCTTCGGGCTTATCGATGCCGTACTGATGCGCATAGTTGCGGCATTCGATCTGCTCGTTTAGGAAACGCTCTTTGGCATGGCCGCCGATTTTCTGCAACCGAGGCACGCGGTCGATCGCATCCATCGCCAGGCTGAAACGGTCGATGTTGTTGTTGATTGCCAGCTCCAGGGGCGTGTTGATATTGCCACGCTCCTTGTAGCCGCGCACGTGCATGTTGTCATGATTGTGGCGCCGGTAGGCGAGGCGATGAATCAGCCAGGGATATCCGTGGAAGTTGAAGATGACCGGCTTGTCGGTAGTGAACAGCGAGTCGAACTCCCAATCCGACAGCCCGTGAGGATGTTCTGTGCTGGGCTGAAGCTTGAACAGATCGATCACGTTGATGAACCGGATCTTGATATCCGGGAACGCCTGGCGCAATAGCACGGTTGCAGCCAGCGCTTCCATCGTGGGAACGTCGCCCGCGGTTGCCATGACGACATCCGGCTCTCCGCCTTCGTCGTTGCTGGCCCAATCCCAAATACCGATGCCCTTGGTGCAGTGGGTGATGGCGGCGTCCATGGTCATGTACTGAAGGTGCATCTGCTTGTCGCACACAATCACGTTGACGTAGTTTTGGCTGCGAAGACAGTGGTCGGCCACCGAGAGCAGGGAATTGACGTCAGGAGGCAAGTAAATGCGCGTGATATTGGCGCTTTTGTTCACGACCACATCCAGGAATCCGGGGTCCTGGTGGGTGAAGCCATTGTGGTCTTGCCGCCAGACGGTCGAGGTAATCAGCAGGTTCAGCGAGGCAATTGACTCACGCCAAGACAAGTGATTACAGATCTCGAGCCATTTTGCGTGCTGATTGAACATCGAGTCGATCACATGCACGAACGCTTCGTAGCTGGAGAGGAAACCGTGACGTCCGGTCAGCAGGTAGCCCTCCAGCATGCCTTCCATGGTGTGCTCGCTGAGCATCTCGGTGACACGTCCGTCGGTTGCGAGCTCGCCGCCATCCGAATCTTCGGGAAAGAACTCTTCGATCCAGAACTTCTTGCTCACTTCAAAAATGGCATCGAGCTTGTTGGAGGTGGTTTCGTCCGGGCCGAAGACGCGGAAGTTGTTCATGTTCATCTTCATCACGTCGCGCAGGAAAACGCCCAGCGGGCGGGTATTTTCCGCCTGGGTTTGGCCGGGTTTTTCGAACGCCGTTCCGTACTGGCGAAAGTCGGGCAGGCGCAGTGCTCGCTTCACTCGTCCGCCGTTGGCGTGCGGGTTGGCGCTCATCCGCCGAGTACCGGGCGGCGCAAGCTCGCGGAACTCGGCAGCGAATCGGCCTTGGCCGTCGAACAGCTCTTCCGGCCGTTGCGAGTGCATCCAGTCTTCCAGAATGCGAAGCTGCACGGGATCCTGCTTCACATTCGGTATGGGCACCTGATGAGCGCGCCAGAAGCCTTCCAAGCGGTGTCCCTCGACTTCCTTAGGCGCGGTCCATCCCTTGGGAGAACGCAGCACGATCATCGGCCAACGCGGACGAGTCACGGTCGAGTTCGCGCGCGCCTTGCGCTGGTGTTGCCTGATTTCAAGAACACAATGTTCCACCGTGGCGGCCATCGCCTGATGCATACTGTCGGGCTCGGAGCCTTCGACAAAATACGGCGTCCAGCCATAACCGCGAAGCAACCTCTCCAATTCCTCGTGCGAAATCCGCGCCGGCAGCGTGGGATTGTTGATCTTGTAACCGTTCAGATGAAGAATCGGCAGCACCGCGCCATCGCGCTTCGGGCTCAGGAATTTGTTGATGTGCCAGGAAGTGGCAAGGGGTCCCGTCTCGGATTCGCCGTCGCCAACGACGGCGGCGACGATCAATTCAGGATTGTCGAACGCCGCGCCGCACGCATGCGAGAGCACATAGCCAAGCTCGCCGCCTTCGTGAATCGAGCCCGGTGTCTCCGGCGTGCAATGACTTCCGATCCCGCCAGGAAACGAAAACTGCCGGAAGAACTCGCGCAATCCATCGAAATCCTCGCTCTTGTCGGGGTAAACCTCGGAGTAGGTGCCCTCCAAATAGGCAGGACCAAGAACGCCCGGCGCGCCATGCCCCGGGCCGGCCAGGAAGATCATGTCAAGGTCATATTTCTTGATCATCCGGTTCAGATGAACGTAGATGAAAGACAAGCCAGGGCTTGACCCCCAATGTCCGAGCAGCCTGTTCTTGATGTGCTCGGGCCGCAGCGGCTCGGTGAGCAGAGGATTGTCGAGCAGGTAAATCATTCCCAGGCTGAGGTAATTGCAAGCCCGCCAGTAAGCCTCGGTCTTGCGCAGCTCTTCCGGGCCCAGAGGCGTGCCGGTCACGGTGGACCGCGCCGGACCGTAGGCGCTAAGGGGAGCGATATCAGCAGTGATTTCGGGAGCAACAGTACTCATACAAGACACTCCTGTCCACACAGGTGGTCTCGCGCGAGGGCACAAGACGACCTTGCCACTCATAAACGATTACCCAACCAGCGGAAGGATTCAACAGAAGCGTGCGGCTTGTTACATACTTTTAATGACCTGCACCCGAAGGCCCGGATTGTCGGCGTTGATGAATGACAGAAATCTATTCTCCGCCGTACGATTTCCGTACAAATCTTATTGGCTGATTGTTTAATTAGTTGCTGGTGCGAAAGGGGGGACTCGAACCCCCACGGTTTTACCCGCCAGATCCTAAGTCTGGTGCGTCTGCCAATTCCGCCACTTTCGCAGTTTTTGGAATCATGCGCGTGCGAGCTTTGCACTCCCCGCTACAACTAGCATTGTAACGGTTCTCCACAACCGCCGTCTGCGCAGCCTTATGATTGGCGCTTGACGCGGCGCTTCCACCCAGCACACGCAAAAACGGCGTGTGCTGGGGGCACCGTCTGAAGCGCCGCACTACCCGCGCACGGCCGAGCATCGAAGATCATAGAACCATGGACGTAGACACTAGAATGGCCCCAGGTCAGTGCAGGAAGTGCATTGACGAGAGGCCACTAAGAAAGCGTCAACGGGTTAGAACAACTCTCAGGGTTTACGGCATCCGGACAAATCCGTGCGTATTGCCCGCCGAGTCAGTAAAGAGGCCAACGACAACACCGAGGGCATTGATTCCGGTGGCTTCAGTGAAGCTGGCCCCTGGGTAATCGAACGACGTGTAGCTGCCATTGCTCCACACAAAACCGTGTCCGTTGCCGGAAGAATCGACATATATCCCAGCAGCCGTATTCCAAACGTTGCCCCCGCCAGCAAATGTAAACGAGGAGCCAGGATAATTAATCGTAGTGTACCTGCCCCAGAACAGCAGGTATCCCTGACACGTGGTGGTACATGTTGGCTCCGATGTAGTGTCGTAATTGCCGACCACCGCGCCAACCAAGCTCACGGTGCTGGTCAGGCTGCCCGTTGCTCCGGGCGGGTCGAAGCTGGTGAAAACACCGTTCCGCAGTACAAAGCTGTGGAAGGTTGCGGAAGTATCGCACGCAGCATCACTACAGTAGGACCCTGAAATTTCACCCAGGTCGTTGATACCGCTGAGCTCGTCACCGGGCTCACCTGGGTAGTTCACGGTCGTATAGCTTCCCCGGTTCAGAACGAAACCGTGGCTGGTACCAGCCGCGTCGGTATAGCTGCCCACAACGACTCCCTCCAGATTGATGAAGTTGGGAATAGTATTGGTTGCGCCCGGGACGTCGATGTGCGTAAATACGCCATTTGCGGTTCGTGCGAAACCGTGATTGGCGCCCCCCGTCGTGAGCTCATAGATGCCGACGCTCGTGCCTTGCAGGTTGGGACCGCCGACGATTTCAGTGAGAACCGCGCCCGGGTAGTCGACCTGCGTATAGGTGGTGTGCGCCCATGCGCTAGAGAATGTTGCAAACGCGATACTGATTGTGCAAATTGCTACGAAGCGAAATACCTTAGTCATGGAATTCTCCTTCTAATTTTCGATTCGAAGTGGCGATTCCAAAATGCTGATAAACGTTGGCTCTCCGGTTTCCGTAGGCCGGGAGAGATTGCGCGTAATGTTTGGTTAGGCTGGGGTTTTGTTTCTAGATATTTTGTTTCTGGATTAAGAAACAAAAGTAGCTTCTACGCCCGGCTCGCCTGCTCGCGACGCCGTTGCGATAATCGGATATTATCCTCCTTTCGCCTTTCAGCACCGGGTGCCGGATTCAGTCGTCTGAGGGCAGACCATCACAAAAGGAGGCAGGGAGAGCAGCTTTTGGATACGGTCGGAGTGATTCCCCCACAGGCACGCGGCTTCTGCGGTTTTCTTAGGCAACGCGGTTGCCACGAACTCCACGACATCAGTGAATGGAAGGGCTCTTTCCTAGTAGTTACATACAGAGGTGTGGGTAAGGAGCTACAAGCCAGATATACCGGTTTTTAGAGATTTGTAGCGTGGGTCCTACCAATTAATGTAGTCAGCGTTTCAGAAAGCAGCCCGGTCCATTCAGTAGTTTCAGTGTAAGTATATCCGGGTAGAGCGGACCTTGACCGGGGCCCCCAATTCGCGCCCCGCCGCAGGCGGGCGAGTTGGGGTGGAAGGTCCGCGTCCGGGCCACGCCCCAAAAGTCCAGGCTTTCCGCGACGCTGAAGAGGCTGTCACGAAACCTTGTGTCGCCGCTCTGCGGCTGGGGTTTGGTTCCGCTTCGAGCCTGGGCTGACGCCCACGCCTAGCAAAGAGCCATTCTTGAAACAAGCTGGCTCTGTTGACATCCCAATGTGCCGCCCCTGAAGGGGCTCAAATTTCAAGGTAGAACCTACCCAGCACTCCGCCTCCCCAGTTCGCCCCAAAGCGGCGAACCGGGGACCCCGCTGCGTGCTGGGCTATCCTGTCGCCGTCCCGCTTTGCGGGACTTGATTGCCGGCACTCCACACTTATCCGCCGACCCTGCGGCTGCTAGTTACGGCCAGGAAGTCAACAGAGCCAAACAAGCTCTAGTAAAGATGGACGGACGCGGCCCGAGCTCGATGAACTTGGAAGTGCGATGTTGTGCAATGAATGGTACCCGAGAAAGGCTGGAGGCGCGGGCCGGAATCGAACCGGCGCATAAAGGTTTTGCAGACCTCTCCCTTACCACTTGGGTACCGCGCCCCACTTCCTACCCTACCATTGATTTGCTTGTTTCGGGGAAATCCTCGAATGCCACTTACGCCTACAAAACTCATCACTTGATCCTTGTTGTGATTCTCACGATGTTTGACTCGTTCCGAACGGCCCAGATGGTTTCGCCCGAGTCCGACACGTCCGGCCCCCAGATCACCTCTTCGGTTGTAGCTACTTCCTCTCCGTCGACAACCAGAATCTGCTTCTTGTCTCGGGTCGCGTGCCAGGCCACATGCCTGCCGTTGGGAGAAAAGGCCAGGGGATAAACACTGTCGAACCTCATTCCGAATGGCTTTCCGTCGAGGTAATAGGACCAATCCGTCTTGCCCGGCCCGCCTGAAGCGGCATAACCCAAGTGTTTACCATCGTTCGTAAACCGGATTCCCCAGACATTGCCGTAAGGTCCGAACCTGGTTCTGTCGGCGATGACGTACACTGTAGACTTCTTGCTCCCGGCAGGCTCAGAGTCTGCGGCGTAGGCCAGGTGTTTGCCGTCATGGCTTAGGACAGGTCTGGATGATGACCAGAAGTTCGGGAAGGTCATGGTATCGGCGGGCTTTCCATTAAGGGCCACTCGCCACGACGCCCCTTTGCCGGGTGGATGCTCCCACCATACAGCCACAGGCGCGTCCTCGGCGACGGTAAACGAATAGGCGAGAATGGAAGCGGCATCTTCGAAGCCGGAAAAGACGAGGAGCTGGTAATCGCCGCCTCCCCAGATGTTCTGGAGATATGAGGCCACGGGCTGCCCGTCTTTGTAGATCGTCCAGCCATTGGCATCCTGCACGAGTTCCTGAAGGCTGGTGTTGCCCCCGTAATGCACCGAGGTAAACATCGACATGTTGGGCCCGTTGGTGAATGTCCGGAACATTATCGAGCTCTTCACCTTGGGCTGGTCGAAGGTTGCCGACAACTTTCCATCGACCACCAGAAGCATGCGGCCGTTTTGCATGGAAAGAAACGCCAGGTGGTTTCCGTCCCTACTGAATTCGGGAAAGCTGACGTCGTCGTAGTGACCTACCTCCTGTCCATCTTGATACAGTATGATCGACCCGGCTGTGATCACGTTGCCGTTCTGGGATTCTGGCTCCGCGCCGTAAGCTGCCCAATGCGCTCCATCCTTGCTGAACTCAAGGAAGCCCTCGCTCCGCAGCGGAGTGGGGACCGTCCGGCTGTCGGCAGATAGGACGATCTTGCCGCCATTGACAGCCCAGAAGAATAGTTTGTCCGCAGGGGAGAACCTAGGAGTTGAGCAAAGAGAAAACTCCTGGCCGGAGACGCCGTCCAAGACGATCCGCTGCGCTCCCGACGGCCCGGAGACGTAGGCGTAGTGCTTTCCATCGTCGGAAAAGACCAGGCTATCTTTGTCAAAGCCGGACGAGGGAGTGAGGAGCACCGAGCGAACCAGGCTCGAGCTGCCAATGACCCCCGAGTAGATGGGAGCCGGCCGCTGAACCACTGCCATGACCTGTTTGTATGATTTACATGAGCTGATGAATGCAATGGAAAGGCTCGCGAACACCAGGAACAAGAGCCGGATCGGCAGAGGGTTTCTCTTTTCGGGCAGGCGATCCGAAGCCGAGTTTGCGCGGAATGAAAGTGGCGGCTTATCTCCGGTAATGTTTGATGGAGACCTCTGCGAAGACGTGCCAGGCGAAACTGAGTTCATTCGGAATCTCCTTCTTGACCTCGGAAACGACGCCATTCTACCCCATGTCGCCTGCTCGCAACATTGCGAAACAAATTTTCATCCGGAGCGTGCCCAGCGGTCTGAGACCCACACCAGAACCGCCGAAATTGCCCGCTATTCCCCTACAGGGTTCTGCCGGCGAAATCCAGAGCTTAGGCGAGTATTCCATCCGGCCATGTACAATCCCTAGGCGGCTGCTCACCGTTGTCATGCAATTTGGGATTGTGAATCGGGCATGAACATACTTGAGTTCACCGGGCTAGTCGGTCTGGGTTCCCTGCTCGCGGGATTTTTGGGCGCGCTCACCGGCCTGGGCGGAGGCGTGGTGGTGGTGCCCATGCTGACCTTGCTGTTTCATGTCGATATCCGTTACGCCATCGGCGCATCGCTGGTTTCGGTGATCGCGACCTCTTCCGGCGCGGCCGCCGCTTATGTGCGCGAAGGCTACTCGAACATTCGCATCGGTATGTTCCTGGAGACGGCCACCACGGTGGGCGGAATCGCCGGAGCAGCGATTGCCCTGCACGTCTCCGGCAGCGCGATCGCCGTCGTCTTCGGGCTGGTGCTGCTGTACTCGGCTTATCTTTCGAGCCGGCATCGTGAGGAGCATGGGCCCCAGATGCAATCGTCAAAGCTGGCTCAGAAGCTGAGATTCAACGGTAGCTATCCCACCCCCGAGGGGAAGCAGGCTTACAACGTTACGGGCGTGCCGGCCGGATACAGCCTGATGTTCGGCGCCGGGGTGCTGTCGGGCTTGCTGGGCATCGGGTCGGGGGCGGTCAAAGTGGTGGCGATGGACCAGGCGATGAAGATCCCGTTCAAGGTCTCGACGACGACCAGCAACTTCATGATCGGCGTCACCGCCACGGCCAGCGCCGGATTGTACCTGAACCGCGGCTATGTCACACCGGGCATCACTATGCCGGTGATGCTGGGCGTGCTGGCAGGATCGATGATTGGCGCCAAGATACTGGTGAAAGCGAGAGTCAAAGCGTTGCGATACCTGTTTGCGGTAGTCATCCTTGCGCTGGGAATTGAAATGATCTTTAACGGAGTGACAGGCCGGTTATGAGCGACGAAAGTTTGACGCCTGCGAAGCCGGGAAGCTGGAATGATGAACGGATCGAGGTCATCATTGGCGCGCTGTTGCGCACGGGAGTGATCCTGGCGGCCGCGGTCGTTCTATTTGGCGGCGTGCTGTACCTGGTGCGGCATGGGCACGATATTCCCGACTACCGCACCTTCCACGGCGAACCGGAGAGCCTGAAAAGTCCGACGGAGATTGTTCACGGCGTGCTCGGAATGGGCGGGCGGGCCATCATTCAGTTCGGATTGCTTTTGCTGATCGCGACGCCCGTGGCCCGCGTGGCCTTCTCCGCCGTGGCATTTGCCATCGAAGGTGACCGCATGTATGTGGTCATCACCTTAATTGTGCTGGCAATTCTGTGTTACAGCCTGTTCGGGTCGAGCTGAGCGGAACGCGCCCGTGGGCCCATCGCACATCGGCAGGGGACAGCAGATTCCTCGCGGGCTGAAGCCCGCGAGGAATGATAAAAAAGCACTTGCAATGGCGCAGCTAAAGCTGCGCCCCTTCAAGAACGCGACGGCAATGACCTTCCTCACAGCCTGACAGGGCGTGGTGAGGGCGGCTATTGCTCTTCCACCGGCTCGGCGGCGGGAGCGGCATGGCTGCGCAGAATTCGCGTGCCGATGATGACCGCGCAAAACAGCAACAGCACGCGCAGCACATTGGCGTGGAGCACCGGATCGCCCAGCAGAATCCTGATCAGACCGAAGGCGGCGCTGGCGGCGCAAAAGGCGAAGTAGAGCCGCTCTCTGGTGCAACGGGAGAAGCGCAGCAGGATCAGCAGCACGGTGGTGACGATGACGTAGATGGTCAGCAGAATAATCCCGCCGACGACTTTCTCGCCGCGAATGGAAAAAGGTTCGGCGCGCGAGATGGCCAGTTGCACTCCCGCTACGCCAAGAAAGAACACGGTATGTATCAGCGCGATGATGGCGCGCTTGCGATTGCTGATGATGGCGAAGCGGTCCATGAACACGGCCTAGTGTGCCGTATCGACTGAACATCTGGCAGTGACGAAAATCACAGGGAAACTGAGGGCTGAAGCGCCGGTTTCTCCAGATGAAAGCTGAAAGCGGGCTTGATTCATGTCCTTCTCTCTCTATAGAATAATTAAGGAGACAAGGAGGTCTCTAGCATGACTAATCTTGCGACGGAATCTGATTTGGAGCGTAAGCTTCTGCGCCTGTTTCACAAATGGGATGCGCTCGGCTATCGGGCGAGCCGCTTCTACCAAACATTCACAAAGGGGTGCAAGCGTTACAAAGGCGGCATTAATGCGGTTCAAGATGTCGTTTTGAAGTCTGGCACCGGAGGATTCGAGCGGTTAAAGGAAATGGGTCGTATTGATCTCACGCTCGAAAAACGAATCGTCCTCAATCGTGAATGGACTCATCTTTTTAGCCTCAAGGTTTGCAACGCGGCGGCATGGAAATTGGAGCGCATTTGAAGGTGGCCCACTGCCGAGTGCCGGCTTGACTGATGTCAGTCTCTCTCTATAGAGTAATTAAGGAGATTTCTATTTTCTATGACCAAATTGGAATCCAGGAGCACGGCTAAACAACAGCCCCACGAAACGGACGATCCCGTTTTGTTGATGCTGGGGGTGGGAAAGCAGTTGTGGAAGCGCGAGCCGGGGGACCGTTTTATTGAACGCCTCCGTTCGGAAGATCTGCCGCCATCACCTTGCGAGCGCCGACTGGACGCTCCGGCGGAGAACGCGCCGGAATCGGTTTGGCGGCGAATCAAGAGCCATCAAGGAGAGGAGTTTCGAACGGCCAGGCATCTGCCGTTTACGTATGAAGTAGAGGGAGCCGGGATTTGGTTCTTTCGCGAAGGACATCGCATCGAGCGAAAACTGACGCGAACTCAAGTTGACAAGGCCATTGCCCGTTGTCCTCTCCGCAGCACAACGGAGATCAAGGACCTGATGGATTACCCGTATTTGTTTGCGGTCTTGATGGACGCGCGAATTCGCCGCGAAGCCTGGTAATGCCATGGCGCGAGTCTTCTGGGACACCAATCTCTTCATCTACCTGTTTGAGCACAACCCGCAATGGTCAGCCCGGGTGATTGAGCTCCGCCAGCGAATGGTGGCACGTAGGGACGACCTGCTCACCAGTTACCTTACTCTCGGAGAGGCACTGACCAAGCCAAGGGAGACGGGCAATTCTGTCCTGGAGAAGAGTTACCTCAACTTTTTTATCCACGGCCCCGTCGAACTGATTGCGTTTGAAGTGGAAGCGGCGAAGCGGTATGCAGAAATTCGGTCTCGGGAGCGGATTCGGCCCGCGGATGCTATTCAGCTCGCCTGTGCGGCTGCTGCCAGAACTGATCTTTTTGTCACCAACGATAACCGACTCTCTGGAATGACGGTTTCGGGCATCACATTTATCACTGGGATCGAACGTATACCGTACTGATGTAGTTCTGGGATCACGCAACTGCTGTCGGCTCTCAGCTCTCAGCCGTCAACTTTGAGATGGGCCTCCATTGTGCCTTCGCGGCCCACCTTGCAGGGGAGTTGATGACTGAAAGACTGAAAGTTTGGTTTTGTTGGTTTAGCTGATGGCTGAAAGCTGATAGCTGACGGCGTGGACCTGGAGGCGCGGGGCGGAATCGAACCGCCGATAGAGGTTTTGCAGACCTCGGCCTTACCACTTGGCGACCGCGCCCTTAGTCAGCTAGAGGAAAAACCCTCGCGGTGCGCGAGGGCGGCATGTCTGGAGCGGGAGACGGGATTTGAACCCGCGACTTCGACCTTGGCAAGGTCGCACTCTACCACTGAGTTACTCCCGCCCGCGAAGTCAAATTATAGCGAATGGCTGAACAGGCGGGCAAATCAGGTGCCGGTAGAGCGAACCTTCAGGTTCGCGTCCCACGGACCTTTATCCGTAGTTGGTGTGGAAGGACACAATGCGCAGCATTGCGTCCTTCCACAAATCTCAGAAAACTGCCTTGACGCGGCGCTGAAGCGCCGCTCTACCCGCTCAGTACACTCCACCGTGCCCCGTGGCGTGCTCGGCGTCGATGCGCGAGGTGATTTCGTTGCGCACGTCCCACAGCGCGCGATACAGCGGAAATTCCATGCGCTGCTTCAGCACCTCCACCGGCGTTCCCATGGTGCCGACCACGCCGCCGCCGATGATGCGCTGCGCCAGCTTCAGGTGCGCGTAACGGAAGAGTTGGATGTGCTCATCGTAGTCGAGCAGCTCCTCTGCAATCTGGTGCAGCTCGAAAAAATCCTGGTGCCGGCGGTATAGCTCCTCCAATGTCAGACCAGCTTTGCTCACTTGCTCGAAGAATGCTTCGCCCAGCCGCGGCGCAATGTGCAGCAGCGCGAGAAATCCCGGCGAATCCAATCCGCTGCCGTGCCCCAGCCCCGCGCGGATGAGGTGATACTCATAGGGTGTAATGGTTTCCAGCAGCGCCAACATGCGCAGTGGATGGTCGATCATGCTGGTGGCGCGCCGCAGCAGGCGGGCAGCGTTCTTGTAATCGCCTTCCAGAATGCAGTGCCGCGCCCGGTCCAGCTCCCACGCCGCGCCTTTCATCAGCAGCTCCGAAGCCTGATGCGTCACCTGAAACGTCAGCTCATCGGGATGAAGCATTTCCTCCGGCGGCTTCTGCAACGCCAGCAACTCATCGGTGCGCA
>JBEKQY010000037.1:0-19812 GCA_049519235.1 Candidatus Korobacteraceae bacterium | reverse complement strand
CAGCGGGAATCTCTACGGAACGGCGTACGCGTGTGGAGCGACTAGCTGTGCGAATAACGGCTGCGGTGTTGTCTGGGAGATCACGCCTTAAGACTCCGCGCAACCACATTAACCTGCGGGCCCACGGACGGGGCCACATGT
Organism: Candidatus Korobacteraceae bacterium; assembly: GCA_049519235.1. GTDB lineage: Bacteria > Acidobacteriota > Terriglobia > Terriglobales > Acidobacteriaceae > Bog-257. The sequence continues at coordinate 19,671 of JBEKQY010000037.1, read as the reverse complement.
TCTGCGCAGCTATTTGTCAGCAGCCGCGACTATGCCCAGAGTGCTTGCGCCACCTAGTCGGCACGGACCTCGCCCTCACCACACCTTGCACACGGCGGGTTTCACCATGGGCGAGCCGGGCTTGCAACTGAAGGCTGGGCCGAACTCGGGCACGTTCACCACAACGCCATTGACACGATACTTCGCCGGCGAGTGCGGATCGGTGATGGCGCGGGCCCGCAGGTCTTCCGGACGGTCGTTCTCGCAGGCCCACTGCGCGAAGCCGACGAAGAAGCGCTGGTCTGGAGTCAAGCCATCGCGATTGCTGAGCTGCATGTTCTTGTCGGCATCCTTCCAGGCGATGTAGGCCAGAACCGTGCCGCCCAGGTCGGCCACGTCTTCGCCCTCGGTCAGCTTTGAGTTGATGTGGATGTCGTCGACGACGACATACTTGGCATACTGATCGACGACGCAGTCGGCGTGCTTGACAAACTGCGCGGCGTCTTCGGTGGTCCACCAATCCTTCAGATTGCCTTTGGCGTCGTACTGGCGGCCCTCATCGTCGAAGCCGTGCGTCAGTTCGTGCCCAATGGTCGAGCCGGTGTTGCCGTAATTGGGCGCGTCATCCAGCTTGGCGTCGTAGAGCGGGGGCTGCAACACGCCGGCAGGGAAGTTGATGTCGTTCATCTGCCCGCTGTAGTAGGCGTTGACGGTTGGGGGAGTCATTTCCCACTCGCTGCGGTCGGTGGGCTTGCCCACCTTGTTGAACTCGCGGTGGTTCTCGAACTCCTCGGCCCGCTCGGCGTTGCCATAGAAGTCGTCGCGAGCAATCGTGACCGAGCTGTAGTCGCGCCATTTGTCGGGATAACCAATCTTGTTGCGAATGGCATGCAGCTTGGTAAGCGCCTGCTGCTTGGTGCCGGGACTCATCCAGTCGAGCTGCTGGATGCGCATGGCCATCGCGTCTTCGATCTGCAACGTCATCTGGAGCGTCGCGGCTTTCAGCTCCGGCGGAAAAGTCTTGCGGACATACTCTTGTCCCAGCGCCTCGCCCAGTTGGTCGTCGACATACTCGACGCAGCGCTTCCAGCGCGGCTGAAGCTCCTTGGCGCCGCGCAGATACTTCCGATAGAAGTCAAAGTTCTGGTTGACGAACGCCGAGGAAAGATAGGGCGCATTCGAGTTGGCCACATGGAAGCGCAGATAGATCTTCCAGTCCGCGAGCGAAACCGAAGCCAGTTGCGCGCTCAGGTCCTTGAAGAACTCCGGCGACTCCACATTGAGCACTTCGAACGGAGGGACCTGGCTGGTGGAGAAGTACGCGGCCCAGTCGAAGTTGGGTGCGAGCCGGTTAAGCTCGGCGGCCTTCATCTTGTGGGTGACCTTGTAGGGATCGCGGCGTTCCACGCGGGTGAGCGAGGCGTTCGCCATCGCGGTTTCGATCCGCATCACGGTATCGGCTTCCTGCCTGGCCGTCTCGGGCGAGTCGCCGATCAGCTCGAACATCTTCTGCACGTGTTGCAGGTAGCGCTGGCGGATTTCCTTCGACTTGGCGTCGTCCTTGGTGTAATAGTCACGGTCGGGAAGCCCAAGACCGCCCTGGCCCAAGCCGACAATCATGGCGTCGGAGTTGTCCGGGTCCTGCTGCGAGCCGCTGCCGAATAGCATGGTCTCACCCGCCAGATGCAGGCGTGCGATCAACGGCGCCATTTCCCGCAGGTTTTGCAGTCCCTGGATCTCCACCAGCGCGGGCCATATCGGCTTGGCGCCGCGCTTCTCGACGCGACCTTCGTCCATGCAGGCGGCGTAGTAGTCACCAATCTTCTGGGTGACGGCGTCGCGCTCCTTGGCCGCTGCGGCCTGCTCAAGAATGGCGCGCAAGTAGGCGAGATTATCTTCGTAGAGCTTGCCGTAAACGCTCCACGATGTCTGGTCGGGAGGAATCGGATTGTTCTTCTGCCAGCCGCCGCAGGAGTACGTGTAGAAATCGACGCAGGGATCGACAGAGCGGTCCATGGCGGTGACGTCAAGACTGGGCGTGTAGGCCATCGTGGGCTCGACGTACATCTGCGGTTGCGGCTGAGTCGCGCCAGAAGTACTGGTCTCGGTGTTAGATTGCTGAGCAACAGCGCTTGCAGCCACGCCAAGTGATAATGAGAGCAGAAACAGTTTGAAACTCAAGAATATTCTCCAGAGAACGATGAGAATAGCAGAGGCAGGCGCGCGATGCGAGCCAAGCCATTGCAGGCCGTGGCGCAGTTCAGGGATAATGACATGGTCTGCTGCTGGAATGTGAGTGCTGCATCGTTCGGAATGTAGCACTACTCCGCAAAGGGAGCGCAGTTCCCAAATGAGAGCGACGAACCAGCGCAAGGCAAAAAGAGCTTTGCAATTAGTTATGATTCGGTTACTCTGCTGCTATACACACTTTGCGGTCGCCATGGTCCGTGGGCTGGCGAGTGTTTGGTTATGCGAAAGCTCGCTCAGCTTGGCCGGCCGACTCCCCGGAGTGGTCTGAAACCAGCTTCTGCCGATTTGATAAGGAGATCCATGAAAGGGCTCAAACCTTTCGCGTCCCTGCTGTTGGGATGTTTGGTGTGCGCAATATTAAGCGGTTGTGCCGCCAGCGCTCCCCAGAACGGTCCGGGTGCGCTGGACATCGCATTGATCGACTTAGCCGAAGGTGTTCCTGGTATAGCTTACCGGCAATTATTGATAGCCACCGGAGGCGTAACGCCCTACACCTGGACAATCACCGCGGGAACTCTGCCTCCCGGGTTGAGCGTAACCAGCGACGGAATCATCAGCGGCACGCCCACGACTACGGGAACCTTTGACTTCACCGTCCAGGTCGTCGACTCGCAAACCCCGGTTCACGCCATCGACACAGCGCCCTTGAGCATCACGATCAATCCGCCCCTCTCGCTGCTGCCCTCAACGTTGCCCAATGGACTGGTGGGCAGCTCGTACTCGGCTAGCATCGTCGCCAGCAATGGAGTGTATCCGTACCTCTATTCCGTCGCCTTCGGCAGTTTGCCCCCCGGTCTGACCCTGACCACGAATACCGACCTCGGAGCACCGAATACCGCGACCATCAGCGGCACACCCACCGACGCAGGCGTTTTCAACTTCACCTTACAGGCGACCGACTCGCTCGGCGAGGTCGCGACTGCCGCCTATCAGATCGTCGTTACCGGTAGGCTGCAAGGGCCTTACGCGTTTACCTTCAACGGCTTCGATACCGCTCAACCGAGTGGCAGCCAGTGGGAATGTTTACAACATGAACATCGCGCATGCCAGGCGTTCTACCTGGTTGGCTCGCTTACCGCCGCGGCCGGCCAAAACGGAAATGGCACCATAACCGGAGTTCTGGATCAGAACGGGCCAGGAGCGACCCTTTCCAGCGCGGTACCCTTAACCGGAACCTATCACCTTCCCACGACCAGCAATTTTGGAACGATGACCCTGACTTCCGCTCTGGGCACCTACCAGTTCAGCATCCTGCTCTCAACCCTCAGTGATTCCCAATTGATCCTGGCCGACCCCAATCATCCCCAGGAGTACGGCTCCGGCCTGCTGAAGAAGCAGACGACAACGTCGCTTCCCGCTAATGGCGCCAATTATGCCTTCGGATTGTTCGGCAACGATCCCAGAGGCAACCGCTACGCGGGAGCCGGCACATTCTCCATCAACGCGTCAGGGGATGTGACCAGCGGGGAGGAGGACACAAACGACAACGGCACCTGGTCAGGGGGGCCAATCACCATCACCGGCGGAAGTCTGGCGCCTGACCCGAACAATCCGGGCCGCGGCATTGCCGCTTTGACGACCTCCTCAGGGACAGCCACGTACGTTTATTACGTCGCCTCCGACAGCGAACTGGTCGCGATACAGACCAACGCCGGCGGGCCCGTGACGATTGCTGATGTTCAGCAGCAGACATCGGCGGGCTTAACCGGACCGCTTACCCTGTGCAAGGCGGGTTCAACTTGTCACAGCGTACTTGAGTTGAATGGCGTTTCGACATCCTCTGGCGCCGCCGAACCGGTCGCGGCCATCGGGGTGGTGGCGGACACGGGGACTACTAACAGCACCGGAAACATCGCCGGCCCCGGTATGTTGCCGGGATACTATACCGACCAGAGCGTCGGTGGAACTTACACCCTGGTCAGCTATGACACCGGAACCTACACTGTCGACTCCAGCGGACGCGTGACGGTCGATCTCCAAGGCGCGACCAACCAGCCCGTGTGGTACCTGTCGGGCACCGGACAGGGCTTCGCTCTGGGTACCGATTCCACGGTGATGTCGGGCACGCTACAGTCGCAGACCGTTCCCACTAGCGGCTTCACCCTGGCGAACTTCCTTGGTTCCTACCTGGGCGGCACTATCACTCCGGTGCTGCCCACGGTGACCAACGAAATTGACCAGGCAAGCACGCCGCCGCCGGGTGGGAAATGGGCCCAGCACTATCTGACCAGCGGCCCACTTGGTCTTCCTCCATTGCAGACATTCCAGGGCAGCTACGCTATCGATCCAACCTACGGCGCTGCCTACGGGAGATTTGCCGTTTGCGCGACCAATAACGAGTACTGCACTGGGACCACCAAGTTCACCTACAATCCCAACAACCCGCCGGTCGATATTCTCTACATCTTCGGATCTAGTTCGGCCGGTGCGACCGGTGGCAAGAGCGGCCTGGGAGGGTTGAATCTTGGCATTCTGCAGCCCAGCGGGGATGCAGTGGTCGATCCGAACCCGAGAGTGACCGCCTACGGGCGGTAGTTCAGTCACACAGCGCAGCGCAAGCCGGTACCATGCAGGTACCGGCTTTTTCCTTGGCCTCCGCTCAGTCGAGAGATTGGTGGCACAGTTCGATCAAAACTGACCCACGACCCGATTGCCGGGAGTGTCCTGTTCCGGGGAAAGGCAAGCATCCTCATGTCAAACTGCACCACCGTCCGATTGCGGGATTGGCGGCGAAGCAGATATAATCACTATTTACTCAGCCGGCCCGGCAATCTTCTGGAGTGATCATGGCACAGGTTTGTGAAGTCTGCGGCAAGCGCCCCCAGTTTGGGAACAATATCAGTCACGCCCACAACGTCACGCGGCGGCGCTGGAATGTCAACCTGCGCCCGGTACGCGCCAAAATTTCGGGCGGCAGCCGGCGTATGCGGGTCTGCGCCAGCTGTCTGCGCAGCGGCAAGATCAAGAAGGCGTAGTCCGCCTGGTTTCCCCTATCCCGGATCTTGCCATCCTCTCCAACCGGAGAGGTTTTTCTTTCCCTGATTCCGAGGGCGCGAAAGCGGAAGCCAACCCTGGGGAAGCTCTGATCAAGTCTGATGCTTTGAAGGGGACGGCCTCGGCGCAAGCGTCCGATATAAGAGCGGGCTTTAACTCCTGAGGGGCTCCCAATCCTGGCTAATCAGAGCTTCCCTAGCCAATCTCCAGTTCCGCGCGCATCTTTTCCGCCAGCTCCCGCACTGATCTGATATTCGCCGCCACATCGGGTGAGATGGATTTCTGCCGCAGCGCCAGCTCCGAGTTCAGCAGGATACCAGTCACCTCGCCGCGCAGTTGATTGCGCAGCACCCGCTCGGCCGTGCGCGTTGCCATCAGCTTTTCCTTCTCGGCGCGGCGCAAAGCCACTTGCACCTCGCGCACCACCCGTTCGTTGCTGTGCAAGGCCAGGTTCACGTATAGCGGCATGGCAATGCCGCAACGGTTCAACAGCGTGTCCAGGGCGCGAAAGTCCGATTCCAGCAGCGATTGGTCAATCGCCAGGCCGTCGTATTCCGCGGTTTGCATTTTGCTCACCGCCTGCGGCACCGAGCTGGCCACATAGGTCTTGTGACCGGTTCCCTGTTCCAGCGCCGCGGCGCATTCCTTCGCCCGAGATGATGTCGTCACCAACAGAATCATGATTTCCCCTTCCCCGCATGGCGAGCGCACACTTCACCTGTCCGGCTCGCCTGCGTGCGTGTGTCGGTTTCAACTGCCGTGGCCGGGCGCCTGCCGATCTTCCGTGTATGCGAAAATCGCTTTCGCATATCACGCGCCCCCCGCAGCGTCCCGGAACTGCTTTGCGCAGTCCGGGAAACGGGGCGTACCGAGGAACGTCAAAGCGCCGAGCCGTATTCTTTCAGTTTGCGATACAGCGTGGTCTTGCCGATGCCCAGGCGGCGTGCGGCCTCCAGTTTGTCGCCGTCCAGCACCTGAATGGCGTGCAGAATAGCTTGCTTTTCCAGTTCATCCAAAGGCGTGATGGCAGCGGTGTCCGTCGCCGCCTCGGGAGCTGCGGACAGTGCCTGCGAGTCCCGTATCTGCGTCGGCAAATCAGCCACGTGAATGGTGGGCAGCGAGCAGGTGGTACAGGCGCGTTCCACGCAGTTCTCCAGCTCGCGGACATTGCCCGGCCAGTCGTAGCTGAGCATTAGCCGCAAGGCATCGTCGCCCAGGGTGTGTTGGCTGCCGTTACCGGCCGTGTTGCTCCGCTCCAGCGCATGCCCAATCAGCAACGGGATGTCCGACTTGCGCTCCCGCAGCGGAGGAATTCGCAAGGTGAGCACATTCAGGCGGAAGTAAAGATCGCGGCGGAAGGTCCCCTGGCTCACGGCCGCATCCAGATCGCGATTGGTGGCGGCCAGGATACGCACATTAATTGGCATCGTCCGCGTCCCCCCCACTGGCCGGATTTCCTTCTCCTGGATGGCCCGCAACAGCTTGGCTTGCAGGTCGACCGGCAGTTCGCCCACTTCGTCCAGGAAGACGGTGCCGCCTTCGGCGGTGGCCAGCAGACCTTCTTTTGCCCGCACCGCCCCGGTAAAGGCGCCGCGCACATAGCCGAAGAGTTCGCTTTCGATCAAGGTCGGCACCAGCGAGCCGCAGTCCACCGGAATGAAAGGCTTGTCCTTGTAAGGACCGGCATAGTGAATCGAGCGCGCCACCAACTCCTTGCCCGTGCCGCTCTCGCCCAGGATCAGCACCGGGTGGGTGCTGTATGCCGCCTTGGCAATGATGCGATATAGCTTCTCCATCTCCGGGGAATGCCCCACCAGTTGACCGAAGCCGTGTTTCGACCGCAACTGCTCCCGCAGCAGCCGGTTCTCGGTGGTGAGCTTCAGGTGGTTGGTTACCCGCTCCAATTCCAGGCGCAGTTCGTCGAAATTGAAGGGTTTGGTTATGTAATCGTAAGCGCCAAGCTTCATGGCCTGCACTGCCGACTGCACGGTGGCGAAGCCGGTCATCACGATGGTGACCGCTTCCGGCCGCCGCTGCTTGATCTCCCGCAGGATCTCCAGGCCATTGCCGCCCGGCAACCGCAGATCGAGCAATACGACATCGATGTTGGCGCTGTCCAGCATGCGGTAGGCTTCGTCGCGCGATTCCGCCAGTTGCGTACTGAAGCCCAGAGAATGGGCCACGTCCCGGCAGCACTCCCGCACCGACCGCTCATCTTCCACGATCAACAGGTTCAATAAGTTGGTCTCGACCGTCTGCTCGCTTACCGGAACCGCTTCTTCTGCAATCACGTGACTCTCCTCCCTGACCAGTCCTAGCACCTGCCGGTCCACGCCGGTTTTCAGCACTTGTTACCATCATCCCTTTTTGGGAAAACGCCGCTAGTGCATGGGTCACACCCACCTGTGAGCCAGCACCGGATCGGTTTCCCGCTTAGCTCGCCTGAGACGCCGGCGCGTAGGGTTTCTCACCGTCTCGCCCGGCACAGCCGCCTTGCTTTCTGCCGCCACCTGAGCCAGGGGCCGCATGAGCCGTTTCAGCAACTCACTGCCACGCTGAGCGTTGCGCTCCATCTCGCGTACCGATCGCTTCAAATGACTGTAGGGCGGCAGCCTGCACTCCAGAATCTGGGCGTTCATCAGCACGCCGGTAACGACATTGGAAAGCTCGTGCAACAAGTCCTCGCAATCGCTGCATTGCAGTCGCAAGGGACGTGCCGTCTCCGCAACACGCCCCTTGCTGTCACCGCAGGAGGACCCGATTGCGTCGCACTGCCGGCCGCTTTCGCCAGGGCTCAAAGAGGTTTCGGTTGCTGCACTGGTCTGATACCGTCCCTCGTCGAAGTCAGGCGATCCACATTCACCCCTGTTGCCTTCGGCACAGCTCGCAAGCGGCGTAGGACTGATTCAAGCCCCGCCCGATCGCCCATTTTCCGGTTATTCGGCTTCATGGTATGCAACCGCTTTCCATACAGCCTTCGCTAACGTTCGTTTTAGAGCACGTCTCACACCAAAGCCGCAGCGAAGTTGCACACTCATTTGAAAGCAGTTACGCGAATCTGTCGGGTCGAGGAATTTCTCTATCCTCCCGTTTCGAAACTCATACCCTCCGCTATCAAGCGAAAGTGGCACCGCTATTGGGACTTACGTCTATTCCCGATGCGAAAGCTCGGCACTTCTTAATCTCCATATCGGGAATAATCTCGACTGCTCTGCCGGCCGCGCCTTCACGCGCAAAAAAAAGAAGGGGAGTTCGACTCCCCTTCTGCTTGGTTGGTCCCTGGTTTTTGTCAGCTATTGACGATTCGCCGTCGCAGTTGTCCCGCCGACGTGCGCCGTCTCAGAGGAGCTTCCGCCGGCACCCTGTTGCAGCAGCAAGCCATTGTACGATGATGCGGCCAGCAGCCTTCCCTGATAATCCACTGCAGTTCTTATCGAGACTCCCGTATCCGCTGTGTGCTGCCACGTCCGGCCACCATCCTTGCTCTCAAAAACGGCGTGTGCGTACAGCGCTGTGGCCAGCAGGCCCTGCGAGGCTGGGTCGTAGCGCACGGCGAAAACATTGCGCGCCGGCAAGCCCCCCAGAATGTGCTCCCAGGTCTTGCCAGCGTCGGTGGAGTGCAGCGCGCCCTCCCGCGTCGCCAGCCAGAGCGAGCCGTCGGGGACCGCAGACAAGCTATAAAGTCCCGTGACATACTGCGGATAGGTGATCTCGCTCCACGATTTGCCCTCGGCCTGAGACAGGAACGCACGCTTGGGTGCTACCAGACTCAACCTACCGCCGGCAAAACTGTTGACGGAGATGAAGTCGTTTTCGCCTTCGATCATCGTGCCGTACCACTTGCGCCCGTGATCGGCGCTGACGAACAGGCCCTCGTTGGTCGCCGCGTACCAGGTGTCGCCAGCCACGTCGAGGGCCCGAATCCGCGGGGTACTTTCCAACGGAATGACATGCTCCGGCACAAGCGCCTTATGCGACCCTGCTGCGCGTCTGGAGCGAGCCGCTGCGGCTGACTTAGCCGATGGCGAAGACTTGGCCGGACTGGTTGCCTCTTGCGGCTGGGGCAATGGCCCGCGAATCATCGTTGCCGGCTGCCATTCGCCGTTCAGCGAGGCGAGATAGAAAACTCCGTGATTGGTTCCGGCGAAGATCACGCCGTCCTCAGCCTGCCGCAGGCTTAGAATGTCCCGCTCGTCGAGACCGCGATTCGACTGCCTCCAGCTCGCGCCGCCGTCGTCGGAGATGAAGAAGCCGCCTAGGTCCTTGTCGTTGACCACGCCTACATAGATACGATTGGGATCCTTGTTATCGATTACCACCCCACCTACCACGCGGTGAGCAAATCCGTGGTTTGAGGTCTCGTAATGTGCGAAGCCGTCGTGGCTGGCAAGCACGCCGCCGCGATCGGTGGCTACCAACACATGGTCGGGTTCCCGGGGATCCATCAGGACATCATTGACGATCACCGAGTCATCCGTAACCAGCTTCCACTTGTCGCCGCCGTCGACCGTCTTCCACAAGCCTCCCGTGGTGCCTGCGTAAACGATGTTGGCCCGCTGCGGATCCTGCTTCAATACGCGCGTGCGGTGCGCCCAATGCGGCAACGCAAGAGAGAGGCGATGAAAGTATTCTGCGCCGTTGACACTCTTGTACATTCCCGAACAGGCGCTGGCGTAAACCGTGGAAGGAGTCTTGGGATCGACGATGATGCTGAACATGTCAGAATCGAAGGCAATGCCCTTGCTGATGCTATGCCAACTGTCGCCCCCGTCGTCGGTCTTCCATGGCAGGTGCCAGGTTCCGGCGTAGATGATGTCAGGATTTACGGGATCGATCGCCAGCGACTCGATGTTCTTGATCTCGGCCTGGGTTTCCGGTGAGATGCGCTCCCACGTCTGCCCGCCATTGCGCGAGCGGAAGACCCCGTCCAGCGCCCCAATCACCAGCAGGTTGGAATCGCTCGGGGCCATGGCCATGGCGCGAATCGACTTGCCATGTACGCCCGGCAGAACGCGCCAGGAGCGGCCGCCGTCATCGGAACGGAATACATCGCCTTCGTCGGCATGGTACAGGCTCCACGCTGCCACGTAGATCGTGGCTGGATGGGCGGGATCGAAGATAATGTGGTCCAGCACATAATCATCGCTCTCGCCCAAATGGGCGAAGAGCGACCAGGAACCGCCCCCATCCTGCGATAGGAACATTTGTCCTGCGCTGGTACCGAGCAATATGTGGCTCGGGTCCGCCGGATCGTAGGCCAGACTGCGCACGTCGCCGCCCTCTGGCCCAATCAGCCGCCAGTCCGAAGCGAATGCTGTGAGGGCAAAAAGCAGGAGCCCGCAAACAACCAGCTTTACCGAAGAAAAAATGGTCTTATCCATGGCCACCACAAATGCAAACAGAGTTGCTCATTTCATTTAAGAATAAACCAGGCCGCAGCCCTGTGTACTGACGAAAAGCACGAGGTATCTGCAACGTTAGGGCTATCTACCCAAATCGGAACTGCTAAACGATCCCGGACCTGGCGCTGCTGCGAACAAGTTACCGTTGCAAAGCATTGCTGAGTCCTGTCATGACGGTAAGAAAAAGCCGGTGAGAGCTTCGTGCTCTCACCGGCAACAGAGTTCCCGTCAAGGAACCTGGTTATTGCTGCGGCGTGGCGGCTGGCGCCATCGCTGCGGCCTTTTTGTGATGATGCATCGGAGCCGCCATCCGTGGTTTCGGATAGGCGTTCTCGCTCGGCTTCACCATCGACTCATCTACCGGCGTCGTGTTCTGCAGATCGGCGCACGCGTTCTCATCCGCTCCTTGCGGTATCCAGATGATGTCGGCCACCTTCTGCTGTCCGGTGCCCTGGCGGACCTCAACCCGGCTCGGGTCGATGCCCTGCTCCTGCACCAGGTACGCCTTCGCGTTCACTGCCCTCTGCGCTGCCAGGTTCATCGGATGACGCATCTTGCCCTTGCCTTCCATCGGCGCCTTCTCGCCATCGGCGTAACCGACGATGACGATCTTCGCATTGGGATCGTTCTTCAGCTTGCTGGCCATGTCATCCAGAATGGCCTTCGCCGTGTTATCCACGCGCCACGGACGCTTCAGGTCCGGGAACTGGATGGAGGCGGCCTTGCTGCACGTCGGCGGTGGCGGCGGTACTTCCACGTTCACCGTACAAGTGCCACTAGCAGTCAGATTGCGTGCATCCGTCGCCGTGACGGTCACGCTCACCGGACCTGCTCCTAAGCCGGCCGTGTCCAGAGTTGCCGTCATGCCCGTGCCGCTGATCCTGCCACCCGTTGACGTGTAGGAGTAGCCGGTGATCTGTGCGTTGTCGGGACTGCTAGCCGTCGCCGTAATGGTCGACGGGCTACCCGATTGCACGGTGCTGGGATTGGTCGAGCAGCTCACCTGCGGCGGATTCATCGGCTTCGCCTTCACCGTGAAATTGGCCGCGCAGGTCGCCGACCCGCCCTTCTTCATCTTGGCATCGCTGACGGTGGCATTGGCGCTGTAGCTGCCCGCCGCCACGCCCGTGGTATCGATCCGGGCCGACTGCTTGTCGCTGCTGTCCAGCTTGCCGCCATTGGTCGTCCAGGCGTAGGTCACGGTGTGCTTGGGGTTGAAGTTGCTGCCCGTCGCCGTCACCGTCACCGGCTCGCCTTCCGTCACCCCCGTCGGCTGCGCCGTGCAAGCTGCCGTGGGAGTGGGCGTGTAATAGTTGCCCAATCCGAACACCAGGCCTGCCGACAGGCGGACGCTGTTCCACTGCTTAGACGCGACCTGGAAAACCGGATTGTAATTGCTATAGATGTAGTCAACCTGCGCGACACGGATCGCCAGGCTGGGATCGTGTCCGCCCACTGACCCGTGCCAAACGTTGTAATCAAAGCCGCCGCCTACACCCAAGGCGGCGTTCCACTGGTCAATGTACGTGGGCGCGTCTTGCTTAATGGCGCCGGCAAAAACGCGGAAGAACGGAGAGAAGCTGTCCGTGTGGTATTTGTACTGCAAGCCAGCCAATGCGTACTCAATGTTCTGATCTTCAACGCCCCAGTGTTCGCTGCCATCGAACAGCACGCCCAGGTTGTGGGCGAATGGCATATACCAAACAATGGACTCGTCTATGCCCTTGTTATGGTCAGTGGTGGGCTGACCGTAGTCGTAGTGTCCGTCAGGGTGCAACCATGAGTATCCAGCGTAAACCTCCATCTGCGGCTGGATGGTAACTTGCGCCGCGGCATACGCGCCGCCCAGGCAGAACATAAGTGCCAGCGCAATCGTTGTCGCAATACGGCGTGTCGGGACTACTCCAATACGAGAAGACATTCTTGATCCTCCGGAACTCAGCAGTACCTTAAGCAAAGCGGCCTAGCTTGGTTCAATCTCTTGGTACAAGTGCAGGCATAACGTCCTGCTCGCAACAGCAGGCCATTGTACAGCAACCAAGGAGATTAACAAAATATTCATGTCAATCGTCGGCCATTTGCCCGCCCCTGTTTACTGATTTTGTACCCGCAACACCACCTGGCTGCCACCGGCCAGCTTCACTTCTTTGCCGCTGGACGACAGCGTGGAATCCTGTCCTAGCTGCAGATCGCGCAATCCCACAACCCCGGTGGAGTGTTCCGTGAGTTCGCCGGAATTCTGCCGCCTGCCCTGGGTTGGCGTGGATTGCCCGCCCGAAGATGGAGAAGATGGATTCGAGGGAAAGTTGCCCGGCGGCGGTCCTAGTCCCGTGCGATCGGTCGTGCCACCCATCGGCCCGGGTACGCCCGGGGTGGGCATTCCAGGGGCGGGCATTGAAGATGGGTTTCCCATTTCCATCGCTGGGGGGCCGAAGTTCGGCGGCGGACCCACCGCCTGGATGCTGGCCTTCAGCGGCAGCTCTTGCCCGTCCTTTAGCACAATCCGCTCGAAGACGATGCCCAGGGCGGATTCAGCATCGCCCTTGGCCCGAGCGGATGCTTGGGTGACGTGGCCTATGACTTTGGAGCCACGTGGAATTACCGTTCCCGTCCCCCAACGCGTTTCGGTTGTGATTTTGGCTTCTACGGAATCACCTGGTTTGAGCTTTCGTGAGTCGAGTGACCTTGTCAACTGCGTGAGAACCACACCTGGCTCGGCGGACTGCTGAACTGCGCCCGACGGCTCCTGCTGTGCTACAGGCGCGCCCGACGAAGAACCCGCCTGCGCTGGCGTGAAAGCTGTTCGCATGGTTGCAACAGTCAAGGGCACACTGCGTCCAAAGCACGAGCCGGTGGCGATCAGCGTAAAGACAAGGGCAGAGATACGAAGGTTCATGATGATTCAACCCCGGGGAGGAAATAGCCGCATCGCAGCGCGTCACCTGGCCTCGGACCTTTCATTCTATTCTTACTACCGTGAGATTCGCCCTGTTCCGCGAAAGTGGCTCAGAAATGTTACCTTATTGGTAGCCCTGTGGGATACCTTGAATGCCGCGGGCGCGTGCCTGCGCATCGGCCGAACTGCTGTATTTCGCTTTTGTAAGCCGTTCTGTTGGCTGGCTGGGAGAAGCCGCTGTCATCATCAAATCCTGAGAGGCGCTGTTTCCCATGACCCAGGAAAAGGTTCTGATCGTAGAAGACGAAGAGAATGAACGCAGCGGCCTGGCGGAGCTGGTCCGTGCTTGGGGCTACGACACCGAGACCGCCAGCGACGGCGTGGAAGGACTGGAAGCGGTCGAACGGTGGAATCCGGCAATTGTCATCACCGATTTGCGCATGCCTCGCATGGATGGCATGCAACTGCTAGAATCCATCGCCGTCCAGCAGAAGCAAGTTGCTGTCATCTTGCTTACCGCTCAGGGCAGTATCGACGCCGCGGTCAGCGCCATGAAGACCGGCGCCTTCGACTTCATCGAGAAGCCGGTAAATGCCACGCGGCTGCGCAATATCCTGCAAAATGCCTCGCGCTTGCGCGGCACCGAGCGCGAGCTGGAAGCCAGCCGCCGCAAGCTGCGCGACATCGGCGTGCTGGGCTCGCTGATCGGACCTTCCAAACGGATGCAGGAAGTCTTCCGGCTGATTGAGATGGTCGCGCCCAGCACCGCTTCCGTGCTGATCACCGGAGAGAGCGGCACCGGCAAAGAGCTGGTTGCACGCACCATTCACTCCCTCAGCACTCGCAAAACCCAGCCGTTCGTGGCCATCAACTGCGCCGCCATCCCGGAGACCTTGATTGAGAGCGAGATCTTTGGTCACGAAAAGGGCGCCTTCACCGGCGCACTCGAGCGCCGCATCGGTTGTTTCGAGTTGGCCGAGAACGGCACCCTGCTGCTCGACGAGATCGCCGAGATGCCCATCGCCACTCAGGCCAAGCTGCTGCGCGTGCTGGAAGACCGCAAGCTCCGCCGGCTGGGCAGCAAGAGCGAGACCGCGGTTGACGTGCGGGTGCTGACCGCGACCAACAAGGTCCCGGAAGAGGCCGTAGCCAGCGGACACCTGCGCAACGATCTGTTTTATCGCCTGAACGTGTTCAACATTCCGCTTCCGCCCCTGCGCGAGCACAAGGAAGATCTGCCCGACCTGGTGCAGTCGCTGCTGGCTGACCTGAACCAGAAGCACAACCGCAAAGTGGCCGGCGTCGCCGATCAAGTGAGCGGTCTGTTTCAGTCTTATGCCTGGCCAGGCAATGTTCGGGAGCTCCGCAACACCCTGGAGCGGGCCATAATTGTGTGCGACGGGGCGGTCATCGAAATGAAACATCTGGCGCCGGGATTTGGGCAGGTGGTTCCGCGCGCTCCCGTGCAGGAGGCCAATGCCGTGCGCCTTGGGGTCGGCACGACTGTGGCTGAAGCGGAGCGGTTGCTCATCCTGAAAACGCTGGAAGCGACCAACAATAACAAGACGCGCGCGGCCGAAATCCTAGGCATCAGCCTGAAGACGCTGCACAACAAATTGAAGGAATACGGCGCGCAAGGCTCTGGCGAGGCCGCCGAAGCCGCTAGCTGAGAGAGGCTGCTTCTCGCAAGCCTCGATGAGGTGGATTCCGGAATTCCGCCGTCTTATATCCCTCTCATACCACTGCGGGGCTCTGCGTGTGCACGTGGGCCGCTGGCGCATACTGAATCGCCAGCAGAGTTTCGTCATCGAAGCGCTCGCGCCGGCCGCGAAATCTGTCAAGCTGCTGTTTACAAGCGTCAACCAGTTTCATCGGGCATCCTAAACGGTTTTCTTCAATCACTCTCCGCAACCGCTCTATACCGTATTCGTCACCGCCATCGTTTTCCGCTTCGGAGATTCCATCGGTGTAAAGCACCAGCGTGTCTCCAGACTGCATGTGAGTCCTGGTGGCCGCGAAGTGCTGGCCATCAAATAGCCCAAGAGGCTGACTCGTGCTCTCGAAAAGTCTGATTCCCAACTCGCTGGCAAGCAAAACGGGAAGATGCCCTGCGTTGACAACTTCCAGATCGCCGCCCGGCATAGCCTTGCCGCAGACCACAGTGGCGTACTGCGTTGGCAGCGCGCTCTGGCGGAAGAGCTGGTTGGCGCGCTTCATCAGCTCTTCGGTGCCCAAACCCACCAGGATCAGCGAACGAAACACTGCGCGCAGATTTGACGACAGCATGGCCGCAGCCACGCCCTTGCCCGACACGTCGGCCATCACGAAATACAGCTCGCTATCGTTGCCGCTGATGAGGTCGCAGTAGTCGCCGCCGACTACACCAGCCGGCTGATAGTGATAGGAGATGTCCCAACCGGCGA
Source organism: Candidatus Korobacteraceae bacterium (assembly GCA_049519235.1). Lineage (GTDB taxonomy): Bacteria > Acidobacteriota > Terriglobia > Terriglobales > Acidobacteriaceae > Bog-257. The sequence continues at coordinate 3,727 of JBEKQY010000037.1, read as the reverse complement.
AGGCCAGATCGCATGGCGGCAACAGGCCTTTCTGGATCTGTGCCGCCAGCTCAAGGTCGTATTCCAGAGCGCGCTGCTGCTTCGGAGTCATGTGCTCGAGACAGACCGTCGTAAGCGGATCTTCGCGCAGCCAATCTTCGCCGATGTCGGTGTGGCACTCTTCGCAGATACCAAACGTGCCTTGCTCGATGCGCTGCAAAGCCTCGTCCACCTGATTGAGCAGACGATCGACATGTTCTTTCTCGCCGCCCGCCAGCACATCGGCAAGGCGCGCTCGTCCGGCCAGCAATTGCTCGCGGACGCCATTCACGTAACCCGTTTCTCCAATCGCCATAGCTAACCACCTTATGTCCTTTAGAGGGTTATGAACAATGTCAGGATTCAGCCTTTTTTGCTGCAAATGGGGACCTGCTTCCCTGAACTTCCGCCCTCTAGCGGTACACATTACCGCCTTTCGCGAGGTGAGTCTCCCCGCACCTTGCGGCCAAAAGCGATTCACAGAGACACCGAGAACCGCCAAAATTTTGCGAACTGTCATCCTGAGCGGAGGCGGCGTGCTGTTCGCCGCCGGAGTCGAAGGACCCCTATTAGGGAGCATCCTCGTGCGATAGCGGTCCTTCGACTGCGCTCGGAAGTCGCCTCGCTTCGCTCAGGATGACGGCAATAAGGGAGCGCTCTGGTGTGGCTGACGGCTGAGGGCTGACTGCTAGTTCAACAACCCTTCCACCACCCCATAGCTCGCGTCCAGCGCCGAATCCAGCGCCGCGGGATCTTTGCCGCCGGCCTCGGCCATGTCGGGACGTCCGCCGCCGGAGCCGCCCACCTTCTTCGCGACCTCGGCGATGATCTTGCCCGCCTGCACGCGCGAGGTCAGATCTTTGGTCACGCCGACGATGAGAGCGACCTTGCCGTCGCTCACCGATCCCAGCACCACCACACCCGATCCCAGCTTGTTGCGTAGGTTGTCGATCAGCGTGCGCAACTGCGGGCGCTCGAGATTGTCGGCGCGCGTGGCCAGGACTTTCACGCCTTTGACTTCGCGTACGTTCTCCGTTGCCGACGAAACCGACGATGCAGCCGACTTCATCCGCGCCTGCTCCAGCTCCTTGCGCAGCTTCTTCAGCTCCTCTTCGCGGCGCTCGAGCTCGCGCTTCAGTGCGTCGGCGGGAGACTCGTCGTCGCCGCGCACCAGCGTCGCGACCACGTTCTCCAGCTGATGGTCTTTGCGGAAGTGGCGCAGTGAGCCTTCACCGGTCACGGCTTCCAGCCGCCGCACGCCGCTGGAGACGCTGCCTTCTTTCAGAATCTTGATCAGCCCGATCTCGCCGGTCGCGGCGGTGTGCGTGCCGCCGCACAGCTCGGTGGAGAAGTCGCCGATGCGGATGACGCGCACGCGATCGCCGTACTTCTCGCCGAAGAGCGCCATCGCCTTGTACTCGTTGACGGCGACGTCGATGGGCACGTCCTCGATGACCTCAACGCGATCGTTGCGCAGCACTTCCTTGTTGGCGAGGTCTTCGATGTCCTGCAGCTCCTCGTCGTCGAGCGAGGCGAAGTGCGAGAAGTCGAAGCGCAGGTGGCCAGGGTCGACCAGCGAGCCCGCCTGCTTGACGTGCGTGCCCAGCACATTGCGCAACGCGGCGTGCAGCAGGTGCGTGCCAGTGTGGTTGCGCATGGTCGAGCGGCGAACTTCGTCGTTGACCATGGCATCGACTTTGTCGCCGACATGGATGGTCTGCTTGGCGACAACGCGATGCGCGCGCACGCCCTGCACGGGATAGGTCGCGCCTTCGACCTCGGCGACGACGGTGTTGTGATCGTCGGCGTAGAGCCAGCCGACATCGCCGACCTGTCCGCCGGCATCGGCGTAGAACGTCGTGTGATCGAGGACGATCTCGCCGCGCTCGCCGGGCTTCAGTTCCTGAACTCCAACACCAGTGCCATTATTCGGCTTGATGATGGCCAGAACTTCGCAGCCGGTGGAGAGCGTTTTGTGATAGCCCTCGAAGACCGTCGGTGGCAGCGCTTGATACGCTGGGCTGGCCGAGGCCCTCGAGCCGCCCTTCCAAGACGCGCGGGCGCGTTCGCGTTGGGCATTCATCGCCTCTTCGAAGCCGGACTGGTTGAAACCGAATCCCATGTCCCGGCAGGCCTCTTGAATGAAGTCCGACGGTAAACCGAAGGTGTCGTATAGCTTGAAAGCTTCCTGTCCAGACAACACAGGGGGATGCGGCCCAGCATCTAGGTCGAACTGGTCTTCAAGGCTACGACTGCCAAAGATCGCTGCCCTCAGTTCCGTCCGCTCATCCTCTGTGTGCAGTGGGCGTCTGATAAATAGATCATCGGCGCGGAGCGTCGAGTAGCGTTTGATCAACGTGAGATCCGCTTTCCGCCCGCGATCCAGGCAGAACTTGGTTAGCAGAACTTCGAAGTGTCTACGAAGAGTGGTGTACATCACATCATCCAACTGCTTCATGCCAAGTTCTATCGTTCGGCTGAACCGCTCCTCTTCGTGATACACAACCTTAGCAACGCGCGCACGATTCTCTTCTAGCTCGGGATATGCAGAGCCCATCTGCTTAGCAACTGCATAGACCATCTGGCTAAGAAAATGCACACCCGGCTCTGCGCCAAGCAGCTTTCCATGCCTGAATGCACGCCGCATGATCTTGCGCAGCACGTAGCCGCGTCCTTCGTTCGAAGGCAGCACGCCATCGGAGATAAGGAACGTGGATGCGCGTGCGTGGTCGGCGATGACGCGCAGCGATGCCGCCTGCTTGTGGCTCTGCTCGACGTCCTCTTTTTTCTTTTCTTGATTGACCGAAACCCCTGTGAGCTCCGCCGCCCGTTCGATGAGCGGCACGAACAAATCTGTTTCGTAGTTCGAGATCACGCCCTGCATCACTGCCGTCACGCGCTCCAGGCCGGCGCCGGTGTCGATGGACGGCTTGGGCAGTGGGCGCATCTCCCCGTCTGGCTGGCGGTCGAACTGCATGAAGACCAGATTCCAGATTTCGACGTAGCGGCCGCACTCGCAGCCGAACTGGCAATCGGTGTGGCCGGCGTCGCTAGCCGCGACTCCCATGTCGTAATGGATCTCGCTGCACGGGCCACAGGGGCCGGTATCGCCCATCTGCCAGAAGTTCTCTTTAATCCCGAGGCCGCGGATGCGGTCCAGAGGGAGACCTTCTTTCTTGAAAACCTCGGTCAACAGCTCCTCGGCCTCGCGATCGCGCAGTATCACGTCAGGTGGCCCCGATCCCTCGAAAAACGTAACGTACAGCTTGCTCTTGTCGATCCCGTACCACTCGGGTGAGGTCACCAGTTCCCACGCAAAGGCGATGGCTTCCTTCTTGAAGTAGTCGCCGAAGCTGAAATTGCCCAGCATCTCGAAGAAAGTGTGGTGGCGATTGGTGAAGCCCACGTTCTCCAGGTCATTGTGCTTGCCGCCGGCGCGCACGCACTTCTGCGACGAGGTGGCCCTGTTGTAATCACGCTTCTCGAGGCCGAGGAAGACGTCCTTGAACTGGTTCATGCCGGCGTTGGTGAACAGCAGCGTGGGGTCGTTGGCCGGGACGAGCGAGGAGGAGTGGACAATCTTGTGGCCGTGCTGCTCAAAATAGCGCAGAAACATGGAGCGGACTTCGGAGCCGGATAGCGTGCGAGTGGGCATAAAGTATAGATTACCGCAGCACTCAGCATTCAGCACTCGGCCGCCGTCGCCATC
>JBEKQY010000036.1:0-20401 GCA_049519235.1 Candidatus Korobacteraceae bacterium | reverse complement strand
GCAGAAGCAGATCGCTGACACAGAAAAGCAGAAGGAGGAAGCACTCCGCTCAGCAAGTCTATCAAGCTACAACGACCCCAAGTCTAACATTACAAATGAATTGGGTAAGGAGAGCTATATAGATTTGGGTTTCGGGGGCGGGCACCATTGTCATGGAATTCCGGCTGGTTAGTTCTTACAAACCGCAGGGCGATCAGGGGACCGCGATTCAGTCGATGACGCGCGGCGTCTTTGACGGCGAAAAGCACCAGGTGCTGCTGGGCGTCACCGGCTCGGGCAAGACGTTCTCAATGGCCAAGGTCATTGCGGAGGTGAACCGCCCGGCTCTGATTCTGGCCCACAACAAGACGCTGGCCGCCCAGCTCTATCACGAGTTCAAGTCGTTTTTCCCGCACAATGCAGTGGAGTATTTCGTCTCTTACTACGACTATTACCAGCCCGAAGCGTATATTCCCGCCGGCGACGTTTACATCGAGAAAGAGGCGACGGTCAACGACGAACTCGACCGCCTGCGTCTGTCGGCAACCAAGTCGCTGTTCGAGCGCCGCGACTGCATCATCGTCGCCTCGGTGAGCTGCATCTACGGGCTCGGCTCGCCGGAAGCCTATTACGGCATGTTGCTGTTCCTGGAAAAGGGACAGAAGATCAAGCGCGAAGATATTGTCCGCAAGCTGGTGGAAATTCTTTACGAGCGCACCGACGGCGACTTCCGCCGTGGGACGTTCCGGGTGCGCGGCGATATCATCGAAGTTTTCCCCACCTATGACGACACCGCCTACCGCATCGAGCTGTGGGGCGATGAGGTGGAGTCGCTGGCGCAAATCGATCCGCTGTTCGGGACCGTGAAGCAGAAGCACGTGCGCCTGCCCATCTATCCCAAGACGCACTACGTGATGAAGCCGGAGCGCAAGAATGCTGCCGTCGCTTCAATTCTGGAGGAGTTGGCGTGGTGGGAGGCCGAACTGGAGAAGCAGGGCCGCATCGTGGAGGCCCAGCGGGTGCATCAGCGTACGCGCTTTGATCTGGAGATGATCAAGGAAATGGGCTATTGCCACGGCATTGAGAACTATTCGCGCCACTTCACTGGCCGCTTGCCGGGCGAGCCGCCGCCGACGCTGCTGGATTATGTGCCGCGCGACTACCTGCTGTTCATCGATGAGTCGCACCAGACGATTCCGCAGATACATGGCATGTGGCACGGGGACCGCTCGCGCAAGCAAAACCTCATCGAGTACGGGTTTCGTCTGCCCAGCGCGCTGGATAATCGCCCACTGACTTTCGAAGAATTCGAGCACCGCGTCAACCAGGCGATCTACGTCTCGGCAACTCCCGGCCCCTACGAACTCACCAAGGCCGCCGGCGTCGTCATCGAGCAGATCATCCGGCCCACCGGGCTGATCGATCCCGAAGTGGAAGTGCGTCCGGTCAAAGGCCAGATCGACGACCTGCTGCACGAGATTCGCACTCGCGCGGCGAAGAACGAACGCGTACTGGTCACGACCCTGACCAAGCGCATGTCCGAGGACCTGGCCGAGTATTACAGCGAGGTCGGCGTGCGCTGCCGCTACATGCATTCGGAGATCGAGACCCTGGAGCGCATCAAGATCTTGCGCGATTTGCGCAAAGGTGAGTTCGACGTGCTGATCGGCATCAACCTGCTGCGGGAGGGGCTCGACTTGCCCGAGGTTTCGCTGGTGGCGATTCTCGACGCCGACAAGGAAGGCTTTCTGCGCTCCTCCGGCTCGCTGATTCAGACCATGGGACGTTGCGCTCGCAATCTGAATGGCCGCGCCATCCTGTACGCCGACAACATGACCGACTCAATGCAAAAAGCGATTGACGAGACCAACCGCCGTCGCGCCATCCAGCGCGCGTACAACGAGGAGCACGGCATCACGCCGGAAAGCATCGTCCGGCCGCTCGACATGACGCTGGTCGCCGTGGCCAATGCCGACTACACCGATCTCACCAATGAAGCCGAGGGTATGCCGGAGTTTCGTTCGCAGGAAGATTTGGACGCCTACATCGCAAAGCTGGAGAGCGATATGCGCGAGGCCGCCAAGCGCTTCGAGTTCGAGCAGGCGGCCAGGTTGCGCGACACCATTCGCGATCTGCGCACCAAGGAGTTCATGTTCACCTAGCTGGCCCGTTAGCTCTAACAGGCTGCGGAAAAAGCCCGAAAAGCAGATCCTTCGCGGGCTGAAGCCCGCTCGGGATGACAAAAATAAAGGACTTTTCGGCACGACTGGAAGTCGTGCCCTGATACAAACCATTCGCAAAACGAATTTTCCCGCAGCCTGCTAAGCCCTGCCGCCAACCTTACTGCGTCACAATCATCACTGGCTGCTGCAAGGCGCAGACATTGCAATTAACAATTTGCGAAGGCGCTGGTATGTTCGCGGTGATGGTGTTGTTCGACGTCTGGATGATTGTGGTCTCTGTAGTACCCTTGTCCGCGACGTAGACCTTACTGGAGGTTGGGTCGGAGGCGATCCACACGGGATTGGCGCCGGTGGGCAGAGCTACCGTCGTCAGCGGGCTGAAGCTGTTGGCGCTGACCACGGTAACGTCGTCGGAGCCGGCGTTGGCTACATAGAACTTGCTCCCATCCAGCAAAGCGGTCACGCCGGTCGGGCCCGTGCCCACGGGAACGGTGGCGAGCAACGGAATCGGCGGCGAGTTGGAAGTGTTTACGTTGGATGCGTCGAAGACGCTCACGGTGTTGTCGCCGTTATTCACGACGTAAAGGCGGTTGAGGGCGGGATCAATCACGGAAAACGTCGGCCGTACCCCAAGCGGGACGGAAGCAGCAACAGTGGCCGATCCGGCGCTAACAATGTCGAGCGCCCCGGGACCACCGCTCTCTCCCTGGGTGACAATGAAGATCCAGTTGCCGTCGAGGCTGGTGGTAACGGAAACCGGGTTTTGCCCCAGGCGGCCATGCTGGGCAGTGATGATGTCCATTATTGCCGAGCCAGCCGGATTAAAGACGAAGACAGTGCCGCCGCCAACTTGGGTCAAAATGTAGATGTAGGAGTCGGCCGAAGACTGCGCCATCGCAAACGGACTTGTTCCGTATACGTTTACTCCGTTCAGAACAAACACAAGGCAGGTGGTATTCGAAACCGAGAGCGTCGAAGTCCGGATGGTGCTGATCGAGCCACTACTGTGGCACATTGAATTTTCGCCCGAGTTGACCACGTACATGGCAGTATTCTGGGTGGAGCTGAGCGCTACCGGATGCGATCCCGGCAACAAATTGATGGTGGTAACAGCGCCCGCCAGGGTTGGCAGGTATTCGCTAACCGTGTCGTCGCCGCGATTGGCCACAAACAAGGCCAGGGAATTGTAGGGAAACGCTTCCGCAATCGAGCCCACACCCATGGCATTGACGGCCAGATTGGTATCGCCTGATACGTCAATCTCTGTCGTGCTTCCATCGCCACTGGGGTTGTAATTGACGACCCATGCGTAATGAGCGTTTTGCGGCTGTCCGCCGGGGCTGATGATGGGATTCGCCACCGGGCGATATTCGTCCCCGCAGGCCGGCAGGAAAAGAAGCAGGAAAGCAGTCAACGCCAAGAATCCGGTTTTGCGCAAGAACTTCATCCACACTCCCCGAAGCGGGTTTCCCGAGCCGCAACAGAATGGCAAGCGGAACCTACATTGTACTAGCTGCCTTCGCCCTGGCATAGGCAATGTGCACCCTTGCTTCTTGAAACCCAGAGACCGGCGATTGGTTGTGCTTCAAGGCGTTTGGGAAATGAACCAGATGAGCGCAGCCCTGGTCCTGGCGAACGGGGCTGCCAGACTGGAGATCCTGAGCCGTTCTTCCTAAATTGGGAGGAAAGAATGGCCGCATCCCGAAAAGCTTGGTCGTGCCTCAGTTTGAAATTCTCAACCCTTGAACGGCAACGCGCACGGCGTAAACTGTGGGCGTGAACGCAACAGATTTTGAGTGTCCAGTTTGTGGTGCTAAACCCGGAGAAAGATGTCACACGCTCACCGGCAAAGCAACCCCAGTGTCCCATTCGAAGCGGAAACAGGCGGTCCTCGCTTTACCGTATTTGGTGGCCGATGGCAATGTACGACGCTGCTCTATTTGCGGGTATCCGTTTGGGCCGGACGTAAGGCCGTCCATAGACGTGGCATTCGCGGAGCACCTGCGCCAGGCCCACAAGTCTGGCCAACCTTCGAACTAAGGCACGACCAAAAGCTTGGGTGAGAGGTTGCGTGCTCCTGCGCCCGCAGGCACTCGACGGTCCACTTCGCGCCGGCTTCGCGACCGGGAACTTGCCCCGCGCGGAACAAAATCCATGCAGCAAGTGGAATCGCGTGCACGCACGACCTGCGGAGGGTCCGTTTGCTATTGCTCGGCGAGAGCGCAAAGCGCGCGACATCGTCTCCGGCGGCTTATTACATGGTCACGTTGAGCAGGATTCGCGTACCGCCGTCGAGCTTTACTTCTTTGCCGCTGGAAGTGAGCACGCCGTCGGGCCCGAGCTGCATGTTCTTGATCCCCAACACCCCTGTCGACTGATCATTCAGAATCGGGGTTGGCTCCTTGCGCGTATCGGGCGCCGCCGGTTTCTGCGTTGCTTCGTTCAAACCTCCATAGCCGATGTAGCCCCCGGTAGTAACCTCTGAATTTGGATTTGGAGCTACCGCCTGGAGGACGCCTTTGATCGGCGCCTCTTCCCCGGGAGCGCGAACAATCTTATCGAAGACGATTCCCAGGCTCGATTCCGACCCGCCCTTGGAGCGGGCTTTGGCCTCGGTGACATGGCCCGTCACCTTGCTGCCGCGAGCAACCTCCGAGCCGTTGGGAAGAGTAATTCCCCCCGTAAGCCTGGCCTCAACCTCATCCCCTTCTTTAAGCTTCTTGGAATCGAGGGGCTTTACCAATTCCACGGTGAAGGTGCCGTGCGACTTACCAGTGGGGGCCGCACTCTGCGCCATCGAGGACTGCATAGCGGCTTGTGCATGAGCAGCAGGAAGTAACCTCGTTCCCGCGGTGATTAACACCGTGAGCGCAGCAAAGAGCGTATAGGCGAACCATCGTTTCATACAATTCCTCCTTTTGCAGGAACCCAGTTACAACCCTATTGTTGCGGAATGGGCTGCTCGCGTCAGTGGAGCGACAGGCTGCGAGTTCGTCGGCTTACACGTTGAACGAGGAGCCGCAACCGCAGGTGCTCTTTACGTTCGGATTGTCGAATTTGAAGCCGGCAGCCTCCAGCGTCTCGACGTAATCGACGCTCACGCCCTTCAGGTACATGATTGAGGTCGCATCGACGAAAACCTTCAGCCCGTCGAAGTCGAATGTCTTGTCCATCATTCCGGCGCCATTCTCGAACGACATTGAGTACGAGAACCCGGAACAGCCTCCGCCGACCACGCCGACGCGCAGCCCCGCAGGCACGGGATTCTGTTGCGCCATGATTTCTTTCACCTTGGCGATCGCCGCGTCAGTGAAGTTGATGGGTTTCACATCGGTGGTTGGTGCAGGGGTCGTCGGTGTAGTTGTAGTGGTTGCCATGCCTCTCTCCTCCAAATGCTAGCGGGATTATAACAAACCAGGACCGCCCTCGGTCTAGCCGCTGTCGCGTTGCCGCCTTTATTTGGATGCGAGCCATGTATCTTGGGTCGCAGATCGCGTCAACCGGCCATTATGTGCTTAGACGCGCCGGGGCGATGCCAGACAAGCGGCAATCGGCGCGTCAACCGGAGCGAAAAGATTGTTGACCCGCCCAACATCTGCGAGGCTATAATAGGTTCGCGTGAGGCCCCAACCTGGTGGGCACAAGGGAAAATCCATCAGGTGCGGGACCGGTTCATTTGGACCGAGGTGACGAATGTCGACTCTGACGATGTTGCTGATTATCTGGGGAGTACTGACAGTCGTGCTGATTCTTTTGCTCATCTACCGCAGCACGCTCAGCATGCATCAGGACGAGCAGTTGTTCCTTGACGAATCCAGCAAGAATCTCCGCGAAGAACACGAGCAGGTCCAGGCCCGGATGCAGAAAGTGACGCCCTGGGTGCGCATCCTGGGTGCAATCTCCGCAGTGCTCATCCTCGTCATCGCGGGAATGGCCGTGTGGCAGCGGATCAATCAGGGATAGTGAGATCTCGGCATCCTCAAAATGTGCCGCGATCTCGTTCTGCGCAGGCGCCCAGCGTTTGTCTGCTCCGCCAGGTTGGACCCGAACTGATTATGAAACGCACAGCGCAGGCTGTGCGTTTTTGCTTTGGCCGCCAATGCCCGTAATCCCCAGCCTCCCGCCCGGGCGCTCATAAAGAAGAAGCGGAAGGCATCTTTGTGCATCTCTAAAGTGTGGGGTGACTCGGTAGAGAATGTGTTGTGGTCTTTCGGCACGGCTAAACAGGCTGCGGAAAAATCCGGGTTCGGGTAGTGCTGGCCTTCAGGCCAGCGTGAAGGGGAGTTTGAAAGACTGGGCTTTAGCCCCTGAGGTACTTCGTCCGAAACCGCTAATTTAGCAGCCCTCCTCGGATTTCAGCCATGTACCGCAGGGCCTAAAGGCCGACTTAATGGCTGATGCTGGACGCGGCGCTGAAGCGCCGCACTACCCGAAACGGGCGCCTCCGAGGACTCTTCACCAGCCCCTAAAGTCGTGCCCTGATACAAAGCGATTTTTATCATTGAGGGAATAGTGGCCACAGTAGAAATTCATAATCGAATACTCGAATTTCCGCCGAGCCCGGAGATTGATTCCGAAGAGGAAGTTGCCGAGTGGCTGGAAGCGTTCGACCAACTCGTGCAAGCAGAAGGCAGCCGCCGCGGATGTGAGCTGCTTTCCGCCTTGATGGACCGGGCGCGGGAATCGGGCGTCAACGTCCCGGTCCAACTGAACACGCCGTACATCAATACCATCCCTGTCGAACAGGAAGTCCCGTATCCCGGCGATCGCCTGCTGGAGCGCCGCATCAAGAGCCTGATCCGGTGGAATGCGATGGCCATGGTGCATCGCCAGAACAAGAAAGATCCCGGCATCGGCGGCCATATCTCGACCTATTCGTCAATCGCCACGCTGCTGGAGGTTGGCTTCAATCATTTCTTTCATGCGCGCTACGGAGACCAACCGGGCGACTTCATCTACTTCCAGGGTCACGCTTCGCCGGGAGTCTATGCGCGCGCGTATTTGGAAGGCCGGCTGAGCGAAGAGCAGGTGCTGAACTTCCGCCACGAACTGCGCGGCGCTCCCGGATTGCCGTCGTATCCGCATCCCTGGCTGCTGCCTGACTTCTGGCGTTTCCCGACGGTTTCTATGGGGCTGGGACCGCTGAACGCCATCTATCAGGCGCGCTTCATGCGGTACCTGGAACACCGCGGCATCATCCCGCCGACGCCGCGCAAGGTGTGGGCATTCGCGGGCGACGGCGAAACCGATGAGCCGGAGTCGATGGGATCGATAACCCTGGCCTCACGCGAGAAGCTCGACAACCTGATCTTCGTCATCAACTGTAATTTGCAGCGTCTCGACGGCCCGGTGCGCGGCAACGGCAAGATCATCAACGAACTGGAAGCCGCCTTCCGTGGCGCCGGCTGGAACGTCATCAAACTCGTCTGGGGCTCGGATTGGGACAAGCTCTTTGCCCGCGACAAGTCGGGCATTCTGCTGAAGCGGATGGAGGAGTGCGTCGACGGCGACTACCAGCGCTACAAAGCCAAAGGCGGCGAGTACATTCGCCGCGAGTTCTTCGGCAAATATCCCGAGCTGTTGGCCATGGTCTCCGACATGAGCGACGACGAGCTGCATCGACTCAGCCGCGGCGGCCACGATCCGCAGAAGGTCTACAACGCCTACAAGCGGGCGGTGGAAAGCCGCGGCAAGCCGACGGTCATTCTGGCGCACACGGTGAAGGGATACGGGCTTGGTTCGGCTGAAGCCCGCAACGCTACCCATCAAGAGAAGAAGCTCGCCGATGAGGCGCTCATCGCGTTTCGCTCGCGCTTTGCGATTCCAATTCCCGAGCAAGCTGCCCGCGACGGGTCGCTCTACCGGCCGCTGGACGACAGCCGCGAGATCACCTACATGCGCCAGCGCCGCAAGGAACTCGGCGGCTGCATGCTGGACCGCGAAGTCCCAGCGATTAACTTCGAAGCGCCCACGCTCGACCATTTCGCTGAATCCCTCGCCGGATCCAAAGGCCGTGCCGTATCCACGACGATGGGCTTCGTCAGCATGTTGCGGCAACTGCTGAAGGACTCCAAGATCGGCAAGCTGATCGTTCCCATCGTCCCCGACGAGGCCCGCACCTTCGGCATGGAGTCGATCATCCGGCAAGTCGCCATTTACGCCAGCCAGGGGCAGCTCTACAAGCCGCACGATCAGGACATGCTGCTCTACTATCACGAGGAAAAGAACGGGCAGATGCTGGAGGAAGGCATTACCGAAGCCGGATCGATGGCATCGTTCACTGCGGCGGGAACAGCTTATGCCAACTACAAAGTGCCGATGGTTCCCTTCTTCACCTACTACTCGATGTTCGGCTTTCAGCGTATCGGCGACATGATATGGGCGTTCGCCGACGCGCGCGGCAAAGGCTTCCTGATGGGCGGCACGGCGGGACGAACCACGCTGGCGGGCGAGGGCTTGCAACACCAGGACGGTCACAGCCTGGTCCTGTCCAGCACTGTCCCCACGTGCCACAGCTACGATCCGGCGTATGTGTACGAGATTGCCGTCATCGTGCAGGACGGCATGAGAAGGATGTATCAGGAAGGCGAAGACCGCTTTTACTACATCACGCTGTACAACGAAGACTACGCGATGCCGGAAATGCCGCCGGGCGTGGAAGAAGGGATTCTGCGCGGCATCTACCAGTACCGGCCCGCGGCCCAAGGCAAGGCTTTGCTCCAGTTGTTCAGCAGCGGTCCCATCCTGAATGAGGCGTTGCGCGCGCAGGAGATTCTGGCTGAAAAGTACGGCATTCCCGCCAATGTCTGGAGCGTCACCAGCTACAACGAACTGCGCCGCGAGGGACTCGCAGTCGAGCGTTGGAACCGTCTCCATCCCGCTGAAGCGGAAAAGCGGCCCTATATTCTCACCGTGCTCGACGGCGCTGACGGCCCAATCATCGCTGCCACCGATTACATGAAAGCGGTGCCTGACCAGCTATCGCCCTGGCTGAACAATCGGCTGGTCAGCCTGGGGACCGACGGCTTTGGGCGCAGCGATAACCGCCAGCATCTGCGGCAGCACTTCGAGATCAATGCGGCGTCGATTGCGGCGGCGGCGCTATCGCGACTGGCGCGCGAGGGCAAGTTCGACGCGCAACGAGCGCAGAGCGCCATCCAAGAGCTCGGCGTCGACGCGGAGAAGATCGACCCCGCTATCGCGTGAATAGTTCATCCCTCGGGCCAGGTTGCTGTAACCGCCTTGAAAGGGCGCGGCTTCAGCCGCGCCGATCGGTGCTATACGAGGTCGGCCTTTAGGCCCTGGGGGACGTTCCCTCAGCGGCTAAAGCCGATGTCTTGCGCCCGGCTTTTCGGCACGCCTGAAGGCGTGCCCCTTCAAAGCGGATACAGCCACTGTGAAATCGCTCTAGTGACGACAAAGACGAATGTCAGCTACTGTGCGCCGTGTCCGACGGCAGCGTGGTGCTCCGGGTCAATCCGGGCGGTGCTGACCCGCGTTCCGATGAGCGTCTCCAGCCGCGACAGGCGCTGCTGCATTTCTTCAATCTGACGCTGCTGCGAATCGATCTTTTGCTCCTGCGTGTTGATGACCTCGGCCTGCGCTTCGGCGCGGCGATACTGCTTCTGTGCTTCGTTCAAGAGCATGGTGCTCAGATACTGATAGCGCACTGAATACGGCTGGCCGTCATTGTCATAGGCGACGAGCTCGGGATAGACCTTCGCGACTTCTTCCGCGATCAAGCCGTATTGCAATGCACGCTCGCCGTTGGCGTACTCCGGCTTGTAGAGGAACGTTACAGGCCGCAGCTTCATCAGAGCGGTGGTGCTGTCGCCCATGTCGCGGATTTGTTCTTTGAAGCGAAGCGAGGAAGTCTGAGCGCCTAGTTGTCCATTTGAATCGATCTGCACCGGAACGCCCGCGACATTCACGCCGTAGATGCCCGCGATATATGTTGACGTCTGCCCGCAGGGCGGCGGCAGAGAGCCGCAGCCGCCGCTTTGGCTGGAGTAAGGAAGTCCGAGACGCATGGTGTTGGATTCGTTGTTGGTGGAGGCGCCAGAATTGCCGACGTAAATATCGTTGTTGCCGGTCATGTTATTCTCGCCGCCATATGCGCCAATCATGATGTCGGTGCTGCCCGTAGTGGTGTACCCTCCAGCACCGGCTCCTATAAAGGTATTCAGCGAACCAGAGCTGATGTTGATACCAGACCAAATGCCGTAAAAGGAATTAGCTCCTCCCGAGGTCAGGCTTTCGCCAGAATCGGCGCCCATGAAGGTGTTATCGTCTGTGCCTCCGCCGGTATATACGCCGACCGCCGTAGTGGCCCCGTTTATGTACAGGGCACGCTGGTTACCGATGAGATAGCCGCCGGCGTTCACCATGCCGTTGACGTGAAGTGACCCGTTGACGTCAAGTGTGGCCTGGGGCGTTGTCGTTCCGATGCCAATACTTCCGTTCGCCTGATACATTACCGAACTGAGCAGATAGTTCGAGGTAGCCCAGATAGCAATGTAGTTCGCGGTTCCATCGCCGCCGAGGATCGGGCCGGGCGGCGGGGTTGGAGAGCTGCTTCGCTCGGAGGTATTGGATGCCTTGCTAGTTGTCTGCTGGGCGGTGACAAGGGAAGCCAGCAGGAAGATTGTCAGAGCGATAGCGATGCCGATTCGGCGCATAAAGCGCTCCTTTCGTGGGTGAGATTGTGGGAGCGAGATTGACGTGGGCCGGTAGGTTGGAATTGTATCTGGCGTAGCGGCGTTGTCAATTTGTATTTGGGGAATACAGCGTGATGGGAAGCAGGTCCCGCGACTACTTGCGCAGTGCCCGTCGGCGGTAACAACGGACGACGAACTGCACGGATTGGTGAAACCGCGGCAGGCCAAGCTCCTGGATCTACGCCTTCTGGCACCGCGCGGAGTGACCCAAGTTAGTCCGATAGATTCCCGAACCTTGGCCCTAAGTCGCGGCCCAGAGGGTACTTAACGCGTATCGAGCTCGGTCGTCAGAGTCGCAAAAGTGAAGGCGAATTCGTGTTCTTGTTCCACGTGGAACAATTCCTAGAGCGGGACAGCCGGAAGCGGCGGCGGGGAAAGTTCTCCGCCGTTCAAGACGCATTACACGCAAAGCGGCGTCTCACGGTTCACAACCCACTAAACAAGGTATTCCACCTCCGCGACGCATTGGGCACTCACCGCTTTGTCCCTGCTACAATTCTGGCGGAATCGTGCGGGTTTGCGGGCTTCGCCCACTCATTCGAAAGCCGCGAATGAGTGGGGCACCCGCGATTTTGCGTCCCGCCCGAACTCATCGAACTGCTGGCCCTGTTGGATCGTATATCCCTTTAGCAGTGAGCGGGATTTGGGCCAGGAGTCGTGCCCGTGGGAGCGCTGATTGGACGACAGCCAGGCCGTCAATGCCCTTGTCCGTCGCTGTGTGTCGGGCGACGCTGCGGCGTGGCAGGAAATCGTCCAGCAGTATCACCGCAGGATTTACAACATCTGCTATCGCTTTTCGGGATCGGCGGATGACGCGGCTGACCTGAGCCAGGAAGTGTTCATCAAGATGTATCGCACGCTGAGTACGTTTGACATCACGCGAGCTTCGTTCATGACCTGGGTGACGACGGTCACGCGCAACCTGCTGGTGGACCACTTCCGCAAAGGTAAATACGACCGGATCACCGATTCGCTGGAGGCGACGCCGGGCAATCAGGAGGACGGCCTGACGATTGCTGAGCAGTTGCAAGATCGGGGCGCCAGTCCGGAGGCGAGAGTGCGTAGCCAGGAGACACAGAAGCTGGTCCACGAGGCCTTGCGGCGGCTGTCGCCCGAACTGCGCGAGGCGGTCATCTTGCGGGATTTGCAGGATATGGACTACAAGGACATTGCCAAAGTCCTCAATGTGCCTGAGGGGACCGTGAAGAGTCGCATAAATCGGGGACGAACGGAACTGGCGAGGCTGTTACAACGTAGTTACAGACAGGCGAACTAAATGGCAGGCGAGACCCAATCCGGAGTGCAATGCGTCGAGGTCGAGGCCCTTCTGGCGGAAGCCCTGGACGGAACGCTGCACGGCGCGAAGCTGGCGGCCTTCGAGGCCCACCAGCAGAGCTGCGCCTCTTGCGCCGCCATGCTGGCTGAAGCCAAGGCCGGAATGCATTGGCTGAGGGCGCTGGACGATGCCGAGCCGCCGCGCAATCTGGTGCACAACATTCTGGCGCAAACCATCGGAGCGCTGCCGTCGGAGCACGCCGCACCGGCGCCGCGCGGCGAAGGCTGGCTGGAAAAGCTGAAAGGCCGCCTGGCTCCGGTGTTCGCGCCGCTAGCGACGCCGCGCTTCGCCATGTCCTTTGGGATGGCGTTCTTCTCCATCACCATGCTGCTGGGCATTGCCGGCTTTCACTTTGCCGATGTGCGGCACTGGGACCTGAGCTCCAAGGGAATCGCGAAGACTTACTACGCCACTCAGGCGAAGGTAATTCGCTATTACGAGAACATGCGCCTCGTCTATGAGATCGAGTCGCGGGTGCGCGATCTGCGCCGTGCCGCGACTCCCGACAACAACCAGGACAACAAGCAGCAACAACAACAGGAAACTCCCGCGCCGAATCCGAGTCCAAAGAACCCGGCGAAGAGCGACAACCAGCAGCACGATCGCACTAACCACGAATCCAGCCGCGATCAGGGCCAGCCCGCGCTGGCCGCGTTTCCGGCTGTATTCCTAGCAGCCATCCCTCAGGCCCGGCGGCAGAGCGCGCAACCAACTCCGGCTTGGAGTTTGCTGAAGCGCTGGAACAGGAGGACCGCATGAACTGCGCCAATCATGTCGACGCACCCGCGGTTGCATACTGCCGCATCTGTGGCAAGCCACTGTGCACTGCATGTGTGCGAGATGTCCGCGGTGTTATTTACTGCGAGGAGTGTCTGGCCTCGCACTTGAGCGGCGCCATTCCGCCGCCCGGCTCGACCGCCGTACCACCCGCTGTGGAACCGCCGCGTGGAACGGGCAGTCCCGCACTGGCCGCCATTCTGGGATTCATTCCCGGCGTCGGCGCCATGTACAACGGCGAATTCGCCAAAGGCTTCGTGCATGTGCTGATCTTCGCCACCCTCATCTGGATGACCGATCACATGAACGGCATCTTTGGCTTGGGCATTGCGGCCTTTGTGATCTATATGCCGATCGAAGCCTACAAGACGGCGCGGGCGCGCCAACTGGGGCTGCCGGCGCCCGATCCGTTCGGCTTTAATAACCTTTTCACCTCGAACCCGCGGCCTAATCGGCCGCCGGTTGCGGCTGCCGATCCCTTCACCGCAGGCGCGCCTCCGACTGGCGCTTCTGGCGATGCTGTGGGCGTCACCGCCAATCCTGGCGCCGCTCCGCCGGGCGAGCCAGTCCAGGAGGAACCACGGTCACGAGTGCCGGTGGGAGCGTACATCCTGATCGGCCTGGGCGTGCTGTTCCTGGCCGATGAAGTCGGCGCCTTGCACTTCGACTGGATCTGGCGCTTCTGGCCGGTCATCCTGATCGCCATTGGCCTTCGCATCTTGATGCAGCGTCAGCGGGGAGGCTGTTGAGGAGGACATCATGAAATACCGTTATAACCGTTATTGTTCCTGCGGCCGCTGCCGTGCTCATGGCTACATGTGGCCCGCTGTCCTCATCACGCTGGGCGTGTTGTTTCTGCTTGACCAGATGGGCCACGCCCACTGGATGGAATTTGACTTTACCTGGCCGGCGCTGCTGATCGTGATCGGCCTGATCATGTTGCTGCAACATGGCGCTTCGATCTATGGCCACATTCCGCGCGAATACAATGTCACGCAGGCGCCTTATCCGGGCCAGCCCATGCCTCCGGGAACTCCCGGCTATCCTGGATATCCGCCGCAGGCGCAGGCTCCAATGCAGCCGCAGGCTCCAATCGTGACGCCGCCGTCCGGCGCTCCTGCCGGTTTCATCACGCCGGACTCGCCGGTCGTGAGACCTGACGACAAGGAGGTCCCCAATGGCTAGCGCGAATCAGTATCCTCCACCACCAGCGCCCATTCCGCCGCCGTATCGCTATCGGCGCTCGCTCGCGGGGCCGATCATCCTGATCCTGATCGGCGGGATATTCCTGGCGAAAAATTTTGGCTTCCGCTTTCCCATCTGGCACTGGTTCGGACATTGGTGGCCACTGCTGCTGATTCTCTGGGGCGTCGTCATTCTGATCGAGAATGCGGCCTCGAACCGCATGGGCTATCGCACCCGGCGTCTCGGAGCGGGCGGCATCGTCCTGATCGTGCTGCTGATTTGCCTGGGCGCGTCGGCGCATTACAGCTCCGACATCGATTGGAACGGCGTGCGCGACCAACTCCAGATGGATGACGACCTCGGCGGCTTCTTTGGCACTGCCTACACTTTCGAGGACAGCCTGGAGCAGGCATTCCCGGCGAATGCTACCCTGCGCATCGTGTGCGATCGCGGCGCGCTGAACATCACGCCCTCCGAGGACGGCATCATTCGCGTGGCCGTCCACAAGAAGCTCTACGCACAAAACCAAAACGACGCCAACAAATATAACGCCGGCAGCAAGCCGCAAATCGAGTCCACCGGCAGCACGGTGGTGCTGAATGCCAATACCGACGGCGCCGGCGACCACGGTGTACAGACCGACATGGATATTCAGGTGCCCGCCGGGACCACGCTCGACATTGCCAGCAAGCGCGGCGATGTCACCATCAGCCACCGCAAGGCCGATGTCAAAATCTCCTTGCAGCATGGCGACGTTTCCCTTACCGAAGTGGCCGGCCCGGTGAAGATCAGTCTGGAGAAAGGATCGATCCGCGCCTTGCAGATCGGCGGCGATGTGGATGTCACTGGCCACGTGGACAACGTCACCATCGATGAAGTCGCCGGCGCCGTCCACCTGGACGGCGACTTCTACGAAGACATCCAGCTCAGCAAGATTGCCAGGACCGTCATCTTCAAGACCTCGCGCTCCGACATGGAGATCGCCTCCGTGCCTGGCGACATCGAGATTGCCAGCGATCAGGTTCGGGGCAACGATCTGATGGGGCCAAGCCGCGTGGTAACCGGCTCCAAGGACATTCACCTGGAGGACGTCTCCGGCGACTTGCAGGTGCAGTCCACCAACGGCGATGTGGAAGTCACCACCGGCGGCAAGCAGGCGGGCAAGCTGAGCCTGACCACCCAGCACGGCGCCATAGCTTTGACGCTTGCTGCCAAGGCGTCGCCCGACAAAGTGAATGTGTCGACGCAGTACGGCGATGTCACGTTGACACTGTCCCCGAATGCGGGATTCCAGATCAACGCGGGGACCCGCAAAGGCGGGATCACCTCCGATTTTGGCGCGATTAAGGTCGATGCCAGCGAGGGCGCTTCGCAAGCCACTGGAACCGTGGGCAACGGCCTCAGCAAGCTGCAAGTCAACACCGAGAGCGGCGACATCAAGATTGGCAAGAGCTGAAGGCAGTGGCTAGTGGTCAGTGGTCAGTGGCTAGAAGTTTCGAGTTTCCACTTTTCGAGTTTCACTAGCCGCGCAGCGGCGACATTTGTGTTAGCCGCGGTGAGAGGCTGCTACGAAACGCCGTTCGGGGTTGCATCGGTGGAACAAGCCGCAACGAAAACAGCGCCGTAGGCGCTAAACAGGTTAGCCCAGCACGGAGCCGCAGGCGCAGTGCTGGGTAGAGTCGGAAAATTCGCCGAGTCCCGTAGGGACGGCACAGTTTCGTAACAGCCTCGTGGGCCCGCGGTAAAGTGAAAAAACAATTGATCCGCGAAGCGGATTTTTGTTCTGATAACAAAGACAGAATTGTCATCCCGAGCGACGAGTCCGCTTCGGGGGAGGAGTCGAGGGACCTGCTTTTCGTTTCTTTAGGGACAAGGACCGCTCGGCGCACTGGAAACTCGAAACTCGAAACTAGCCACTGGCCACTAGCAGCCACTAGCCACTAGCCACTCTCTTCACAATCCTCTCCACTTCCTCCACCACCTCATCGATGCTCTTCCTCGTGGTATCGACGTGGACCGCATCCGGCGCGGGGACAAGCGGTGAAGCGACTCGCGTGCGGTCGCGCTCATCGCGTGCGGCAATCTCAAGTTGCACCCGTTTAGCTTCGTCGGGCGATTGCGATCTGTTTTGCCGCAAGCGCCGCTCAGCGCGCACCATCTGCTCGGCATCCAGAAAAATCTTCACGTCGGCATTAGGAAATACGGCCGTGCCGATGTCGCGGCCTTCCATCACCATTCCGCCGCTGGCGCCCAGCTCGCGCTGCCGCGCCACCATCCCCTGCCGCACCGCCGGATGGACCGACACGCGCGACGCGGCTGCGGTCACATCAGGCTCGCGAATGCGCTGCGAAACATCGCGCCCATCCAGCAGCACCCGATTGCCGTCGCCGCTGGGTTCGAGCTCCATCACCGATTTCTCCGCCAATTGCCGCAGCGCCTCCGCATCGTCCAACGACACCTGTTGCTCCATCGCCTTCAGCGCCAGCGCGCGATACATCGCTCCGCTCTCCAGATTGATGTAGCCCAATTTCCTCGCCAGCCGCGCGGCAATGGTGCTCTTGCCCGATCCCGCCGGGCCGTCAATCGCGATCACCAGCTTTCGCGGCGTGCTCATTCGTTGACGGTGCCCTTGCTGGGTGGTTCTGGCTTGGAGGATGCTAAGGACCTTCTTGGCCGCCGCTGCACCAGAGGCATTCCGGGTCGCGGCGGCAGCGCTTCGAATTTCGCTTTGGGCGTGAACTCGTGCGCCACTTGCTCCTGTAGCGATGAAACCTGAAGCATCACCCGCCCGTCCACATGCACGAAGTGGAGTTCCCGCGCGGCTTGCAAAGCGTTGATGGCCTCGCGCACCCGGGCTCGGCCAGTCACCCTGGAAAAAAACTCTTCCACTTCTTGCTGCTGCGCCGCCAGCACACAATCCAGATACTTGGAAACCAGGGCCGTCATCGCCTCGGCCACCGAAACTTGCGTACCGTTCTTCACCGCGTCCGGCGACCAGCGGAACAGCACGTCCCAGAAGATACCCTCATTCGGTTTGTAGTCGACACGGGTGATGCGCAGCTTCGCCCACAGCTCGTCGAGCGCGCGGTCCAGGGCTGACTCCGAGATCGCGCCCCCAACCAGCTCGCGCAAACGCTCCTTGGGAATTGGCCCTTCTTTTTGGATGACCTGAAACGCATGCAGCGCCAGCGGAGAATATTCCCCGCGCGCGCCGCTCGCCGGCCTCTGCCACGGATTGCGGTCCCCGATGAGTCCATAGAAGTACGGAAACACCGCGGCCGCAACGATGAAATTATTGTCCGGAAAAACGTTCGCCTCATAGGCCGACTTCTCGCGCAGCAGCCGCACCATCAGGTCCTTGGCCGCGTGCGCTTCCTGGTCGGCAAAGGCCATGTGCGCTATGGGCAGCTTCTCGTCGCTACCCTTATAGGCACCAACAAACGTGGGCGCCAGCACCGCCGGCCGCTGCGGATAGAGCAGGCAAAATCCGACCGAATCGATGAACTCGCGCGCCTCTTCCAGCGTGCGGACTGCCCGCCCGTTCAGCCGCCACTTCTCGCGGCGCAGTTCCTGGAGTTGTTGTTCATGCATAGAAGAAGCAACTAGCAATTAGCAACTAGCCATTAGCCTTTTCCCTGGCAGAAAACTATCGGAAGCGGGTGATATCAAGAGATCGTTGGACCGGAAAGAATGCATAACACGATTAGGTTTTAGCTAATTGCTAGTCGCTAATTGCTCGCGCATCCTTCAGATGCGCTTGAACGCCCGCTGAATGTCCTTTACAGAATATCGCAAGACCACCGGCCGCCCGTGCGGACAGCTCATGGGACACTCGGTCTTCGCCAGCTCGCGCAGCAGCCACTCCATTTTGTTCTGCTCCAGCGGCATGTTCACCTTGATGGCGGCGTGGCAGGCGATGCTGGCGGCAATATTGGTGCGGATCTTCTCCAGGTTCAGCGCCTGCTCCTCGCGCTCGAACTGCTCCAGGATTTCGTGCAGCAGATGCTCCACACTGCTGGCCGCGACTCCCGCCGCCGTCGTCTTCACCGCGATCGTCCGCGAGCCGAAGGGTTCCACTTCGAAGCCGTTGCGGTTCAGCTCGTCGGAGATTTCGGCGAACACTGCCATCTGTCCGGGCGTCAGCTCAACAATGAGCGGCATCAGCAATTGCTGCCGCTCCGGCGACTCCGCCAGCCGCTGTTTGCAAATTTTCTCGAAGAGAATGCGCTCGTGCGCCACGTGCTGATCGACGATCCAAAGTCCCTGCGGACTGATTGCCAGGATGAACGAGTCGCGAATCTGCCCCACCGGTTTTAGCGTCGCCAGCGATTCCAGGCCGGCAGGAGCATAGTCGTCGGCCACCTCCGCCGAGCAACCGTTCCCGCTCGCAGCCAGCGATGTTGCTGCTGGACCTCCAAACGTTTGCCGGCCGAAGCGCGCTACCGGGATCGCGGCATTGGCTTCGACGGCGAACCCGCTGCCCTCGAACTGCAATGGCGCGGTGAATGGTGGCAACTCCTGCGCGCGCAACGCGAAGGACGCGTCGGCTCCGGTCACGTGCAGTTCGCTCGATTCGAAATCGTGCGCTCCCGAGCTCAGCGAAGCCGACGCGCTCGGATTCGCGTGGATCTCCGTCGTGAACGATGGCACCGGCCGCGACTTCATCAGCGCCGCGCGCACCGAGTCGCGAATGAAGTCGTGCAGGATCGACGACTGGCGGAAACGCACCTCGGTCTTCGACGGATGCACGTTCACATCAACCTCGGTGGCGGGCATTTCCAGGAACAGCAGCACCACGGGATAAACCGTCGGAGCAATGATGTTGCGATAGGCTTCGGTCAGCGCGTGCTGCACCAGCCGGTCGCGAATCAGACGGCCATTGACGAAGATGAAGATCGAGTTGCGATTGAGCTTCTGGATCTCGGGCCGCGAGACGAAGCCATGCAGCCTGACCTCGCCCTTTACCGGCTCTTCAGTGTCTTCCACTTCGCTGCGCCGCCATGGCGGCGGCTGTGGCAGGCCGATGCGCTCCAGCGGCAGCAGCGCGCTCAGGGCGATCAGTTGGTCGAGCGTCTCCTTGCCGAAGACTTGATAGATGCGCTGCGAATGATCGCCGACCGGCGGCGCAATCAGCATGGCATTGGTCGCCGAGTGCAGCTCCCAATGCATCTCAGGATGGGCCAGCGCGTAGTGCGTCACCAGCGACGCGATGTGCGACAGCTCGGTCGATTCGGCCCTCAGAAACTTTCGCCGCGCCGGAATGTTGAAGAACAAATCGCGCACCGTGACGCAGGTTCCCAGCGGCAGCCCGGCTTCTTCCACGGTCAGAATCTTTCCGCCGGCAATTTCGACAATCGTTCCTGCCGAATCTTCCGCAGCG
Organism: Candidatus Korobacteraceae bacterium; assembly: GCA_049519235.1. Lineage (GTDB taxonomy): Bacteria > Acidobacteriota > Terriglobia > Terriglobales > Acidobacteriaceae > Bog-257. Next base: position 844 of record JBEKQY010000036.1, on the reverse strand, counting down.
TGCGTCTCCAACCGCAGACGGCTGACGGACGCGATCGACGGCAGCGCTTCGCCGCGAAATCCCAAAGTTGCAATGGTCAGCAAGTCATCGACCGTGCGAATCTTCGACGTGGCGTGGCGCTCGAAGGCGAGCATGGCGTCGTCGCGCACCATGCCGCAGCCGTCGTCGGTCACCTGGATAAGCTTCTTGCCGCCGGCTTCGACGTTCACGCGAATGCGCCGCGCGCCCGCATCCAGCGCGTTCTCCAGCAACTCCTTGACCACCGACGCAGGCCGCTCCACCACCTCGCCGGCGGCGATCTTGTTGGCGACATTTTCCGAGAGAACGTGGATGCGGCCCATGAATTACTACGTTACATGAGATTGGCGGGAAGAGGCAGCCTGAATCCAGCCGCTGAAAGTGGATAGCCCACGCGTTACTCCAACTGACCACTGGCAACCGGCCACTGACAACTTTCTTATCCCGGCGGCCACCTCAAATCCCGCCCGCCGAGCATGTGCAGGTGCAGGTGAAACACCGACTGGCCGGCGCGCGGGCCCACGTTGTACACGGTGCGGTATGCGTCTTCGATGCCGCGCTCGCGGGCGATCTTGGCCGCGATCAACTGGCTGTAGCCGATGATCTCGGCGTCCTCGGGGGCGGCTTCCTTCAGCCCGACGATGTGGCGCTTGGGCACGATGAGAACGTGTGTCGGCGCATGGGGGTTGATGTCCTCGAAGACGAACACCTTGTCGTCCTCGTAAACCTTCTTGGAGGGAATTTTTCCGGCGATGATCTTGCAGAAAAGACAGTCGTCCATAGGGCATATGGTAGTCGAGGCAACAGCCACACTCAAGCAAAGGCG
>JBEKQY010000035.1:0-20660 GCA_049519235.1 Candidatus Korobacteraceae bacterium | reverse complement strand
CTGCGCTACCTGTGTACGTGCAACCCATGGCCCCCGAGGCCGGCTATTTGTGGACGCCCGGCTACTGGGCTTATGGTGATGAAGGCTACTTCTGGGTACCAGGCACGTGGGTTCAACCGCCCGCCGTTGGTTTGCTCTGGACTCCCGGTTACTGGGGTTGGGGCGGCAGCGCCTTCGCCTGGAATGGCGGCTACTGGGGTCAGCAAGTCGGCTTCTACGGCGGCGTCAATTACGGCTTTGGCTATGGCGGTGTCGGCTATCAAGGCGGACGTTGGCAGAACGGACAGTTTTACTACAACCGTTCGGTGAACAACGTGAACGTCACCAACATTCACAACGTTTACAACTCGACGGTAATCAACGATACCTCCGTGAACCGCGTCAGCTACAACGGCGGCACCGGTGGAATTTCCGCTCGCCCGACGGCAGCAGAAGAGGCAGCGGCACGCGGGCAGCACACGCCGGCAACCTCGCTGCAAACCCAGCATGTGCAGGCTGCCAGCACCAACCGCGCACTCCTGGCGTCCGTGAACCAAGGCAAGCCGGCAATCGCAGCAACTGCGAAGCCTGGCGAGTTTAGCGGTCAGGGAGTAGTAGCGGCCAAACAAGCCGGAGCACCTTATAAGGCTCCTCAAAACAACGCAGCCACGAACAAGTCAGCTGCAAGCAAGGCCACCGAGAACAAGGCAGCCGAGAATAACGCTGCTGGAACCAAGGCCACTGAAAACAAGGCAGCCGGGAACAACGCAGCTGAGACCAAGACCACCGAAAACAAGGCAGCCGAAAATAAGGCAGCTGCTGCTCGCACGAATGAGAATAAGCCTGCAACGCCTCAGTCGGCTCGTCCGCCCGCTGAGTCTAGTAAGGAGCCTACGGCTCATGCACAGCCCGCTGCTCGTCCGGCGACTGCGGCCCATGCACAGCCTGCTCCTCGTCCGGCAACCGCAGCCCATGCACAGCCTGCTCCTCGTCCGGCAACCGCAGCGCATGCGCAGCCTGCTGCTCGTCCGGCGGCTGCAGCTCATGCGCAGCCTGCTGCTCGTCCGGCGGCTGCAACCCATGCACAGCCTGCCCCTCGTCCAGCGGCCGCAGCCCATGCACAGCCTGCTGCTCGTCCGGCGCCTGCAGCTCATGCGCAGCCTGCCGCTCGTCCGGCGGCTGCAGCTCATGCGCAGCCTGCTGCTCGTCCAGCGCCTGCAGCCCATGCACAGCCTGCTGCTCGTCCAGCACCTGCAGCCCATGCACAGCCTGCTGCTCGTCCAGCACCTGCAGCCCATGCACAGCCTGAGAAACGTGGGTGAAGAACAGTGTCGCCAGTAGCAAATTGTCCGCGAGGTGCTGCGTCAGGTTGCTCGAGAGAACAACAAGTGATGACCTGCCCTCGCGACAGGGCCACGACAGCTCTCACATTGAGTGGAACGGAAAAAACACTAGCCGTCGTCGTGGGTCAGAAAGCGTACCGGAGGGCCAGCGTTGTGTTGTTGGCGTGGAAGTAGCGGGGCGCCGTCGGTCCCACGAAGGAGCCTTCGCCGTACTGGCTCTGGCGCGGCTAACACCCGCTGAAGCCAGCGAGATCAATACCGGCAAGCATAAGACTTCGCGATGAGAGTTACAGGCTTCATCGAATCCGAATAAGGACACTGGGCGGTTCAGGCCGTCCATCAGCAAACTGGCTACGGAGACTAACCCGCTGTTCGGGATCGGGAACAGTGCTACGCTTCAAGAATGCACTTATTGTCCGCGCACTGCCGTGTCTGCAAGGGAGATCAGTTTAGAGCTGCGCCTGCCGAGGGCTGGGTTGAAAGAGTGCTTTTACCTCGTCTCTTCCTGTGTCCGGGGCGTTGCATTGTTTGCCACAAACGACGGTACTTGCCGACTTTTCAACGATGGACGCTGGTCCCAAACTCGTGGCGATAACGCACATAGCGCGTTCCGCCGCGGTCGTGCTCGACTAACTATTCACCCCGAAAGCGCGGCCGCGATTCACTCTTACAATTACGCCCACGCCACGGGAGCAAACTCACTCACGATATGCGCAGCACTCATGTCCGCTGGTTTATTCCCGCACGACAAGCAAACCGTTCCGACCTGGCTAAAATCGCTCTCTCTTGAGATCTCCGTTTCGCGCGTTTCCGAATGAGCCCGCAATCACTGGGCCTTCGCACTTATCGCAAATGTAGGCAGAGATGTGAAAATACTTTGTCTTTATGATGGCACTCTCAACGCCGGGTTGACACGTACAGGAGTATCTCTTGGGAACGCATCCCCGCTGTTCAATACTGCTCGTTTAATGGCATGCACTTCCCGTGGCCTCCTTTTCCGAACCTCGGGAAACATGACTGCAAGGAGGTGTTCAGAATTGCTCAGACGTGGACGAGTCGGGAATGAGACAGTGATCCAGTGGAGTTTTGCTCTCGCTGTTTTCTTCAGGAGGGAACATGCCGCATGGTCTAAAGCCGCAGATCCTTGTTGTGGACGACTTCTTGAAGGCTATCGCGAGTTTGATCGCAACCAAACCGGCGCTTGATTCGTAGACATGAGGAGGAAATATGCTTGGAACCGTGTTGATTGTTCTACTGGTTTTGTTTCTGGTGGGTGCTCTGCCGAGGTGGAATCATAGCCGTTCCTGGGGTTACGCCCCGAGCGGCGGTCTGGGATTGGTTCTCGTGATTGTAGTTATTTTGCTGCTGCTTGGCCGGATCTAGTGAATCGCTGGGTAAAGCTTCGACGATCCGTGAGGATTGTTGCTACAGCGGAGCAGCGGACTCGGAGTGAACTTCTGTGCCCATAATGGCGCAGCACTGTTACTGAGCAATCGCACAATCTTGACGCTCACACTCAGTATAAGGAGAAACACATGCTGTGGACAATTTTCGTCGTTCTCTTGCTCCTCTGGCTTCTCGGCTTCAGTTTCCACATTGCAGGCGGTCTGATCCACCTTTTGTTGGTCATTGCCGTCGTGGTTCTGGTCATCAATTTGATCAGTGGCCGTAGAACAGCCTGATGTTTAACGGCGGATAGCGCCCCCTCACAAGTTCATCCATAAGAAAATCATGGGTAGAATGAAAAGGAAGTGTTCTCGACGAAGATGAGCTGGTTGGATCATAACGGCAAGCCGTGCTGTGTTAATTCCTATTGATCTACACCGAGTCCAGGCTGCAGGCCGACGCAACTCGATGTGAATGCCATAGCCATTCAGTCAAATCCAATGATCAACGGGTGCCCACAGCTTCGGCTACCGAAACCGGAGTTGCGGCTCTTAACCGATCAAGCAATGCGAGCACACTGGTGGATCGAACCTCACTGCCAGCGTGCGAAGCGAAAGTGCCCGGCAGGCACTTGCGATCGCGTTTCTCAGGGCAAGTCCGCCGTGCATTGCAAATCCGGCCTGTATTCGGTCATTGCGCACACACTTCGGCACTCGGGTCTCCGAGTTGTTCTGGTGCGTCATCTTTCTCCGTTACGACTTGCCAATGCGAATGTTGGTGAGGTAATGCATAAGCCCAAAGACATTCAGCAGCCACAACACCACGGCGATGGTCACGACTGCATTCAATATTGACTTTATGGAGCTTGCCATGGGGATGTAGCGATCCACCAGCCACAGAAGAACCCCAACGACGATTAGGACTAATGCAACTTGAAGTAACGGCATACTGTATTGCCTTTCTATATTCCGATAAGGGTTGTTTCTTGTTGCTCTGCTGTTGTTTCAGAGCACCTCTCGTCAATAAATCGCAGGCTGCGCGGGCGGTATCGATCCACTCGCCAGACGTGATGAGAAGGCGATTCTAAGAGGATAACTGGAGCACAGTTTCGGACGCTCCCACGGGCCGGTGTGCACGTTGGGTTGAAGAATGTACGTCCTTTGCGCTCCGCAATCACAACAATGCTGCGAGGGTATCTCCTCGCTGCCGCAACGTATGGGCCAACCTACGTTGGCGTGAGGACACAAGCTCAGGAGCCGCATCAATACGCGGAATGCTTTCGGTACAGCTCCGTCGAGCGGATAGTGCAGTGTTGCGCTCAAATAACCTCCTGTTTAAATTTACCCGATCTTCTGAATTCAGGGTCAAGCCAATTCTGCTTGAAAATAGCACGCCGCGTCTGGTCAAAACTGACCATCAACGGAGACTCGCAAACTACCTGCGCCCCAGACGGCGAGGCCCCTGGCCCGCCGGCTTCCACCGGTCAGTTGTGGTTGTATGACTCGGCAGGCAGCGGCTGAAGCTGGGACTGCGGCCCCTTGCCAATTGCCTGCACCGCGTCGATGAAAGCGCCCATGATCGTGGCCAGCCAGGCGTAAGCGACGTAGATCCCCCAATGTTCCATTTGTTCGACCTCTCTGATTGCATCGATGCGAAACTGTGCCTCACCACAATCCAAAACGCACCAGGAGCAGTGCATACTCAAGAGTTCCCTGACATCAGAACCTAACTTGTCTGTGGTGTTCGAATGGCGAGACGCGCGGGACTTCTTCGTGACCGGCTGAATGAGCGGACAATTCTGCCGTGGGCCCAGACAAATGAAAGCTTGCGTACAGCCGATTCAAGCAGTTCAGTCATAGCGGTGATGCAACCCGCCCACCCGCTGCTGGCAAATCACTGTACCCTTTTCCCGGGAGCGTGCCCTGCCAGCCGGCGTTTGCTTGTCCAGCCCGAGGTGGGTTCGGTCGTCCTTCGATCCGAAATCTGGCTGGTCCGTCTCCAGTACTCCGCCAGAAGGAAATGCCGCCGCATAGACCGCTTGCACGTCGCGGGCCGACTCTGCTAAATCAGTAGCCCATTGTGAGTGCGCCTCCCATTCCTTCAGCGCCAGCCGATCTGGAACTCATCGCACGACTGAGGAGCCGGCTGCAGTACGCGGAGCTGAGGATTCGTGTGCTGGAAGACCAGCTGCGGCTGATGCGGATCGAGAAGTATGGAGCGGGCGGCGAAAAGCTTTCTCAAGCGAAAATGGAATTGTTCGCGCTTGAGCCGTCGTCAGTGAATTGATGGTGCAGGGGGAGAGTGAGTGCACGCCGGTGCGACGCTCGACGAACAGATCCTGCAAGCATCCCGGCCGCCAGGAATTGCCTGCGTCACATCGGTCTACGAAATTCTCAGCATACGAAAATCGCTTTCATCTAGTTGCGATCTGTCGTCAGTTGAAATCTTGCCAATGACTTTCTGCAAATCGCTAGTCACCGGTCGCCGGGGATGTAGCGACTTACCGGAGCGCAGCGGACTGTTCGCAACCGGACAGAATGAACGTGTCCACGCGAAGGCCCACGGGCAAGTTTGCTGCGGGATCCAGCTCCACCAGGACCTCCAGGAATTTCCGATCCACGCGTTCGGTAGGTTCATCGGTGCGGATGGTTTTGGGGCCGAGCAGTTCGCCGATGCGCACGACGTGCCCGCTGAACTTCTGTTTGCCGAAGGCATCCGCTGTGACCCAGGCCTTCTGACCCATCCGCACCTCGTTCACGTCGGATTCATCGATGTCCACGCGCACCCGCAGCATTTCGGTGTTGCCGATGGTCAGGACTGGGTCAGGCGTGGTGGCAGAGTTGGAAACGCTTTCTCCGTTGCGATGATGCTTGCGGAGAACGATCCCGTTGATCGGAGACTTGATGAAGGTCTTGTCGTACCTGGCTTGGGCCTCGGCTAGGTGCGCCTGCGCCAGTTGCACATCTGCCCGGGCGAACGCGACATCTTCTTCCCGAGCGGCAGTGTTCAGCAGTGAATAGCGGTCAGATTTCTCCTGGTACTCCTCCTTCGCGACGTTGTACTCGCGGGTGTAGTGATCTAACTCCTCACGCGAGATCACTCCAGCCTGATAAAGTTCCTGGCGCCGCTGCAATTCAGCTTGGGCATTCTTCATTATTGCCTCGGCAGCACGGACGCCCGCCGAGGCCTCCGACCGCTCCTGAGCCCGGACTCCATTCACCACCTTGCGCAGGGTCGCCTCTTTGGCTTGCACTTCCGCCGCAGAGGAGGCAAGTTCCGCACGGTAGTCGTCGTTCTCCAGCACCGCCAGCACCTGGCCTGCGCGGATGGAGTCGCCTTCCTCTACGTTCACCGACTTCAGTTTGCCGCTCATCTCCGAGCCCACCTTGATGTCCTCGGAAACGGGCTCGATCCTCCCTGGTCCGGCAACGACATAGGTCAAATCCGCGGGCTGCGGGTCCGGGTTGCTGGCGTTATGTCGCGCCGACGAAAACAGTCTCATTGATATTGTTAGAACGGTGAGGGTGACTGCACAAAGAATTGCCAGTTTCTTGATCACAGTGATCTCCATTCGAAGTTTGCTCAGTACCGAAACGCCCAGCGGTCCCACGGTCGCTGCGATACCGCCTGCGCTTCTTCTGTCCTGCAGCTACTATGGAGGATCGTGACAGAACGCACATCACGAGATAGGAGGCTTTTTCACTACCACTACGCAGATATCAAGTGATACCCAAACTTGTGCCTCCCCACCTACCACGATGTAGTTATGGAGAAGGAGTCGATGCGGTGCGCCGAAGGCCAACGTTGCGGGATTCAAGAAATTGCTGCCCGGTCGGGAGCCAGTGGAAAACTCCATTCGCCCGCAACCCAAATGCGAGAGCCCCCTGACCTATCGTTGTAACAGGACGCCAACGACAACAACTTGTACCGCTACGCATACCAACTGTGCTTCGGAAAAGCGGCCGTATCTCGGTCGTGCGCTGGTGGTGCGATAGAAATCGAGCACGAATCGAACGATTGAGTACAGTGAGAGATACAGCCAAAAGACAGACCGAGCTGTGCCTGGTACGTGCCAAAGCAATGTTGCCAATGTCACAAAAAGCGTTGCCTGCGCAGCCGCTTCAACGAGTTGTATGGGAAACACACGGATAGCAGGGTCAGGGCTGGGAGAGTACCTTCTGCAGCCATGACCGGTTGATTCAAAGACTGACTTGGGATAGAGGACGCCTTTGGTAGATGGCTTCCCATAGCAGCAACCACCGAGGAAGCACCCGATGCGAGCAAGGCAGCCGTACAACGGCAGTAGTGTTCCCAGGAACGCAAAGGTCAAACTTAGCGGCTGCTTAAATAGGAAGCTTACGACCAGGAAACATGGGAGTATGACCTGAAGACAATCTTGGAGAAACGAGCGCGCTGCTGATTTTCCGAGTGCCGCTTTCACCTCCAGGACAAGCTTGTAAACCATCAAAGCGATAAGAACGGCAAGCCCCAAACCTACGCCGGACACGCTGGGGAAGCGTTTGGAAAAAGCCCAAGCATAGGCCAACGCTGACAGGGCGGCGACGTCGGACATGATCCAATATGGCCTATAGCGCATTCCGAACAAGCTAAGCCTGTCCGCAGACGCCACGATGGCATCGAGGAAACGAACCTTGCCCGCGGCGCATTGCTGGGCGTCTCCAGCGATTGCCACCCGGCGATGTACGAGGGAAGCACGTTCTTCTTTCTTACCCTTCGTTGGTCCGGCATTGACCTCGATACCGCTTGCGCGCTTCTCGTATTTCATGCCGGTACTATGCTGGATCGCGACAGAACGCACATCACGAAATAGAACGCTTTTTTGCTACCACTGAGCAGACATAGGGGGATACCTTCACTCGGGGCTTCCCTGATACCACTATGTAGTTATGGAGAAGCTGTCGATGCAGTGCGCCGAAGGTTAGCGCTGCGGCATTGAAGAAATTGCGGCCGGGTTGAGGGCTGGTAAAACGTACTCCCATGCCGCTTGGAACCGCCAAAGCGCGCAAAATTGAAATCAAGAACTCCGTTAGTACCAACCGCAGCGCTTTCCCCCGCACCACATTCAGGGGGAAAGCGCTTCGCTGTTATTGGATCCAGGCATGAGCAGGCTGGTGGAAGTTTTGAGCGAGCAACTCCACGGGAACCGACGGCTCGGGCAAACTGTTGACAATCATTCCGTCTTCAATCCGGATTGTTCGATCAGCGAACTCGAGCACTCGAGGATCGTGGGTAACGATGAGCACCGCCCGTCCGCGCTCATGCGCCAGATCGCGCATCATCTCCATGATGGTGCGCCCGGTATGTGAATCGAGCGCAGCCGTGGGCTCGTCGGCCAGGATGATCTTGGGATCGCCGGCCAGCGCCCGGGCGATCGCCACGCGCTGCTTTTGCCCGCCACTAAGGTTGGCGGGGACCACGTTGAACTTGTCGGCCAAGCCCACTCGTTCCAGCAGTTCGTAGGCGCGCTTTCGCGCCTGCGGTCCGGGAACGCCCTTCAGGTCGAGCATGAGCTCGATGTTTTCTCCCGCCGTCAGGGTAGGAAAGAGATTGAAGCCCTGGAACACGAAGCCGATGTGATCCAAGCGGACGCCAGGCAGCTCATTCTCAGGCAAGTGTCCGACTTCTTGTCCGGCGATTCGAATGCTTCCGGAAGAGGCTTGAAGAATGCAGCCCATAATCGACAGGAGCGTGGTCTTGCCGCTGCCTGAGGGCCCCACCATCATCACTATCTCGCCTGAGTGAACCTCCACGTCCACGCCACGCAAGGCGGTAACGTTGGCGCCGCCCTCTACGTAAGTCTTAGTCACATCCCGTACTATGATTGCAGCCTTCATCGCGTCTCCTATTGCGGGTCTTATCCTTTGAACACCATCGCAGGATCAAGCCGAGTCACCTTGTTAATGGAAACCAGCGCTGCTCCGGCACACATGAACAGCGTTAGAAGGAATATCGAGATCGACATCCATCCATTCATCAGGATGGGCGCCCCGGCGGGCTGAGCGAAACGCACTACGAAGCCGCTGATGATCATTCCCAGCGCGTATCCGATTACCCCGCCGACGGTCGCCTGTATCAGGATCACTTGGTACACATAGCTGTTCGGTGCACCCATCGCCTTCAGCGTGCCGAATTCCTTCAAGTGATCCATGGTAGTGGCGTAGATGGTCTGTGCCACCACCACGAATCCCACGATCAGTCCCAGCACCGCCGCCAGCAGAATGGCGATGCCGGCGCCAGTGGTCAACGTCCAATACCTCTGCGTGGTTCGGCTGAACTCCGCGCTGGTGAGTACGTCTACATCCTTCACCCGGGCCAATATGTTTGTGCGGACTTCGTCCACATTGGCGCCGCGCTCGGTCTTGACCAGTATGTAGGTAGTCTGGTCTTCCCGCAGCGGGGCGTAATCCTGGGCGTGCCGGAAGCTGGTAAAGACATAGGGATCGGTGGTGAAAGCACGGATTCCGCTGGTAAAGCCAACCACCCGCGCCCGGTGTCCGTTGATCTCGAACACCTCGCCGATCCGGCTCACTCCCAGCTTCTTCTTGTAGACCTCGTCCACCATGACGCCATCAGGGGTCTTCAAATCGCGGATGCTTCCCTCCACCACATTCCAAGGGCCACCCAGACCGGCATCCGGATTGAAGCCCACGACCTGAACCGTCTCCTGAGCGCCGTCGAGCCGGTTCCATCGCGTCCAGCTATTGATGAACTTCTCTGCGTCGGCCACGCCGGGCACGGCTTTCACTTGGTAGAGCTTGCGTTCGTTGAAAGGCGTTCCGAGCTCGAGGTAAGGCACGTGCTTGGAGGTCACCCAAAGGTCTGCCCCGGAGTGATCGATCAGGCACGATGTGGTTTGGGTAAAGCCCACATACAATCCCAACTCGATAACAATCAGAACTACGGCGAACACGATCCCGGTCAGGGTCACGGTCAACCGTACCTTGTCGTGAAGCAGGTTCCGTTGCGCTAAGGAAATCATAACCAGGCAATCTCCTGCAGCGAGCTGCGGCCCACCAGGACGTTCAATGCGAAACCAGCTGGGCTCTTTCTGTGTGTCATGGAAGCATCATGCGGGACTTGACGCCGACAGCGCATCACGAGATATAGCGTTTTTTCGATACCACGGTCTGGTACTCGCCGGCATACCATTTGTCAGGAGTATCTCTACTACCGCGACCGGGTGAGGGATAATTTGCTCACGGTCGGTCAGTAAAGATGATGGAATGGAAAATTAAAGATGACGGAACGATTAGACTAGCCGCACAGATTATGGCTTGGGCGCGGCGGGCGGCCGAGGGATGATGACTTTGCGCAGTCCAAAGAAGCGGGCATCCAGCGAAAAAGCCCCGGGACCCAGGAGAGCAGAAGCCACGGCCACAATGATCGCAGCGAGACTCAGCGGGTTGCAGGCAAAGACATTCCAATTCGCCCTAGGAAGCCATGAGAATGTAATGCCCATTCCACCCAAGACCGCCAGGCTACTCGCGACCGGAGTCAAAAACCCCACGAGAAGAGCAGTACCACTTGTGAAGGCCAGCAGGCAGACGGCCCACCCCTCAAGCCTCAGTCCGTGAAGTTGAGGCAAATAGGCTGAACCCTGCAGGATGAGTGTCCCGCCAATCGCCACTCGCAACAGCAGCAGCCCTATGCCATGCCATTCGCCGGGGAATGTGGAATACAGTTTTCGCAAGCTCAACTCCCGGGGATCCATAGTGTCAATGAATCCCACGTAAGTAAGACTAGCGGCTGCTAGCGCGCAGCGAATCCCTAGAGCTCGGAATTTTGTCCTACCACTATCGGGGGATACCTCAGCAGCGGAGGATGTCTTCGTTAGAGGTGGATGATTCCGCGCCGCACGGCTATCGCGACGGCTTGTGTGCGATCACTGGCTCCCAGCTTGTCCATAATGTGCTTGATGTGAACCTTGACCGTTTCTTCGGAGATGAAGAGTCTTTCGGCGATGTCGCGGTTGCGATTGCCGCCCGAGATCTGTTGCAGGACTTCGATTTCCCGCGCGGTGAGGGCCTCGTCGCTGTAGTGCTCCGCCAGATGGGCCGCAATGGCTGGTGGGATACGCTTTTTTCCGGCATGAACTTGACGGATCGCCTCGACGAGGTCCTTTGGCGGCATGCTCTTCAGCATGTAACCCCTGGCGCCTGCCTCGAGCGCCCGCTGGATTTCGACATCGCCTTCGGATGTCGTCAGCATAATGACCCGTGCCTCAGGGAACTCCTTGCGAATGGCAATCATCGCGTCGATGCCGCTTATATCGGGGAGCCTGACATCCATGAGGGTGACGTCCGGCCGGAGTTTGCGAAACCGCTCAATGGCCTCGTGTCCACTGGACGCCTCACCCACCACCGACATGTCGGGCTGATTGTTGATGAGGGTAGCGATTCCCTCGCGCAAGAGCGGATGGTCATCGATGCTCAAGACGCGTATACGTGCTTGGTCGTTCATAGTTCTTGCTCACTCTCTGCTTGGAGGAACATCGGCCCCGGTCTGCCCTGGAAACCATCTGGTCAGCCGCTTCCACCAGCCCTGCGAAGACACAGTTTCGAAGGCTACTTTGCCGGGCACCGACAGCTCCACCTCGGTCCCCGCACCGGCACGGGACAGGACTGCGAACTTGGCGCCGATTTTCTCCGCTCGCTCCCGCATGTTCGATAGACCCCAGTGTCCTTCGCGTCCGCTCCGGAGCACCTTTGGATCGACACCACAGCCATTGTCGCGCACCATGACGCGCAAGCTTCGCGCAGCATACTTGATTTCAACTTCAATCCGGCCCGCCTCGGAATGGCGAAATGCGTTGATCACGGCTTCACGGGCAATGCGGTAAACCTCCTCGCGAATGAGCGGATGTAGCGTAATCGGCTTTCCTTCCACGACAACTCGGAAATCAACCTGTTCCTGGAGGGAGAACTCTTCGCGAATTCCGGAAAGCTTTTCTTCCAAACCATCGGACGCAGGATGCGGCGAGCGCAGGCTGCGGATCGCGTTTCGGCCCTCCTCACTCACCTGCTTCATCAGATCGAGAACATGCTGCACCAGAGGTTTCGCCAGCGAGTCGGCAGGCAAACGGTCATTGGCGACATCGAGCTGCATATAGGCACTGAGAAATCCCTGCAGCAGGGTGTCGTGCAGGTCGCGGGCAATCCGCTCCCGCTCCTCGAGACGCTCTTCCAGCTTGGCTTGCATGTAACCGGCCACTTGCCGGAGGCGGAGCTCGTGCAGTTGTAACTCCCGTTCCCGTTGCGCGGCTTCGGCGCGCACGAGATCCTCAAAAGCCCGGGCGTTTGCAATGGCAACCGCCGCCTGGTCGGCGAACATTTTCAGCCACGCGAAGTCCTGCTCGTAGAGAGGTTCGCGAGTAAAGACACCTAAAACGCCAAGGATCTTGCCTCTGTGAACCAGGGCATGGCCTGCGAATCCACGAATCTGCTCTAGCGCGGCCCAATCCTGACGTATGAACCATTCGCTTTCTGGAGCCAAATCGCCGACAAGAACCGATTGTCCAATGTTGCCGATCCGCCCAACCTTGCCGTGCCCCAGTGGTATTCGGCGAAAATGGCCCTGAAGAAATGACCAGTCCTCGCCAGCGGAATGGAGCGGAGATCCAGCACTAGCTGCCAAGTGAAGACATTGCACCTGATCACGGCATTGGGCACGGAGGAAACAGGAATCACACAGATCGCCAGGAGAAAGAAGCCAAATCCGCGCTAGCGCAACTCCAGGCTGACGGGCGAGACCCCGGACGACAGTGGCCAGAACGTCGTCCGTACGGTGCTCGCCGGCTACCGTCGCGGCAAGTGACAGCAATGGTTCGGCCTGCACAGAAATGTCCCACGATACGAGCTGATTCTACATCAAGCGCAATTGTGTCCGCTGCCCTAACCCATTGGTCCGCAGGAGCCCTGCCGGCCTCCTGAGGTTTCGTGGATCCCCGAGCCTTCGTGAATTCAACATCCGGGCAACTCGAAGCAAACCAGGAAGTTAGCTTTTGGTGCGCTAGTTGCATTCTCCCAGTTGGGCGACGCTGATAGCAAACAAGTCGCAGAACCACTTAGGAGAATGTCATGAAGAAGCTGAAAGCGACGCTGAGCCTGGCTGGTCTGGCTCTCCTGTTGTTGAGGGCTTGCCCGACCATGCTGGCCCAACAACCGCCGGACAACGTGGCAGGCAACTGGACGATTTACTCAACCAGCATTCAGAACGGCGAGACCGTCGTGCAGCACGTTCAGATCGGGCAATACGGCAATCGTCTGACCGGATACTTCGAAGGCCAAATCGCACACCATCAAAGCGTACTAATCCATCTTCCGTGGCAATCCACAAATAGCCATCCGTAGTCTGCGTGATGGCATGCGGAGTGCCGCTGAAGACTCCGTCCTGAATCCGCCAGGCAGCGCGGGCACCCTGCTAAACTTGGTTGCACTCGTATGCTGCGCCCTCCGGGACCAAAGCCGCACTTTCTGATCGGTAACTTCCCCCTTGCGGGTCGGGCACCGCTGGACACCTTCAGAAGGTGGGCTGACCAGTATGGCGACATTTATTACTACCGTTCCGCATGGCGCCACGTTTATTTCCTGAATCGGCCCGATCTGATCGAGTACGTGCTGGTGCGGAATCCGCAGAACTTTCTGAAAGATCCCTACGTGCGGAAAAGCCGCTGGTTGCTGGGCGACGGGTTGTTCACCGCTGAAGGGGACGCATGGAAGCGGCAGCGCCGGCTCATGCAACCGGCCTTCTCACGCGATCGCATTTCCGCTTACACCAACTGCATGACCGACTCCGCCGAGCAGGCGCTCGCTTCCTGGAAGGGTGGCACGGTGGTGGACATCCATCAGGAAATGATGGGCCTCACTCTGCACGTAGTCATGCGAGCACTTTTCGGGATAGAGACGATAGAAACAGACAAGATCGCGCGGTCTCTCAACACTGTCCTGGTAAACAGCACCGGCGGGAGACTGCTCCTGCCTCACTTTTTCCAGTACCTTCCTTTGCCCGGAATGCGGGACGTACGTCGTGCTGTGAACGAGATGAACGCCGCCGTGTACGAGATCATCCGTCAGCGCCGGAGCAGTGACCAAGTGACATCGCGCGACTTGCTCTCCATCCTGATGCAAGCTCGTGATGAGGATGGCAGCTGGATGACGGACGAGCAACTGCGAGACGAGGTGATGACCTTCCTGCTGGCGGGTCACGAGACGACCGCGCTGGCGCTTTCCTACACGTTATATTTGCTGTCCCAGAATGCCGGAGCGCAAGAAAAGCTTCGGCACGAAGTGGACCGCGTGCTGGCAGGCAGGTTGCCGAGCGTTTCCGAGATCCCGTCGCTTACCTTCCTGGAAAACGTCATCAAGGAAACGATGCGGTTATATCCTCCGGCCTGGACCATGGCCCGTACGGCGATCGCCGCCTTCGAATTGGAAGGATACCGGATTCCTGCTCGAGCCAACGTTGTGATGAGCCAGTGGATCATGCATCGAGACCCAAGGTTTTTCTCCGAGCCGGAGAAGTTTGATCCGGACCGTTGGAGCACCAGCGCCTGTCAGAAGCTGCCCCGGTTCGCCTATTTTCCTTTTGGCGGCGGTCCCAGGCAGTGCATCGGGGCATCGTTCGCGACCACTGAAGCCGCCCTGATCCTCGCAAATATAGCTCGCATGTATCAGTTCGTGTCGGTGGACGAAGCGCCGGTGCTACCCGTTCCGAGCCTTACGCTGCGACCGCGGGACCCCATCCGCATACGCCTGGAGGCGACGTGATAGCGACTGGTTGGACGCACACCGTCCACTAATTGTGCTGCTTACTGTAGGCCTGCCGTTCGCGATCACGTTACTGCCCGGTGCCCCACACATTCGCGGTTTTCAACCGTGGCCGCATTCCTGCCGGCTCACTTGATAGTGGCAGCTCAGTGTGCAACCTGTCGTGGTACGCAACGAATCCCCATTTCTGTTATCCCCGCATTTACCCGGCAGTGGTAGCTAAGAAACCTCTTATCTCGTGATGCGCATTCTGCTTAGCGCCCGCATAGTAACCGTATCGGATGGTCGCTGGCACTAATGGCTGTAACGACACCGGTTTGCGGGGCGCATATGAAACATATGCGCCGTGCGTCGCGGCTCAAAATCTCGTGCTGACATTCGTAATTCAAAAACTAAGGATGGTAAACCTGATCATGAAAACCCAAGCAAAACACATCTCGCAGGTAACTCGTCAACTAACAACAACCTTGAAGCGTATTGCTTCGCTTACCTTGAAGCTTCCGATGCTGGCTATGGTTCTGGTAATCTCGCTGCCAGCAGTACTCTACGGGCAGGCAAGCCTGAGCCTTGCTCAACCTCCAACCGCCGTGGTGGCCGGTGGGTTCTCCACCGCTCGGCAAATGGCAACGGATGCAGCTGGAAACATCTACATACCCAATAACAGCGGGGGGATAACGAAGATAACCCCTGGCGGGACGCAGTCTGTCATCGCCACTGGCCTCAATCCCAGCGGCGTGGCGGTAGATGGAGCTGGCAACGTATACGCAATCTCCGGGGCCAACAATCTGGTGAAAATCACGCCTTCCGGAAATCAGACGGTACTGAGCAGCAATTTCGTCACCCCTACGCAGGTGGCAGTGGATGGAAATGGCAACATTTACGTCACGGATGTCGGTGCTGGGCAGGTAGACGAAATTTCTGCCGCCGAGGGCTTTAGCGTCTTAGTTAGCAACTTCCCGTCCCCATCGGGAATCGCCGCGGATAAGCGGGGCAATGTCTTCCTTACGCGTGCCAACAGCAATCAGGTGTATGAGGCCAAAAGTGACAATCTGAGGTCCATTGGAGTCAGCGTCAACGGTCCTACCAGCCTGGCAGTGGATGGAGATTACAACCTTTTCATCGCGGACGCGGGAAACAATCGCGTGGTAGAGGTTCCGGCTGAAGGGAATCAGCAGTTCACCATGCTGTCCGGAATCGCTGCTGATGCCATTGCGGTGGATGGAGCCGGCGATCTGTTCGTTTTGAACGGCAACTCGAACGTGTTGAAGACTTCGACCATATCGGCAAACTTCGGCTCCGTTAACACTTGCAGCTCAAATTGCGGTGAAACCATAACCCTGACCTATGCCGCCACGGCGAGCGGTAACTTAGGCCAGATAAGAACCCTGAACCAGGGTTCGAGCCAGACAAGCCTCGACTTCGCTGTGACCGGCAGCACCTGCCCCGAGTCGCTGACGGCGGGTTCGACTTGCACCGTCAGCGTAAAATTCTCGCCCAAGTATCCCGGACTCCGCACCGGCGTTCTCCAGATCACGAGACCCGATGGTACTTTGGCGGCGTCGACCATGTTGTATGGCGTCGGGCAAGGACCGCAGATTGCCTTTGACCCAGCCACTCCGCAGAACGTAGCCAGCCTCGCGTCGCCCAATGGCGTGGCGATGGACGCGGCCGGCGATCTATTCATCGTGAATACTCACGATTTGGTCGAGGTGCCCGCGAACTCGGGCGGCAGCCAGAATGTTCTGTACTCCGGCCTGTCGGAGGGGACGGCGGTAGCGGTGGATGGGGCGGGTAATCTCATCGTCGCCGACATGGGCAGCACCCAGGTGCTGAAGATCACTCCCAGCGGCTCCGCGAGCACCGTGGCCACAGGGGTTTGCCCATACGGTATCGCTGTAGATGGCGTGGGCAATGTCTTCATCCCGGACCTCTGCCACAACCAGGTGTTGGAGGTTTTGGCTGCTAGTGGCACCCAACTCTCTCTAGGATCGGGATTGAACGCTCCCTGGGGTATGGCCCTGGATTCTTCCGGCAACCTTTTCGTTGCGGATAACGGCAACGCACGCTTGGTCAAAATCCCGACCAACGGCGGCGCCCAGACCACCGTCGCTTCCGGGCTTGCTGATCCCCTGGCTGTAGCTGTCGATGCTGCCGGCAACCTGTTTATCACAGTGAGCGATGGTGTAGAGGAAATCCCATCTGGTGGTGGCTCTCCAGTCACCGTGGACACAACCTCTTATCCAGGCGGCGTCGCTCTGGACGGAGCGGGTGATCTCTTCATCGCGGATACCAATCACAGCCAGGTGCTGGAATTCCAGCGCTCGCAGGCGCCGGCGCTGAATTTCCCCACGACTCCGGTAAATCAAACCTCCAACCCGCTGTCGATCACGGCGGAGAATGTGGGCAATCAGCAATTGAATGCCCTCGAAGGCGGGTTTGGCATGCCGCCAAACTTCGAGCAGGTAGCAGGCTCCGGCACGCCCCCGGATTGCACCAGCACCTTCTCGCTGGCGCCGGGCACAAGCTGCAACCTGAGCATCAGCTTCGATCCCACCCGGACGGGTCTGATCCAGAGTACAGCCGAAGGGAAAGACAATTCACTGAATCGCAATCCGGCGACGCAGTTGATCACGCTCACTGGAACCGGTCAGTAGGAACGAACACGGTGGACCAAGGTTCCAAGTCCAACCATAACCGTGGCGCTGGTTGCTTGCGGCCAGCGCCACAATTTCTGTGATCGTCATCCACCATTTCTCGCCTCCCGTTCCTTTCTGGTGCATCCAGGGGTGGCTTCTGTCTTGCCCGATAGTGGTATGTCCACGCATCCCCAGCAGCGTTAGTGAAAAAACCTGCTATCTCGTGATGTGGGTTCTGGCGTAAATGCCGCATAGTACCGCCATGGAAAGCGATAAGCACGCAGCCGGTAAGAGCAGGGCAGTGAATTGCCGAACCGGGACGGTACGAAATGTACTGCGTGCGCGTTCAACCAACTAGGGGGAATGTCATGAAAAGGATGAAAGCGATGTTGAGCCTGGCGCAAGCTGTTGAATTTATGGATGAGCACGACGAATGTTTTCGCTGGCATCAATTGGCGACCAGTTTGCTTCTGAACAAAATAACCGAGAACTTGCGGTTAGCCAGTATGCGGGCCCTGTTACCAACACGGATTGCATTTCTTCTTTTCGCTTTTGGAGTGGCAACTCCGGTGCTTTCTCAAGGACAATCGCCAACGCTCCCATTGGCTGGCATCGTCAGCCGCATGGAGCAAGCGCAAGTCGAGTCGCGTCAACAGGACACGGCGTACGTGGTGACGCGTGAGTATCAGCTCTCTGCCTTGGGAAAGCAGAACCCCAGTTCCAGTGTCGTAGCCCAGGTAAACTTCGTTCCGCCAGCGGCCAAGGACTATACCATTCTCAAATCAGAAGGCAGCAGCCGCGGCGAGAGCATTGTTCGCAAGGTGCTCGATCACGAGTCGCAAATGGCGACCCATGCCGAAGAGCACGAGGTTTCCACGCGGAATTATGACTTTGCGCTGCTGGGCCATGAAACGATCGATGGCCATGATTGTTATGTTTTGCAGTTGATGCCGAAACGCGAGGCGGCGGAGTTGATCCGCGGCAAAGCCTGGGTCGATGCGGCAGACTTCGCCATTCGGCGAATGCAAGGCGCTCCGGCCAAGAGCCCATCACTGTGGATCAAGAACCTGGCCGTTACCATTAATTACGGCGAAGTAGACGGCATTCGGGTAGCGACGTCCAGCAAGTCAGTCGCCGATATTCGATTCGCCGGGACCCACGTGCTTACATCACGGGAACTGGACCTGCGGACATCCGCAGTGAGTGCCCGGAATCAGACTCCAGTTTTTAAAGCAAGCCAACGCTCCGGCGCTCGACACGCCGCAGCGGACACCGCCGTGTGGGTCGCGCGGTAGCCATGATCCCCTTAGAGCCGTGAAGGCGTTGTCTATCAGAAGGATCTGGGGCCCATGACAGCAGACATTGCGGCCTCGAGCAACAGCTACAACCAGGACACGGGGTGGACGCCAGTGGAGTAAATTGGCGGCATGTTTCTGGCTGCTTCGTGCGAGCCGCCCGTCCGCGATGCACGAGCGGAATTGCAAACAAAAGCAGCCAGAAATACCTTGAGGAAAAACACCTAATTAGATTATAAATATTGGCCGGATCCGTAGAGTGCGAGTGAGTTCCACGGTGCATAGAAGGGTGAACCCGAAACGGATGTGAGTGCACCCGTGCGAATGATTATGCTGTCAAAGGTGGGCTGATTGTTGGCGCAGAAGAAACGCTTCGCAAGCTGATGGGCGGGCCAAGCGATGGTGTTCGATTTGCCTGACCCAGCGCTATGTTGAATGAGATAGTTCTCCCCTGGGCTGCCGTGGCCCGGAGATTGGTGCGGAACCGCTCCAGTATCAAACTGGCCCATCGTTGATGGGGCTCTTCTGGAGCTTTTCGTTCCACTGATGCAGATGCCGCGACTCGCTCTCAGGCGCGGGCTGATCTTTGCCGAATACGCTCGATCAAGGAGGATGAGATGTCAACCTACACGCTTACCTACAGCAGCAAATTGACGGAAGACTTCGTCCATGCTGAATCGATCCTGGCGTCGTCCACGGCAGCAAGCCCGCTCGCCACGTTTGTAAACCCAGGCGGCCAATCGGAAGCCCTCGTCATCCATGATGACGGTGAGCTGTGCCACCTCCAGCGCGAACCGCTGAGCAGTTCCGGCTGGAACATCTTCGGTATCGGGGCCCAGGTCCAGTCCATCGCCGCCGCGAACAGCGGGAGCGTGTGGATCATGGATGGCGGGCTGACCCTCTGGCAGAGCAACGCCGGCCATTGGAACTACATGGGTGCCCCAACGGGCGGTGATCTGAACATCTCGGTTGGCAGAGACGGAACGCTGTACGCGGTGGTGAGCCAAGACACGAGTTTCCATCTCTTCACATACGACACCTCGAGCGGGAACTTCCAGGATGCGGGGGTGGTTCCGATCACCCATGCGCCGGTCGGTAGTCCGGGGTCGTTGTGGTCGATCTCGGACAACAATATCGTTATGACAAGCGCCAGCCCGGGCCTATGGACGGAGGCACCGGGCAGCTTCGGCGCAGGCGACATTCCCACGAATGTATCGGTCGGCGTCGACGGATCCGTCTTCGTGCTGTGTGCCGTTTCGGGAGCGATCTACTCCTTCGATGCGGCGTCCCAGTCGTGGAGCAAGATTACCCAAGCTCCCTCAGGCACGGCTCAGGTCGTCGACCCCTTCGAGGTACTCGACGCTCAGACGTTCTATGTGGTGGTGCAGCAGGGAGGCACGCCGCAGATTCAGTGTTACGCCAGCGGGACCTGGTCAACGGTGCCGGTCCCGCCCTATGGCGTCGCCGACATCTCCATCGGCGACGATGGTTCGCTTTGGTGTCTTGATCCCAGCGGAACCGTGTGGCGAAGCGCTTCCGGAAACTGGGCCCGGCAGATGATCCCCACGGGCCTTCCGGGCTCCACGCACTGGACCCCGGTCTCCGAGGTCGTCACCGGATTGCACTCCGACGGCAATCAATACGCCTTCTATGTCACGGGCGGCGACCTCTATTGGTCCATGCTCGACCGCAGCAGATCCTGGGGCGGCGTCTGGACGTCCGGCATACAAGTGTTCTCAGGTTGCAGCAACCTCGCGGTCACCTCTCCGCCGGCCACGAACAATGCGTTGGTCGTTTATGGCGTCACGAGCACCGGGGAATTTCTTCTCGTTCAATATGAGAACGGTGCTTGGACCGCCAAACAATTCCCAGCGACGATGGTCAACGGCAAGCAGCTGTCTCTGGCCGGCGCAAAGGTCCAGTACACCGCCATGGATATCGGCGTGTGGAACCTTTGGTGCGTGGTCGGCAAGGTTCTATACAACGGGTTCAAGATCGGAGACGGGCTGAAATCCCCGCCAACGGATATCACCCCGTGCGCCACGCCCACGACGCCGGCCACTTTGATCCCATTTGCCACGGTCGCCGTCGGCTCCATGGCGGGCTTCTGCACAGCATACCTCGATACCTCAGGCGAGATCTGGTTTGCCACCACGGTGCCGAGCGGCGCCATGGCCTTCACCCAGCTCTCGGGACCCGGCGGTGCTTCGCCGATCGGGCCGGCGCTCAGCGCCG
>JBEKQY010000034.1:0-21168 GCA_049519235.1 Candidatus Korobacteraceae bacterium | reverse complement strand
GGCCAGCCACAAGAAGAAGCCGAACCCCACGACCCCGACTACCAGCGGCTCGAATTCTTCAGCGAGTTCCGGCAGCAGCAGTACGGGGCAGGCTGCCAAGCAGCCGTAGCCACTCGACTGGCACCTGTGTGCATCTATCCTCCCCATTTGTCGGGAACATTCCCGCTCTGCACGGGGTCTAACACACTAGTCCTCTTCCGGGCGATGGCATAGGTTTCTGTCTTGAGCGCCAGGTGTCTGGAATGAGACGAGTAGCGGTGTTACCGCGTCGAGTGTTGCCGCAGTTGGTTGTTGCAGGTCACGAAAGTATTTATCATTGAGGTGGCGCCCGTGGCGGGAGCAACAACATTGAGTGATCTGGCAAGTGCGATTGGAGTCCGCACCGAAGAAGCCTCCGTGGTGGCCGAACTAAAGGCCGGATCGGAAGCGGCTTTTTCCTGGCTCATCGCACATTACAACCAACCCGTTTACAGCCTGATTTACCGCGTCCTTGAGGACCCATCCGACGCTGACGATACCACCCAGGAAGTCTTCATCAAAGTTTTTCGCGGAATCAAGAGTTTCAATGCCGATTCCAGCCTGAAGACCTGGATCTATCGCATCGCCCTACACGAAGCTTCGAACCGCCGGCGCTGGTGGTTTCGCCACAAGTTTCACGAGACTTCCATTGAGCCGGAACGCGAGGACGGAAGCCGCGTCTCCGGTGTGAAAGATATGTTGGTGGACGAGGGCAAATCACCGTTGCAAAACGTCTATGACGAGGAATTGCGGGTGCGGGTGGAGACGGAATTAAAGGCGCTCGCCGAACCTTATCGCACGACCGTGATCTTGCGGGACCTGGAAGAGCTTTCGTACGAGCAGATCGCCGAGGTGATGCAGATCTCGATGGGAACCGTTAAGTCCAGGCTGGTGCGCGGGCGTGAGGCATTACGCAAACGTTTGGAGCGATATCTGCCTGCGTTCGGAGTGGAACCAGGCGAAACGGGTGAGAACAGACGCCGCCGCGGCCCGGTTGGTGGCCGCGAAGTTGAGGCTCTACCATGACGTGCTCAGTCGCGAACAGGCTCATGTCGTCTTACCTGGACGGCGCCGTTACGCGCAGCCAGATGGCCCAGATGGATGAACACCTGCACGCCTGCGTGGAATGTGCCGCCCGCTTCGCCTCGGTGCAGCGGACGCAGTCCTTGGTGGGCTCGTTGGGCAGGAAGACAGCCCCGCCGGATCTCGCCTTGAAGCTGCGCGTGGCGCTTTCGCAGGAACTGGCCAACTCCCGCCACTCGCGTTGGGAGAGGCTAAGGGTGCGGTGGGAAAACGCCTTCAACGCCACCATGGTCCCGGCCACGGCCGGCCTGGTCACCACGCTCATTATTTTTGGAGTTCTGATCAGCTTCCTCTGGCCGGCACAAGTGCGGGCAGCCAATGACGTTCCGACGGTGCTGTACACCCCGGCGCAGTTGCAGTCCACGCCCTTTGAGTTGACCATGGGCATCGCCAACGCAGACTCTCTGGTGGTGGAAGCCTATGTCGGCGCCGACGGTCGTATCCAGGACTATCGCATTCTGTCCGCACCGGAAGAGGCTCAGGCCATTCTTCCTCAACTGAAGAACATGCTGATATTCGCGACCTTCCAACCCGCAACTGCCTTCGGGCAGCCCACCTCCGGCCGCGTGATCCTTACTTTCTCCAAAGTGCAGGTAAAGGGATAATTGGAGATACAATATCCACATAACGAACACGCAACTGCTGCTCAGTATCGGAATACCGAGCATCCTGATTGTGCTCACCTGGCTGAGCAAATAACCATCGCTTCAACGCCATTGACACACGTTTCGATCGCATGGAGCGGTTGCTTGAAGGGCACGAAACTCGGCTCGACAATCACGGCGAGCGCTTGTCCCATTTGGAAGGTCCGACCTCGAAGATCGTTCACACCTGATTGGTGCGCGGTTTCTCACCTTAGGGGCTGAACGCTCTCAACCCGTTCGCTATTTGCGCCTCGCAGACTCCGCCCGTAAACTGGGACCATCGACTGCTCGTAGTAGCTGCAAGGCTTTTGCTCGGGTCGAGCGAAGTTTGATGGCGAAAAGCTAAGAGCTAGAGGCTAAGAACTATCCCAGGAGGCTTTGCTGAGCGTTTATCTCCGGACTGTTGTTCTGTTAGGTCTACTTGCGTCGGTGAGTTGCGCGGCGGCGGGGCAGTCGCGGGCCACGCTCGATGTGAGCGAGACGCTGTTCAGCGTCGTTGCCGCCATGAACGTCTGTGGTTACGACCAGGAGCTGCAATCTTCGTCACCCATTCGCATGGAAGTCCGGGCTGATTTGGTCGAGGCCAGCAAGTCGCCTGCCGCGGCCAGCGCAGCTAAGGAAATGTGCCGCTTCTATCAGGACCATCGCCAGGGCGATGCGGCCCATGATATGGCGCAGTACGTATCGCTGGCGCTCAATCTGGGCGCACCTCCTGACTTCGCTCCGAGGATGAAAGAAGCCGATCTGCCGCCAGATGCAGCGTACATCTTGGGATTTGTTCCTTTGCTGAAGGAGTATTACGCCAGCGCCAAGCTGCACTCGATCTGGCTGAAGCACCAGCCGGAATACCTGGCGCTGATCGATCAATACCACGGCCCGGTCTCTGCGATGATCAACTCGACCGACAACTACCTGCGGATGCCGATGTCAGGCTATGCGGGGCGTAGTTTTAATGTGTTCTTGGAGCCGCTGATCGCGCCCGGGCAGGTCAACTCCCGCAATTATCTACAGGATTTCTATTACGTAGTGGTCTCGCCCGCGGGAAACGATATCCACACGGAGGCGTTGCGCCATACCTATCTGCACTTCGTGCTGGATCCGCTGATCGCGAAGCGGGCCACTTCCCTGGACCGGCTGAAGCCCATCCTGCTGTCGGTACAAACCGCACCCATGGCGGAAGACTACAAGACGGACATGGGAGTACTCGTCATTGAATGCCTGATTCGAGCCATCGAGGCGCGCACCCCAGCCGATCCGAAACTCGCAGAGAGGGCGCGCATGGCGCTGGTGCAGCGCGATGAGGCGGAAGGATTTGTCCTGACCGGGTACTTCTACGAGCAGTTACGCGATTTCGAAAGCGGCGGCACCGGCCTGCAATACGCGTTTCCCAACTGGCTGCACAACATCGACGTTGCACATGAGAAGAAACGGGCCAGCGAAATTACCTTCGCCACGAAATCGGAGCCGGAGGTGATGCAGGCCTCGAAACGGGCATCCCAGAAGAAGATCGATCTGGCGGAGCGCGCTTTGGCCAGCGGCAATCCGGCGGAGGCCGGCAAGTTGGCACAAGATAGCCTTCAGGCCAACGAAGACCCGGCTCGCGCCTACTTCGTGCTGGCCAAAGTGGCCAGCTTTAGCGGCGACATGCAGGGCGCGCAGACCGATTTCCAGAAGGCGCTTGATGCGGAGAATGCCGCGGGAAAAGATCCACACGTGATGGCTTGGTCGCACATCTACCTGGGACGTATTTTGGACTTGCAAGGAGAACGGGACAGCGCAGTAGCACAGTACAAAGCGGCGCTCGCTACCAACGACGCGCCAGCTGATGCCAAGAGCTCTGCGGAACGCGGGCTACAGCAACCCTACGAGCCTCCAACGGCTAAACATCAGGACCAATAGGCCCGACATTCGGAAGCGGCGGCCGGCTTCCAGCAGAAAGGAAAAATTATGAGATCGACAGCAATCATAGTGGCGGTGCTCTTGGCCGCAATGGCGTCATCAGCCCAGACGTCAGGGCAAGCACCGGCCCAGAGCGCGACTCCGCCGTCACAAGGCACTGCATCCAACCAGGCGCCGAGCAATGCCCAAGCTCCGCCAGCCAGCGGCGGTCATCGCGTCCTGCAAGCGAACTCGCAGGAGGAGTTGAAGGCCTATCAGGACGCGTTCGCCAAGACCGATCCGGCACAACTGGAAGCTGCGGCCAACGACTTTGCCGCAAAGTATCCCACCAGCGAGTTGCGCGCGTCGCTCTACATGCGGGCCATGAACCTTTACGCGCAGTCGAACAACACGGATAAGGTCATCGACACCGGACGCCAGGCGATTGCCGCCGATCCCATTAATCCGGTGCCGCTGGTGCAAGTCGCCTCGGCCCTGGCTGAGTCAATTCGCGACAACGACCTCGATCGTGAACAGCGCCTGGCCGAAGCCGCCAAGGACGCGCAGGCTGCCATCGCCAATCTCGATACCGGACTCCTGGTTCCAGCCAATGCCGATCCGGCAAGAGTTGAGGGCGCCAAACATAGCATTCTGACCATGGCTTACGACACTCTCGGCACGGTCGATTTGGACAAGAATGATTACGCTTCCGCGGAGCAGAACTTGCAGAAGGCAATTGACCAGAGCAAACGCAACCCCGAAGCAGTCCTCTATCTGCGGCTTTCGGTGGCGCAGGACAAATTGAAGCAGTACCCGCAGGCGCTGGACTCAGCCAACAAAGCGGTGCAATATTCCAAGGACGGAACCGCGGCGCAGAACCTGGCAAAGCGGCAACAGGAGCGTTTACAGAAACTGATCGGCGCTCAGGCTCCGGCGGGAAACGCAGCGCCGCCGCCGTCGTCAGCGATGCCCGGTGCGCAACCGAGCCAGTCGCCCGCCCCGACGTCGCCGAGCACGCCGCACTGAGCGTTAGAGGACGAATAGGTAGAGCCGGCCTTCAGGCCGGCGTATGGCTGTAGTCGAAGATTGCTTCAGGCGCTGAGGTCGACGACCTCAGCGCCTGAAGCGGAAGTTTATGGTGTCCGGAACGCGGGCCTAAAGGCCCGCTCTCCCCACCGACTCTGACATCGGGTAACAAAATGAAATCGGGTGCCCACGACACGAGTGCTCTGGAGGAAACGCTGGAGCACGTCTTCCGGGATACTGGTCTCCTGGTTCAGGCCCTGACGCACGCCTCCTATGCCCGCGAGCTGGAATCGCAGAACGCCGCCGGTGGCCTTCCCGCCGGGCAGCCCGACAATGAGCAGATGGAGTTTCTTGGCGATGCGGTGCTTTCGTTTGTGATCAGCCAGGAACTCTTTCGGCGGTTTCCCGAGTACCAGGAAGGCGAGTTATCGAAGCTGCGGGCCCACATCGTGAGTGCGCGGCGCTTGCTGCGCCCGGCCCGCGAGCTCAAGATCGGCGACTATCTGCGCCTCGGCAGGGGCGAGGAGCGCAGCGGCGGGCGAAACAAGAGCGCTCTGCTGGTCGATGCCCTGGAGGCCATCATCGCTGCCCTGTTCCTCGACGCCGGGCTTGATGCGGCGCAGCGCTTCATCCTGCGAAACATCCTCGAGCCCGAGCTCGCCGAAGTGCACCAGCACGGTAGCGAGAGGCTTCCCGTCATGGACTACAAGTCGGCGCTACAGGAGGCCATCCACGCCAGCGGACGTCCGCAGGCCCGCTACTTGATGGTGAAAGAAGAGGGGCCCGACCATCGCAAAATGTTCACCATCGAGGCGCATATTCCGGCGTCGCTGGCCGGTGGGGACGGTTTTGTTTGCCGCAGCGAAGGCAGCACGAAAAAAGCTGCCGAACAAGCGGCCGCACGACTGGCATGGGAACGTCTACAATCGTTAGAAGGCCGCTCCGCAGTCGAGAGCACCGCTGCCAGCGCCAGAGTTCCGAGCCGTCATGAGTGAAGTGGGTACCGCAGAACCAATCCAGACAACTTCTGAAGCGCAGCCACTGGCGGCTCCGGCGAGGAGCAGAGGCGGCCTGTATTCGCTACAGTCGCTCGCGGGCACTATTGTGATTGCGGTTTTCGTGATTACGTTTGTGGTGCAGGCATTCCAGATTCCCTCCGAGTCAATGGAAAAGACGCTGCTGATCGGCGATTACTTGCTGGTCGACAAGGCGCACTACGGAGATTCGCGCTGGTGGAACTGGTTGATGCCCTACCGGCCCATTCATCGCCGGGACATCATCGTTTTTCGCTATCCAGTGAATCCGCGCCAGCACTTCGTGAAACGAGT
This sequence comes from Candidatus Korobacteraceae bacterium, assembly GCA_049519235.1. Taxonomy (GTDB): domain Bacteria; phylum Acidobacteriota; class Terriglobia; order Terriglobales; family Acidobacteriaceae; genus Bog-257. Next base: position 15,191 of record JBEKQY010000034.1, on the reverse strand, counting down.
CGTCGCCGTTGCCGGCGATCACGTGCGCCTGGTCAACAAGCGTGTGTATGTCAATGGAGTCCGCCAGGATGACTCCTATGCCACGTTCAACTGGGCCTGGCGCGATCGTTTTCGCGACAATTTTCCTGACGGTGGCTTCTATGGCGACAGGATTTCGGCGAAGTGGTTCCTCCAGGCGCAGAAACTAATGGACGACGGCGAGCTGGTCGTGCCCGAAGGATCGTACTTCGTCCTGGGCGACAATCGCGATGACAGCTATGATTCGCGCTACTGGGGCTTTGTTCCGCAGGAAAACGTGGTGGGACGCCCGCTGCTGATCTACTGGTCGATGGACCGGGCGGAGACAGCGATGTCAGGTGGGCTGCCGTCTGATAAACTTTCGAATCTGACAGTAAGTGTCACGCAAGTGTTGAGCAGCCTGCGCTGGCATCGGATGTTGCGGATTCCGCAATAGGACGCGGGGCGTGTTTAAGCAATGGTTCTTTGAACAGTTTGCTGAAAAAAGTCGGAACAGGGCGTGGTGCCGCCGGCTAAAGCCGGCTCGGGAAGAAACGTAAGCGGCTTATCGGTACGACTTCAAGCCGTGCCCTGTTACAAAGCGTCAACGCGGAGTTTTTCAGCAGCCTGTTGAGTCGTGCCCTGTTACGAAGCGCTCCAAAGGCGACTTTTTCAGCGGCGTGTTCCACGGGTTCATGGATGAGCTGCAGTAATCGGAGAGCGCTTTAGCGCCTGAGGTAATGCTTTTTTACCTCAGCGGCTGAAGCCGACTTATTACTTGACTTTCTTACGGCACCGCTGAAAACGGTGCTCCACCCCTTTGCCGGTACAAAGGGTTTTACCAATTTAAGGGATAAGAAATTTTGCCTACGACCAAGAAACCCGTGAAGGCCAAGGCCACGCCGGAAAAGGCGCAACCGGCGCAGCCGCCGAAACCGGAAAAGCCCAAGGAGACTACGCCCGAGTTTATCGCCTCAATTGCCGTCATCCTGGTGACCGGGCTTTTTATCATTACCTTCACCTTGCAGGCCTTCACCATTCCATCCGCCTCGATGGAGAACACGCTGTTGATCGGCGACCACGTCTTCGTAGACCGCATACTCTTTGCGCCGGCCACGAAATGGATCGGCAAGCTCATTCCCTACCGCGCTCCGCGCCACGGCGACGTCTTCGTCTTCATCTCCCCGGGAGAGCCTGGCCTCTACGTCGTGAAGCGCGTCATGGGCCTTCCCGGCGACCGGATTCACCTGCAGGATGGCGCGGTCTATCGCAACGGCGAAAAGCTGAATGAGCCCTACGTGCTCACCAGCGGCGATTTCGATTCTTACCGCGACGACTTCCCCAACGGTCAGCCCGAATACAGCGTCTGCCATGGCTGCGCCGAGTGGCGCCTGCAGATGCCTTCCTTCATCAAGAACGGCGACCTCGTCGTCCCGCCCGACAGCGTCTTCGCCATGGGCGACCACCGCGACGTCAGCCTCGACAGCCGCTATTGGGGCTTTGTTCCCTATGAGAATCTGATCGGCCGGCCCATGTTCATCTATTGGTCGTTCATCACGCCGCGCGATGAGTACGAGCGCCAGAGCATCGGCGACCGCATTGCGTGGATGTTCAACATCGTCATCCACTTCTTCGACCACACCCGCTGGTCCCGAATGTTCCACGTGGTGCACTGATGCGGCGCCGTAGTTCACGGCGGATGATGTGGGCGGTGGTGCTGGTTTTTCTGCTGGCCCTGGTGCTGCCTCCGTTCATTAATGTGAACCGCTATCGCGGCCGGGCCGCCGGGGCGATCAGCCGCGCGCTGGGGCGCGAAGTGACCATCTCCAATATCGAGCTCAAGCTGCTGCCGCGTCCGGGAGTAGTGCTCTATAACTTTCTCGCTGCCGACGACCCCAGCTATGGGGCGGAGCCGATGCTGCGCGCGGACACCGTCACTGCCTATCTCCGGCTGACATCGCTGTGGCGCGGCCGGCTGGAAATCGGTACGCTGGATCTCGACAATCCCAGCCTGAACCTGGTGCGCCGCGCCGATGGCCACTGGAACCTGGAAGAACTTGTGGAGCGGGCATCACAAGCAAGTCCAGCGCCTACCGCCAAGCGGCGGCCCGAGACCCGTTCGCGCTTTCCTTACGTTGAGGCGGCGAGCGGACGTATCAACTTCAAGCTGGGCGACGTCAAGAAGGCGTTTGCCTTCACCGATGCCGATTTCGCGCTGTGGCTGGAGTCGGAGAATCTGTGGGGCTTCAGGGTGGAAGCGCGCCCAGTCCGCACCGATGTAGCTATCAACGATACTGGCACGCTCAAGCTTGAAGGGCGGTTCCAGCGCGCTTCCAACCTGCGCGACACACCGATTTACATGAAGCTGAGCTTCAACGATGGCCCGCTGGGGCAACTCACAAAACTCTTTTGCGGACGTGATCGCGGTTGGCGCGGAAATGTTCGTGCCAGCGCGGTCCTGACCGGTTCGCCTGCGGCGCTGGGGATTACCCTCGACGCACGAGTCGACGACTTCCGCCGCTACGACATCGCCCTGGGCGAGGCTTTGCGATTGCGGACGCATTGCACGGGAACCTACTCCTCCATGAATGACGCACTGTATGACGTCCGCTGCGAATCGCCGGTCGGTCCCGGACTCCTGCGCGTGCGGGGAGATGCGCAAGGCTGGGGCGCCGACGGCGGATATGAGTGGGACATCGCCGGGGAGAATATTCCCGCCGCGCGCGTGGCCGCTCTTGCCCGTCATGCCAAGAAAGATCTGCCCAGCGATTTGACCGCTACGGGTGAGGTGGAAGCGGTGTTCTCGGTCCGCAAATCGCCAGGCGGCGCGCCCCAGTGGTCGGGCGGTGGCCGCACCAGTTCCCTGGCGCTGGAGGCAGATGTTCTGAAACAGGAGCTGGAACTCGGGGAGGTGCAGTTCGCTGTCCCCGGCAACAAGCCACAAGCTTCTGATTCGAAACGCAAGCGCTCCACTCGCCTGGCCCGGCCGCCCATTACAAATGCCGGCTTTCACCTCGTCGTGAAGCCCTTCGCCATGCCGCTGGGTGCGCCCTCCCCTGCCACCGGCAGCGGAGAGATCGACACCGAAAGCTATAGTCTCCACTTGAGCGGCAGCGCGGAATTGGGACGGCTGTTACGGGTGGCGCAAGCGTTTGGTATTGGCACGCCGGGCATCGGGCTGGCGGGTGTCGCGCAAGTAGACGTCGGCACAGTCGGATCATGGACGGGATTCGCCTCGCCTGCGCCGTCCGGCAAAATGCAAGTGCGGACGGCGACCGCCGAGTTGCAAGGTGTCTCCGAGCCGCTGCTGATCGATACTGCCTCTATTCTGCTGGTGGACCAACTGGTGAAGGTTACGTCTTTCACCGCGGCCTTCAGGCAAGGCACACAGCTAACAGGATCGGCCAGCTTTCCGGTGCACTGTACTGCGCCGGAGAACTGTGTACTACAATTCGATGTTCGCTCCGGCGATGCTTCGCTCGCTCGCCTCAATCAGCTCCTCAATCCCGCCTTCAGCCGTCAGCCTTGGTATCATCTGCTGTCCATCGGAAAGCGGCATGAGGAAGCTTTGTTGAAATTGCGCGCCAGCGGCCATTTTTCTGCGCCCCACTTCGAGCTTGGCGGCGTCACCGCCAACAACGTTGACGGAACACTTGAACTCTCGTCTGGCAAGCTGCGCATACACGAGCTTCGGGCCGACCTGTTAGGCGGACATCAGGATGGCTCCTGGTTGGCGGACTTTACGGTCTCGCCGCCGCGATTTGTGGGCAACGGGATTATCAGTAAGCTGTCCATGAGCCAGCTCGCGTGGTTGATGCACGACAACTGGGCGGCCGGGGCCGTCGATGCTGAATACAGCTTGACCCTGTCTGGACCAAGCGCTGACAAGCTGCGGAGCTCGGCGACGGGCACAGCGGATTTCACGTGGAGTGGCGGGTCACTAAGGCATGTGAGTCTGGACAACCGAGGCACTCCGATCACGTTCTCGAAATTCTCCGGCAAGGTCGCACTACAGGATGGAACATTCAAGCTGTCGGATTGTAAGCTGCAGGCAAACGGCGCCAGCTACACTGTGAGAGGCACCGCGTCCTATAGCCGCAACCTCGCGGTGCAATTGGAGCGCTCGGGCGGGCAGTCGTATGCGATCTCAGGAACGCTGGACAAGCCACACGTGGAGACCGTTACCAACCCGGCGGCAGAGGCGGCGCTGCGATGAGCTGCTGGCGTTGCCTTGCGGTTGTCTTGCTGCTGACGCTGGCGGCTGGCGGTCAGCGTCCTGCGCCTCCGCACGACACTCACGGTGCCGAATTTCGCGCCATGGAGCAGAAGCTCGCCTATCTGAAGCAGAACGCGGCCAAGGCCCATCCTGATCCCAAGCCGACGGAGCTGACCGAAGCCGAGGCCAACGCCTACTTCGCCGAAGGCGGAGTGAAGCTGCCCAAAGGCGTGAGCCAGGTCCACCTCGCGTCGAGGCCAGGCGTGCTCGATGCTCACGGCAAGATTGATTTCGAAGAGATCATGCAAGGGTGCGGATCGAACAACCCGCTGTACGCCATGTTCAGCGGGAAACACGATGTTGAGGTGGTGGCACAGGCAAGCGGCGCCAACGGCACTGGCAGCATCCAGGTGCAGTCCATTCAGTTGGATAGTTCCGAGGTGCCGAGGTGGGCGCTGGAGTTTTTCGCTCAGCATTACATCACGCCAAAATATCCCAACGTCGGAATGACGACTACTTTCAAGCTGCCGCTCCGGATTGAGAGCGCGGTGGTGGACGCCGGGAAGGCGCGGCTGGTGCAGAGGTAGGACCGGTCTTCCCACCAAGATGAGGCGCGCCCAGATCGGCTTTAAATCCCTGCAACTCCATGCACGGCGGTAACATCTAACACGTTGACAGCGATTGACTCAAGTTCTATAGTCGGTATGTTATAAGGCCTTGAGCTTCCTAATATGCATTTATTTGTCAATAAGTTAGATGAGTTTCAACCCTGAAGGAGGGTGGCTGCAATGGGAAAGATTATCGGAATTGACTTGGGCACGACCAACTCCGTGGTCGCCGTCATGGAAGGCGGCGAGCCCAAGGTCATCCCAAACGAAGAAGGCGGGCGCACGACGCCCTCGGTGGTCGGATTCACCAAGAATGGCGAGCGGCTGGTCGGCCAGGTGGCCAAGCGCCAGGCCATCACCAATCCGGAGAACACCATTTACTCCATCAAGCGCTTCATGGGCCGTCGCTTCGACGAGGTCAATGAAGAGATGAAGATGGTGCCCTACAAGGTGGTGCGGTCGGGCGATCACGTGGCTGTACTAGCGCAGGGCAAGGAGTACACCCCGCCCCAGGTCTCGGCCATGATTCTGCAAAAGCTGAAGAAAGCCGCCGAAGACTACCTCGGCGAGACGGTGACGGACGCCGTCATCACCGTACCGGCGTACTTCAATGACGCGCAGCGTCAGGCTACGAAGGACGCAGGCCAAATTGCCGGTCTCGAAGTCAAGCGCATCATCAACGAGCCGACGGCGGCCGCGCTCGCCTATGGTCTCGACAAGAAGAAGGACGAGACCATCGCTGTGTACGACTTCGGCGGCGGCACCTTCGACATTTCCATTCTGGAAGTCGGCGAGGGCGTCATCGAGGTGAAGTCGACCAACGGTGACACGCACCTGGGCGGTGACAACATCGACCAGCGCATCGTTGACTGGCTCATCGACGAGTTCAAGAAGGACGAAGGCCTGAACCTGCGCGACAAGGGAAACGAGATGGCGCTACAGCGTCTGCGTGACGCAGCCGAACGCGCCAAGATCGAGCTGTCCACCACCATGCAGACCGAAATCAATCTGCCGTTCATCACGGCGGATGCCAGCGGTCCGAAGCACCTGGTGAAGACGCTCACGCGCTCGAAGCTAGAAGAGATGGTGAAGGACATCATCGATCGCTCCATCGGCCCGTGTAAGGCGGCGATCAAAGACGCCGGCATTTCGCCCGACAAGATCAACGAAGTGGTGCTGGTCGGCGGCCAGACGCGCATGCCGCGCATTCAGGCGCTGGTGAAGGAGATCTTCGGCAAGGAGCCTCACAAGGGCGTGAATCCTGACGAAGTAGTCGCGGTCGGTGCTGCCATTCAGGGTGGTGTGCTGGGCGGCGAGGTGAAAGACCTGCTGCTGCTCGACGTGACTCCGCTGACGCTGTCGATCGAGACCATGGGCGGCGTGGCCACGCAGATGATTCCGCGCAACACGACCATTCCGACCAAGAAGACGGAAATGTTCTCTACTGCGGCGGACAACCAGACCTCGGTCGAGGTGCACGTGATGCAGGGTGAGCGGCCGATGGCGCGCGACAACCGCACCCTGGGCAAGTTCCACCTGACCGGACTGCCGCCGGCGCCGCGCGGCATTCCGCAGATCGAAGTGACCTTCGACATCGACGCCAACGGCATCCTGAACGTGAATGCTAAAGACATGGCCACCGGCAAGGACCAGAAGATTACGATCACGTCGTCTTCGGGTCTAAGCAAGGACGAGGTGGAGCGCATGGCGAAGGACGCCGACGCGCACGCGGCCGAGGACAAGGCGAAGCGCGACGAGGTCGAGGCGCGCAACCAGCTTGACGGTATGGTGTACAGCATCGAGAAGATGCTGCGCGAGCACGGCGACAAGATCTCCGGCCAGGAGCGCAGCGATGTCGAGAATGCTCTTGCCGACGCCAAGAAGGCGTTGGAAGGCACCGACGCCGGCGCGATGAACAAGGCACGCGAGAACCTGACTGCGGCCTCGCACAAGCTGGCGGAAGCCATGTACAAGGCGAGTTCGGCGCAACAGCCACCGCAAGGCGGTCCGGCTCCGGGTGGAGATGGACAGGCCGCCGGCGGCGAGCAGAAGAAGAAAGACGAAGGCGTAATCGACGCCGAGTATGTGGATGTGGAAGAGAAGAAGTGACGGCGCTAGGCGGGTCGTCTGAGACCCGCCGCCGTCATCCTGAGCGAGCGGCCTGCAGTTGGCCCGCGAGTCGAAGGATCGGCAGCAATTAGCAACTAGCTGGGGGCGCGCAAGCGCCCCTGCTTACAAGCGAATGATAGAGCGGGCCTCCAGGCAAGGCTTGGTGATTGTCCCACAAGAGGTGTCATCCTGAGCGAAGTGAGGCGCAGCCGAACGGAGTCGAAGGCCCCCTATAGTCGCGCAGAAATAGGGGTCCCTCGACTCCTCGCTGCGCTCGTCGCTCGGGATGACACATCGAAACAATGTCGGGAGCAGCCATCACTGATCGCATCGCGCACGACCGAGTCCCGCTATGCGGGACGGTGACATGATAGCCCAGGACCCTTCGACTACGCTCAGGGCAGGCTCCGCCGCAGGCGGAGTCCTGGATAGGTTGAGTTAAGGAAACCGAGTCCCGCTTGCGGGACGGAAGATGATAGCCCAGCGTTTCAACGCTGGGTAGGCGTCGAGAATAAAACCCGAGTCCCTTTAGGGACGGCACAAGAAAAGCGGGGCTTCAGCCCCGCGCTAACAGCAACAAACGGAGCTCCCCAGATCGAAGGACAATTTGAGATTTGAAGTAAACAACCAGTCGTATATGTTGAGTTTCAATCGCGAGGACGGACGCTGGTATCTGATCACCTCGGCCATCGATGGCCGGATGAAGGCGATTCCGGTGATCAGTGACGACTTCGGGTTCGTCCCGAACATTGTGGTACCGGTCGGCGACGGCGGGCAGGCAAGCATTAACTGATAGGGCCGGAATCGGCGGATTGATGACCGCGAGCGCGCAAGACCGAACTACGGGCACCCAGGAGCATGCTGAGTTGACTCGACATCTCAGAGTAAGAGACCTCGTGCGCCAAGAGGCTGTTGCTGAAGCGAACACGGAGGCCAGTCTCGCCGACTTCTTGGCTTATTTCGAGCGCTCTTTGGACTTGCTGATCGAGATGCTGTACGCAACCCCCGCGTTGTTGACCTTGTCCACTGAGATGGATGAGTTCAAATCGCAGGCTAGGCCCTGGTTCCACTCAAGCTTTTGCACCTTCCGGGCCTCGGTGATCCTAAGTAATCGCGGCTATTATTTCGAAGCTCAAATATTGCATCGGCATCTTATTGAGATTCTCGTGAAGCTGAGATATTTCTTTCTTCACCCCGAAAAGTTGAAAACTTTTGATAGCCTGGCGACGAAGAAGAAGGCAAGGATTACGTGGAAGGCTATGTTCGATGAGGTCTTGCCTGGTTATTACGACGAGTACAGTTGGTCCATGTCTTATGTCGCCCACGGGGGGGTTGGAGCAAATGCTTACCGCGTGACCAGGGATGCATCGGGATTTGGTACTGCGGATGCGGGAGTAGCATACAAGGAGTTCTGGGCAGGAGCTTTCGCAAACCAGACCACCGTCTTCTTGCTCGGATTTCTGCGGACATATCAACGCATCCTTGCGGATTCAGCGTCGTCGTTCTCGCCAGAACTCCAGAAGGAGATTTCTGACGTCGAAGCCTTATTGGAATCGGCGATTCAGTCACATATCCAGCACTTCGGGCGCAATAATTGGCACGACATTGTCGAGCCGATTTGGAAATATTAAGGCAATGCCCACTCCCACCAACAAGGACAAAGATTATTACGGCACCCTCGGGGTGAAGAAAACTGCCTCGGCGGAGGACATCCGCAAGGCGTTCCGCAAACTTGCGCGCAAGTATCACCCCGACGTGAATCCCGGAGACAAGTCTGCCGAGGAGAAGTTCAAGGCGCTCTCCGAGGCCAATGACGTCCTCAGCGATCCCAAGAAGCGCAAGATTTACGATCAGCTCGGCTTCTACTCCGACAACATCGACCCGGCAGCGGCTGAGGCCTACGCGCGCGGAGGTGGTTTCGGCGCAGGTGGATTCGGAGGGCCCGGACAGGGCGCGGGTGGAACGCGCACTTACACACAAGAAGTTCCCTTCGACTTCAGCGGCTTCGACTTCAACGATTTCTCCGAAGGCGCAGGCGCTGCCGGACGGCGCGCCGGCACGGGCGGCGGATTTCGCGACATCTTCTCCAACATCTTCGGCGGCCGCGGTGGCGCCGAGGCGATGCAGCATGCCGAGCCCGGCACGGACCTCGAATACCAGGTGAACGTCGGCTTCTGGCAGGCGATCAAGGGCGCAGAGATGCAGCTCACGATTCCGCGCCTGGAAGTCTGTGCGAATTGCCACGGCCAGGGTTACATCGAGAGTCCCGGCCAGTGTCCGGAATGCAAGGGCAAAGGACAGGTGACGCAGAAGAGCGGCAGCATGAAGTTCAATGTGCCGTGTCCGCGCTGCGGCGGCAGTGGCAAGAATCGCTCGGTCTGCCCGGTGTGCCATGGCGAAGGCCGCGTGGAGCGCAGCGAGTCGCTGAAGGTACGCATCAAGCCGGGCACGCGCGACGGACAGCGTGTACGTCTGCCCGGCCGCGGTAATGCCGGGACCATGGGTGGGCCTGCGGGAGATCTCTACATCATCGTGCGCACGGGCGAGCACCCGATCTTCAAGCGCGAGGGCGACGACATTCACCTCACCGTTCCGGTGACGCTCAGTGAGGCTGCGCTCGGGGCGAAGGTTGAAGTTCCCACAATCGATGGCCGCGCCCTGCTGCGAATTCCTCCCGGTACGCAGACGGGACAGAAGCTTCGCCTGCGCGAGAAAGGCGTGCCTTCGGCGGTGACCGGTGGCCAACGCGGCGACGAGATCGTCGAAATTCAGACCGTCACGCCCAAGGTGGGCGACGAAAGATCAAAGGAGATTCTGCGCGAGCTGGCGAAGCTGAATCCGGAGGATCCGCGGGCGGAGCTGTGGAGGAAAGTCGGCAGTTAGCGTTCTCGGGGAGAGCGGCGCCCTTCGACCGCGCTCAGGGCAAGCTTTCAGCGCCGCGTCGCAGGCGAACAAAAGAATGCAGCCGCTCCAATCATCTACGATGATCGGAGCGGCCCAAAATGATTAAGTGTCCTTAACGCCGTCCTAAAGGGCGGCTCTACTACCATGGCCAAACGTAAGAAACAAGGCGCATACATGATCAGCGCGGTGGCGGAGATGTATGACATCCATCCGCAGACGCTCCGTCTCTACGAGCGTGAAGGTTTGCTCAAGCCGTCGCGCACCGAGGGCAACACCCGCCTCTATACCGACGAAGACCTGGAGCGGCTGGAGTTGGTCCTTTCTCTGGCGCGCGACCTGGGCGTGAATATCTCGGGCATAGCGATCATTCTGCAAATGCGCGAGCGCATGGAAGAAATGCAGCGCCAGATGGCGGAGTTTGTCAGCTATGTTCGCAGTGAAGTGATGACGCGAGCGCAGCAAGCCAGCGTTGACGCCAGCCGTGGCGCGATTGTGCCGATACGGCACTCTGACCTGATTAAGAAGAAGCCGTAGAGCGCAACCGTCCGCCACTCCCATCGACAAAAGACCAGTTGAGTTCCTTTACGTCGCCGCAGCCAAGCAAGCGCAGTGTGCGCTCCAGGTCTTCACGCAGGATCTCCAATGCTCGTGCCACTCCCGCCTCGCCGCCAGCAGCGAGGCCGTAAGCATAAGCGCGGCCAATCAGCACCGCTCGCGCCCCCAGGCAAAGCGCTTTGACGATATCGCCGCCTCGGCGAATGCCGCCATCCATCAATACCTCAACTTGGGAGCCGACAGCGGCAACGACTTCGGGGAGCGCTCGCATGGTTGCGCATACACTGTCCAGTTGCCTGCCACCGTGATTGGAAACGACGATCGCCGCCGCTCCATGATCGACGGCACGACGAGCATCGTCGGCGGTTAAAACGCCCTTGATCACGATTGGACCGGTCCAGTGCTCGCGAATCCACCGCAGGTCGCTCCAGGTCACCACGGATCGCTTCAGCGCAGAAGCAACATCGGTCAGCGCCATAGGGCCCTTGCCGGGGATAACGACGTTCTCAAGCTTGGGAAGGCCGCCGTCACGCACAAAATCGGCCAGCCATCGCGGATGAGCGAACAGGTCAGGCAAAAAAGGCAACTTCGAAAACAAACTTCCTTCCAGAAGCTCGACCATCCCGTTGCGCCAATCGCGCTCGCGCATTCCTCCCACAGCCGTATCAATCGTAATGACTAACGCGGAAAATTTAGCGGCACGCGCGCGTTCCATCGCCGCTTCTGCGGGTTCCCGGCCACCCAACAGATACAACTGATACCACACCGGCCCGGACGTTCCTGCCTTTACCTTCTCCAGCCTGTGTCCGGAGATGGTGGAAAGAATGTATCCCGTCCCCGCGGCTCCGGCAGCGCTGGCGGCGGCAACTTCGCCTCCCGGATGCATCATCCGGCTGTAGCCCACAGGCGCCAGCAGCAAGGGTAATGAGATGTCCGTCCCCAGCACACGCGTGGCTAAATTGCAGTCGTCAAAAGCTACGGCCAGCCGCGGCCGGAACGTCAGCTCGCGAAATGCGGCGCAGTTTTCCTGCAAGGTAATTTCAGCTTCCGCGCCTCCATCGAGATAATCGAAAACCACCTTGGGCAACCGGCTCCGTGCTAATCGACGGAGGTCCTCGATATTCACCACCCGAGGTGGATAGAGATTGCGGGACATGTTTAGGGTTCGCTCCGCGCAATTAGGGCTGACCACCATTGCGCCCACTGGTCAGCCAGCCTGGCTCCAAAACGCAGTCAAGCATACGCCAAGAGTGGCTCGAAGAATACATCTGACTGACTTTTGGAGGTGGAATGGAATGCCGCTCGCAACGCAAAGTGTTCTTCGACTTCAGTTGAATAATCCGCACCCAATCATCGCTTGGCGGCATTCTGCGCCGGCTTCTCCTTTAACTTGGCCAGCGCTTCCCTGGCCTTCTTGGCGTAGGGTCCGTTGGGCAGGATCTTCAGATAGGCCTGGTAGTTCTCCGTAGCGCCGGCCGAATCGCCAGTCTTGTTCAGCACCTCAGCCAGCTTGAAGGTTGCCTCGGCGTCGTGGGGCTTGAACTCCAGCGCCTCGCGGTAGCGGCTGATCGCTGCGTTGTAGTTTTCCTTCTTGTAGTAGAAGTCGCCGACCTCGACGTCTTTCATCGCCTTCAAAGGATTGTAAGGGGTGAACTCATCGACGCCGGTGTCACTCAGTCCGGCCTCAGGATGGGCCTTGGCATCATTGGCCGGCGGAGAAACGTCGATTTCGGTCTGCTTGCTGGAACTCTCGCCGGCGGGCACATTGTCGGAGCGGGGCGGATTCTTGGCATTGTCCTTCGGCGGAGGAGCCGACTTGTCGACCGGAACCCGTTCTACCGGAGGGGTGTTTTGCGGCGATGTGTCTTGCGACGGCGTGTCTTGCGGCGAAGTATCTTGTGCCGCTGCCGCGCCGGTCAAACAGAGGCATAGGATAGGGAGAACAACATAGCGGAACTGCATCCTCATATTGTATGTGAACCCGAGAATCGCGGGCAGCACTCGCGGGCGCCGGGATGCAGGGCGCGCATTGAAGGTTGAGCAGGGTCCGATCAAGGCGCTCGAAACGCTCTTACGGGCTAAAGCCCATCCTCTTATCGGGCACCTACGGACAGCCTGAAGAGTGTGCGTGAGAACCGTGTCGCCGCTCCGCGGCTCGGCTCAATTTCCCACTCCACCCGGCGCTTACGCGCCGGGCTAACATCATTCCGCCGCTGCGCGGCTGGATTGCAGCCAGTTTCGATGCTTCGCGTTCCACCGCAATCTGATATGTCGAACTCTCACCTAGACACTGAAGGCCGTCCCCTTCAAAGAACGGCTTAGGCGAGCTTCCCTAACGTCACTTTCGCCGCACGTGCAGTACCTTTTGCACCTCGGCCACGACCTCGCCTGCCTCGTCTTTTACTTCGACCACGAACGTCGGTTCATATTTTTCCTGCGTGGTGAGCTTCGCGCGGACATCGTCGAGCTGCTGGTCGGTCAAGCGAAATTCCGCTTTGACTCTTCCCTTCCCCGGCTTGCGAAAACGAATACTCGCCGCCTTGTCCCAGACGATGTAGCCGGGGCCGAGATTTTCCATCAGCATCAGCATGTAGAAGGGATCGGTCATGGAGTAGAGCGAACCGCCGTAATGGGTGCCAACGTAGTTCCGATTCCAGAAGCGGAGCTTCATCTCGACATCGACGGACTTGTGATCGGGACTCCACTTCACGCGGATGCCGGCGCCCAGAAACGGCGGCCAGATGTTGATGGCGCGCAGCATCAGGCGTTGCAGCGTCGTGCTCATGAACTTGATGATATGAGGACGTCAGCATTTTTTCAATTGACTAGTCTCCTGACTAGTCCTAGGCTTAGGAATGTACCGGGAGATCTGATTTGGCTAGTTGGCAGGTGCAAGACGCAAAAGCACGGTTCAGCGAACTACTGGACAACGCAATGAAGAAAGGTCCGCAAGTGGTTACAAAGCGCGGGGTTGATGCAGCGGTACTGGTGTCTATCGCAGAATGGCGCAGGCTGCAGCGCGTAGCGCGTCCGGACATTAAAGAACTTTTGCTTGGCCCCGGTCCTCGCTTCGAGAACCTCGTTCCCGAGAGGCGGGCACGCAAACGACGGAAGCCGGTAATGTTCAAATGAGACGCTACCTCCTCGATACCAACGTGATTTCGGAGGTTCGGAGACCCAGGCCGCATGGCGCAGTGCTCGCCTGGCTGGAACAGCTTCGACCTGAGCAGATTCTCCTTTCGGCAGTGACGATGGGCGAATTGCAGTCAGGAATCGAGCTGACCCGCAGTCAAGACCCGCAGAAGGCCAAGGAAATCGAGACCTGGGTTGATCAGCTTGAGAGCTCATATCATGTCCTGCCGATGGATACCGCATGTTTTCGGGAGTGCGGCCGGCTCATTTACCGCAAACCTGATCATTTGATCGAGGATGGGATGATTGCGGCTACAGCTCGCATTCATCAACTGATAGTAGCGACACGGAATGAGGCCGACTTCAAGGAATTCGCAATAGCAGTGTTCAACCCTTTCAAGAAGTGATTCTGCACTAGAAAGGCCGCCCACTATTTGTGAGCGGCCTTTCACGCAATGGGCCTTTGGCCATTGGCTCCGGGCTGAGGGAGCTTGCTAAAACTGTGCGGCCGCATCAGGCAGCCGCGCTAGCGTCACTGCGATTGCATCGGCTGACTGGCCGAACTGGTTTGCGCCGACTCCGTGAGGCTGTTCTCCATCAGGCGAACGTCAACACGGCGATTCTGGGCGCGACCCGCCGCGCTGGTGTTCTGCGCCACGGGATTGTCCTTACCCAAGCCGATGAGGAAAATTTTGTGCGCCGGCACGCTGTACTTCTGCGCCAGGTACTGGATGACAGCATCGGCGCGGCGCTGGCTAAGCTGGTAGTTGTAGTCGGCCGGGCCGGTCGCGTCCGTATAGCCTTCAACCTGGATGATGTAGTGCTTCTGGTTTTCGAGCTGCGCAGCAAAATCGTCCAGCGTTTGCTTGTCCGTGCGCGTGAGCTGGGCCTTGTCAAATCCGAACAACACGGTGGTATCGGCGGCCGGCTTATAGTTGTCCAGGTTCTCCACGGTGCCGGCGAGGCTGGTCACGCGATTAGACGCCTGGGTGGCGTTCTGATTGGCCTGATCGGCGGCCTGGCCGGCAGCCAAGGCCTTCTGGTCGGCGGCAGCGGCTTTGCTATTCACTTGCGCGATGCCCTGCTGGGCGCGAGTGTCGGTATCCCGGATGTCGCGAGTATTTTTCGCCGTCTGGTCATCTAATTCATTGACGTTGTTAATGATCGGGGTGGTCTGGTTGCGAACGTAATTTTTGGTCGCGCAACCCACGGTCAAGGGGAGACTGCCGGCCACCAGCACTGCGAGCACAGAAAATCGGTTCATGTGACTGGCTCCTTGCCAACTGTCGGCTTCGGCGAGATGAGCCGTGCGGCCCGACATGAAGAAGCACGCCAGTTGCCACTGGACCCGCAAATCTAGTGGCGGCTCATCACGTGTTTTCAAGACGTTAGAGCAGCCACCGCCGATGCGAAGTGCAGTCCCCGAGCAGCCGCCGGATAATCCTGACGTGGGGAGTAGAATTTTTACCAGTTGGATAATGGCCACAAAGCTGGGCTGACCTCTGCTCTGCCCCTCGTCTAAGCTGATGGACCTGCACCAGAAAATTCGAACCTTGCCGACCTCGCCCGGCGTGTATCTGTACAAGAACGCCGACGGCAAGGTGATCTACGTTGGCAAGGCGAACAATCTGCGCTCGCGGGTGCGCTCGTATTTCGTGGAAGGCGCGGCA
>JBEKQY010000033.1:0-21831 GCA_049519235.1 Candidatus Korobacteraceae bacterium | reverse complement strand
AGGTTCTGGTTCAGCTCTTCCACGATACCTTGATAAAGCGATTGCACATGGTGCGACTTGACCAGTTCCTTGCGCGAGGAAAACTTCACGCTGTGGTGGTGGTGCGCCCAATCCTCCAGGTCCTCGAAGCTGGGGATGATGAGCACGGCCGGGAAGCGCCGCTGATCGCCCAGCAGCGCGGCCTCGGCGATGAACTGGTTCACCTTGAGCGAGCTCTCGATGGGCTGCGGCGCAATGAACTTGCCGCCCGAAGTCTTGATCAGGTCCTTCTTGCGGTCGGTGATGGAGAGATAGCCGTCCTCATCGATGCTGGCGATGTCGCCGGTCTTGAACCAGCCATCTTCAAATACCGCAGCGGTTTCCTCGGGCATCTTGAAATAGCCCTTGAAGACCGACGGGCCGCGCACCAAAAGCTCGCCATCGTCGGCGAGGCGCACTTCGATATTCGGCATCGGCTTGCCCACCGTGCCCAAACGGTGATTGATGGGATTATTGAGGGCAATGACGGGAGAAGTTTCCGTCAGCCCATAGCCTTCGTGAATGCGGATGCCGATATCGGCGAACCAGGTGGCGATTTCCTTGCCCAGCGGCGCGCCTCCGGAAACGAAGATGCGGGCGCGTCCGCCCATGCCTTCGCGAACTTTTGAGAAGACGAGCGCGTTGGCCAGCTTCCAGGAAAACGAAGTCGGCGTCTCGCCGCGAAGAATGGTTTCGCGATTGGCCGCGCCCACCGACAGCGCCCACTGGATGAGCGCGCGCTTCACGCCATGCGCCTTGTTCTGCACCTGGTTGTAAACCTTTTCGTAGACACGAGGCACAGCGACGATCAGCGTGGGATGCACTTCGCGCATGGTGCGTGGCAGATCATCCATCACGGGACAATAAGCCAGCGGCATGTCCGTATTAAACAAGGCGTAATCCAGATGACGGGCGGTCACATGCGAGAGCGGCAGGAACGATACGCACAAGTCGTCTTTGTCGAACTCGTACATATCCAAGGAGACGTTCAGGTTCGACGCGATGTTCCAGTGGGTGAGCATCACGCCCTTGGGTGTGCCCGTGGTTCCCGAGGTGTAGATGAGAGTCGCCAGATCGTCCGGCTCGATCAACTCGCCGATGGCGTCAAGTTCGGGATCGTCCCCCTGCGGCGCATTCCGCAGGAACGATTGCATGGGGACCGCGTTGGTAATCTCGGGAGCGTCGTCCATGAGGACGATGTACTCCAGCTTCGTCTGCTCGCGGATGGCGGCGATCTTCTCATACTGCTTGCGGGTGGAGACGAACGCAATGCGCGCTTCCGAGTTCTGCATCACAAAAAGACACTGATCGCTGATCTGCGTGGCATAAATGGGGACATCGACCGCTCCCAGCAGAAGGCAGGCGAAATCGGCGACCGCCCATTCCGGCCGATTCTCGCTGAGGATGACCACCCGATCGCCTTTGCGAATTCCCCAGGCTTGCAGTTGGCGTGCGGTGGCGTACACCCAGCTCTGCAACTGGCGCGCTGAGATGGTCTGCCAGGTGTCGCCTTCGCGAGTGAGCATCACCCGGTCGCTGTCGCGCTTCACTAGCGTGAAGAAAACGTCATTGAGGGTTCGAAGATTCATGGCTGTGACTCAGTTTCGTCGGGTGGAGCTTGCTGTGAAAGGTGGTGCTGGAAAACTCGACCCGTGATTAGCTTTGTGTCAGGGCACGAGTTTACTCGTGCCGGAAGCGCCTCGTTTTCTCTCCCCGAGCCGGCTTTAGCCGGCGACACTCGGTCGTCTAAAAACCACGTCAGGGCCGGCGCTAAACATCTTCATTCAGCTCGCCATTCAGCAAAAAGCAGATCCCTCGCGGGCTAAAGCCCGCTCCGGATGACAAAATGGAACGGCTTATCGGCACGACTGAAGTCGTGCCCTGATACAAAGCACTCCAAAGCCGATTCTTTCAGCAGCCTGTGAAAGGCGTGCTCCACCCATTCTGCAAACAGCAAATCCTGAAGGTCCGCTAGGTGGTCCGCATCCCGTTCAGAAAGATATCCACCACTACATCCGCCACCTTCGAGAGCTGGTACTCGTGCCCGCTCAGCACCCAGGACGTGACCATCTCATCCAGCGCGCCGAAGAAGCAGTTGGCGGCGAACTTGTCCGACATCTCACGGCGAAAGATCCCGCTGGCCTGTCCGTCGGTGATTGCCTCGCGCACCAGGCCGAGATATTCGACCATGTGATGGTGCGAGAACTCTGACAAGAAACGCGTGCTTTGCCGCAGCTCCATCTGGAAGACGACTGCCAGATTGCGATTCGAGCCCAGCGCCTCCAGATGCAGAAACGCCAGTCTCCGCAGCCGCTGGGCCGGATCGGCCAGTTTCTTCAGCTCGGTGCGCGCCAGGCTCATGAAGGCGCCGAACGCCGTGTTGATGGCCGTCATCAGGATCTCGTCTTTACTCTTGAAGTAGAGATAGACGGTGCCATCGGCGACGTCGGCGCGGTCGGCAATGTCGGCGACGCGCGAGGTGAAGAAACCCTTCTCGGCAAACACCGCGACTGCCGCATCCAGGATGCGCTGGTATTTGTCCGCATTCCGGCTTACGGGCGGAGATTTCGTCGCGGCGGAAGCCGCAGATTGAGGGTCCTGTTTGGGCATGAAAAGCAGCAACTAGCAACTAGCAATTAGCGATTGGCTCCCATTCGCGACTCGCGCTGCTCCGCTAGTTGCTAGTCGCTAATTGCTAGTCGCTTCTTCCGAATGAATACTCATTCACTTTAACGCCCAAGTAACATTTCCGCAATCGGGAATACAGGACAAACCCAATTGCATCCCAAAATGGAAATGAAGCGTTTGGTCACGGTGAAAAAGTTCCGGCGGTGGCTGCCTCTGGCCCAATGCGTGCCGGTAATGGGACAATACATCATCAGACACACGCCGAGTCGCCCGTCCCGTACAGAATCGTTCAGAGGAGAGAACCGATGAAGAAATTTTTAGTGGCGCTGCTGCTTGCCGGCTCGTTATTGCCCGCAAGCTACGCCGCCAGCAAGCCCAACGATATGCCGCCGCCAAAGATCAAGGTCGGCGACATGGCGCCCGACTTCACCCTGCAAGACCAAAACGGAAACAAAGTTTCGCTACACGACTTTCGCGGCAAGAAGAACGTCGCGCTCGCCTTCTACATCTTCGCCTTCACCGGTGGTTGAGCCAAGCAGATGCAGGCCTTCCAGCAGAACCTGAGCAAGCTGGAAGCCGCCGACACCCAGGTCCTGGGTGTGAGCATGGATTCTCCCTTCTCGAACAAGGCGTGGGCGCAACAAATCGGAGTCAGCTTCCCGCTGCTCAGCGACTGGGGCGGTGACATCACCAGGGAATACGGCCTCTACAATCCGGCGTACAAAGCGGCGCGGCGCGTGAACTACCTGATCGACAAAAACGGCAAGGTGATCGAGATGCAGTTGGATTCGGATGCAATCGATCCGACCAAGGTCGTGGTGGCCTGCCAGGCGCAGAAGCTGAATAGATAGCGTTAGCAGCTACCTTCTAGCATGGCGAAATGCGTCAGCAATGACTGTACCCCCAGGCGACCGCCCTAGACCAACGTGCGCCAGCCCCAGGCAACCCGGTCATGACACTTATAGAGTGTCCACGCATAGACATCAGTCACGAGTTACAGTATCATATAAGTGGTAGGGCCGACGAATGTTGGGTAGCGACCAGAACGGACAGCGCAAAGTCACCCCAACGAGTACTGTTGGACGGGGTAAGTCGGTCACAATTTCGCACCCGCCGAATCTTTTTTTCTGGCAAGACGAGTGGGTGCGAGTGGAGCTGGACGACAGTCTCCACCTGTACGCTCAATGGCCTGTTCCAACGGCCATCATTTCTGACGGCGGATACGGTGTGCTGGGGTTCGAGGGCGACACCTCTGACCATCTCGAGTTACCACGTTGGTACGAACCTCACATCGAAGCCTGGTCACGCTACTCAACGCCCGCAACGACCCTCTGGTTTTGGAACTCGGAGATTGGTTGGGCGGCCGTTCATCCCGTGCTTGAGAAGCACGGATGGCGATATGTGAATTG
Source organism: Candidatus Korobacteraceae bacterium (assembly GCA_049519235.1). Taxonomy (GTDB): domain Bacteria; phylum Acidobacteriota; class Terriglobia; order Terriglobales; family Acidobacteriaceae; genus Bog-257. The sequence continues at coordinate 17,776 of JBEKQY010000033.1, read as the reverse complement.
CAATATTTGGAACAAGGGAAAAGGGCACATCGCCGGAAATGTGAACACGTCAAAGATTCGCAGGTTCCCAGTTGTCACGGAAGTATGCGTTCAGTACACCCTAGAGGCCCGCGTGAACGGCATGACATTGAAGACATGGCTGCTTGCGGAATGGAGGCGTTCGGGGCTTCCGCTTCGTGCCGCAAACGAAGCATGTGGCGTAAAAGATGTTGCAGTTAGAAAGTATCTGGATCAAGGACACCTTTGGTATTACCCACCACCGGACATGTTCGAGAGAATGCAGCGATATGCGAACGAGCATGGCGACTCTGCCGGTCGGCCATACTTTTCGTTTAATAGGTTCGAGCCAGCGACAGCAAACGATTGGGCAGCGTTGCGGTCAAAGTTTCGTTGTCCGCATGGCGTCACAAACGTATGGGAGCGCAACCCCTTGAACGGTAAGGAGCGAGTGAGAACTGATGGGTTCGGAGGGAAAGCAGTACACCTGAATCAGAAGCCGTTGGACTTGATCTCAAGGCTCATTGAGGCTACCACGGACCCCGGCGACGTCGTTTGGGAGCCTTTCGGCGGTTTACTCACGGGGTCTGTCGCTGCACGGAGACTAGGCCGACGCGCCTACGCTGGCGAAATCGACCCAACCTATTTTCACTTCGGGATCGAACGACTCAAGCGAGAAGCTTCCCAACGCCCTCTTCCCTTATCTGTAGGCGTTCCTCGAGGGCAGCTTTAATCAGTGCCACTTTCTCCTTGTTGCGCTTTTTTCCACCTAATAATCGCAGCCACTTCCGCACCGACATTCCATTAACATCTGTATTGTAGACCTTCGTCTTGAAGGCCTCGATTTCAGGATGAACGATGCGGTCAACCTTGGCATAATTGGTGTCGAGCCGGTATGTAAACCGAGAAGTGAGTTCCCGCAGCAAAGATTGGTACTCCGTCGTGGGCTTATATTTGTTTCCGTCCTCACCCCAACTCTCCACAATCTTTTGAGCTTCTGTAAATTCTGCCGGCGAACCCTGCCATTTGTGACCTGTTGTGTTCGTTTGTTGGAGGTTCCTCGTCCTCGTCCTCGTGTCTTGCGGCTCCAGCACGAGATAATCGGGTGGCCTGTGATAGTGCTCATCTCTCGCCTTCGCGACTGAATAACCCGAGACAACAACGACATCCAAAATGTAAGGCTTGCCGTAAATCAAGTGTCCTGGGAGCCAAGCAACCATGCAAACATTCGTCTGCTCACCCAAGAAGTGGTTCTGACTATCCCTAAATCTTGCTGTTAACTCAGTTGCGAGCGGGAACCAAGCCTTAATCTCAAAGCCAGGCGCAGGATCGATGGAGCCACGAAATACGGCATCCGGGAAACCGGGATCTTGTCTTATCCACGCTCCAAAACTGCCAAACTCAGGTTGTTTGTTCAAAAACTCAACCGTGTTGAACTCAATTAGGTTTCCCAACAGTGGGCTCAATTTGGAAATTACCTTCGCTAAGTTGAGAGCAGCATCTAGTGAGATTGGTTTCGATATGTCCAGGACATCAAAGGAATGGCCTGCGAGCGTCAATAGATGATTCGATGCGACCTGCAGTGCCCGCCTTGTGTCCATTAAGCTCTCTCCATCTCTTGAATGAGGCGGCTCAATGGCAACTCTAAAGCGGCTGCGATCCTTACCATGTTGACGAGGCTGATGTTCCGGGTACCTCTTTCGACGTCTCCAATGTAGGTTCTGTGGATTTCCGCGAGTTCAGCCAGCTTCTCTTGTGAAATACCCTTTTGCAGACGAAACTTCCGTACCGCCCGCCCGAACGCCAGCCTTGAATCGCTTTGTTTTTTCCGATTCACTCACGCGAGAGTAAGTGGAGGATGGCTATGAGTCTACAGACGATAAGTGGATATGCTGGCCTATAGAAGGTGGGCGAACACGTCCCGAGCTGCGAACTCATCAATTGCTTCTCGGGCGCCAGCACCGTGTCTTTCAGTCGCCCGCCCTACGTCTCCAGCGCTGCCACCGCTACCTGCGATTCCTGCTTGACGATGACCTCGCTCAGCGCTTTGGTACCGTACTCGAAGCCACGATCGAAGGCTTTCAGATTGAGTTCGCGGTAGGCCTCCGGCACGGAAGCCGCAACTGCTTTGCGCAGGGCATCGGGATCGATGACTTGCGAGACCGCTCCGAAGAAGCCGACCATCACGATGTTCAACACCATCTTCTTGCCCAGTTCTTCGGCGATGCGTGTTGCCGGAATGCTGTAAACCCGCACGCCCGGCGGCAGTTCGCCGATGCGCACCAGGTCTTCCTCGATGATGAGGATGCCGTTGTCTTTGATTTGCGGACTGAAGAGCGTGTAAGCCTCCTGCGACATCACCATCAGAATGTCGGGATGCGGAACATAGGGATACAGCACCGGACTGTCGGACAGGATGACTTGTGCGCTGCAAGCTCCGCCGCGCGCTTCCGGCCCAAAGTTTTGCGTCATGGTCGAGTAGCCATCCTGATAGATGCAGCCGGCCTTGCCGATGACGAGCGCCGACAGAATCACTCCCTGCCCGCCAAATCCCGCGATACGAATCTCCGTTACTGGCATGTGCACGCCTCCGTTTCCACGTAATCTTCACCCAGAGCATCGGCCAGGCTGTCGTGCATCAGACCGCCGTAGTCGCTGCGCTCGCGGTCCACGAACTTGCCGACGACGATCTCACCGCTCTTGGTCAGCGCGACCTCATTGGTGGGCGCGCCATTGCGAACTTTGCTGACCTGCTTGTAGAACTTCATGGTGTCCAGCCCGTCGCCCATTTTGTTGCGGCGCTGGTAGAGCGTCGGACAGGGCGACAGCACCTCGATGAAGCTGAAACCTTTCTTGGCGAACATTTCTTCCATCGACCGCGCCAGTTGGCGAACGTGAAACGCCGTCCAGCGCGCCACGTAAACCGCTCCCGCCGCTTCCACCAGGTAAGGCAGATTGAACGCCGGATCGTAGGTCCCGTAGGGATTGGTCGAGGTAATAACCGTACCCGGGGTGGTCGGCGCGGTCTGCCCGCCGGTCATGGCGTAAATCAGGTTGTTAATGCAGACGACTTTGAGGTCAATGTTGCGCCGCGCGGCGTGAATGAGATGATTGCCGCCGATGGCGAACAGGTCGCCGTCACCGGAGTACACCACAACACTCAGCTTGGGATTGGCCAGCTTCAGGCCGGTAGCGAAGGGAATCGCGCGGCCGTGCGTGGTGTGGAACGAATCGAACTTGGTGTAACCGGCGACGCGTCCGCTGCAACCGATACCGGAGACAATCGCCAGGTTCTTTACGTCGACCTTAGCTTCAATCAGCGCACGGGCGAAAGAGTTGACGCTGGTACCGATGCCGCATCCCGGGCACCAGATATGGGGAATGCGGTCCATGCGCAGAAACTGCTCGACTGGGTTTTGGATGGTCACAGCCGTCTCACTCATCGCACCACCTCCATGATGGCCTGCAGAATATCTTCCGGTTTGTGGACGGTACCGCCGGCGTGCGGCACCAGCCGGACCTTCGCCTTGCCTGCCGCGGCGCGCTCGACTTCGCGTACCATCTGGCCGAGGTTCAATTCCGGCACTACGAACGCTTTCACCTTCTTCGCGATGGCGGCGATTTGTTTTTCGGGGAACGGCCATGCTGTGATCAGCCGGAACTTGCCGACTTTTACGCCCTTCTGCCGCGCCATGTCGATGGCCCGTTGCGCCACCCGCGACGTGATGCCGTAGGAGACCACGACCACCTCGGCGCCGTCGATTTGGTCTTCCTCGAAGAGCGTGATCTTGTCGACGTTTTTCGTGATCTTCTCGACCAGGCGCTTGACCAGCACGTTTTGCACCTCGGGCCGCATGTCGGGATAACCGCGCTCATCGTGGGTCAATCCGGTGACGTGAACGTTGTAGCCCTCGCCTACTCGCGGCATGTCAGGGACAAGATCCGCGCCGGGCTTGAAAGCGAGAAATTCTTCGGGAGGAAGTGTGGTGTAGCGGCGAGGTTCGATTTCGATTTCTTCCGGCGCGGGAATGACGACCTTCTCCGTCATGTGGCCGACCACTTCGTCCATCATGACGAACACCGGGCAGCGATACTTCTCAGAGTAATTGAATGCCGTGATGGTCAGATCGAAGCACTCTTGCGGCGAGTTCGGGCACAGCGCGATGATTTCGTAGTCGCCGTGCGAGCCCCAGCGCACCTGCATCATGTCCTGCTGCGCCGGGAGTGTCGGCAAGCCAGTCGAAGGCCCGCCGCGCTGCACGTCGACGAAGACGCACGGCGTCTCGGTCATGACGGCGTAGCCGATGTGCTCCATCATCAGTGAGAATCCTGGCCCGGAAGTCACCGTGAAAGCTTTGGCTCCGCCCCAAACTGCGCCTTGCAGCGTAATCGAGGCAGCCAGCTCGTCTTCCATCTGAATAAAGGTTCCGCCGACGGTAGGAACGCGCGCGGCGAAGCGCTCCACCACCTCGGTAGACGGCGTGATGGGATAGCCTGATGAGAACCGCGCACCCGCGGCCAACGCGCCTTCGCAACAAGCATGATCACCATCGAGAAAATGTGTGCCGGTCAGTACTCCAGCAGGATCAGCGTGCATCTTGCTCCTCCTTCACTTCTGTGGGCGCCGCCGAGGGTGGCACGCTAGCGGCCGCGCTCGGCTGCGTCGGCTCCTTGAAGCCGAAGATCGCGAAGTCGGGACAATACATGCCGCACAGGTCGCAGCCGCTGCACTTTTCAGGATGGACCATGTAGGGCGTGTGATATCCCTTGGCGTTGAAGGCGGAAGAGAGCGCCAACACATGAGTAGGACAAAACTCCACGCAGAAACCGCAGGCTTTACAGCGCTCCGCTACGATCTGCACCGAACCCTGGACCTTGGCCATTGCTGCCCTTTCTGTTTGCGGGACCGTCGGAAGGAACTTGGTGGTACCTAACGATTCGCCATCCCATCTGGGAATTCCGTTGCGGCTTGGAGGCTCTACCCCTTACCGAACGATGATTCGATTGTGACGAAGCTACGGCCCAAGGCGAAGTGACGCGGGTCACAAGGCGATGTGAGGTGGGGCACTTGGCGACCTCTCAGCAGAGTCTGTGAGGTGCCAGAAAGGTCCCAGGCACATTGGGAGGTGCTACGATGGGGCACCCGGCGCGCCGTAATAAAGGGAGGAAAATCGTGACCACCGAACAACGAGTCGCGGACTCTATCACGACGGAGGTACAAGGCGGGGGTCCGCACAGTCCCGTCACGTTGCCGGTAAGTGAACGGATAGGTGGGGCTTGGGAGGCAGTATCCAAGAACGTGGCGACTCTGGGAGCAACGGTTTACATATGTGGCTTCCTCATCACGTCGATCTATCACTCGAGCTACGGGTTTGCAGAAACAAATCCGTTCCGTCCGCGTATTCTGGCTGCGGGCGCGTGGTTCTTGCTTTTCACCAGCGTACCCATTTTTAGCGTCACTCGTTTTAGGGGAAAGGACCCGCTCCAGTGGAAGTCCTTCGCCGAATTTCTGTATCCATACTTCGTGGGGTGCATGTTTCTAGGCTTCCCTGCCGCTGCAGTCTTTGACCTCACGGGTAACGGTAAGGTTGTAGCGCCGCTCCGCTGGTGGGGAATGCTCGGCATAGTCATCGCTCTCGCGATATTTGTCTTCATTCAGTCGTGGAAGAAGACACCGCCTCTGGTTACGTCTATTGTGTCAATTGCATTCGTCGCCTATTTCGTTCAAGCCGTCTGGCGGCAGATGGTAATAGCCGGTGAGTTCCAAATTGGAGCAATCCCGCTCTGGCTATTCGGTGTGGGCGTCATCACCCTGCTTGAACTAAATGCGCGATCCGGAGGACTTCCTGAAGGGGACTGGACAAAAACTACTATTCCGGTGCTCGCGGCAGTATTCATTTTTGCTACGTTCTACTACCCGCACATCAAAGCGGCGTGGGGAGGGGGAGCCCCTCTTACGGTCACTTTATTTCTCACCAAGGATGTGGCTACCGACCTTGGTGGGCGTGCCTCAGTCCGCCTCCTCGACGAGTCTGATCAGGGGCTTTATGTTCTCCGGCAAAATGACACTAGAGCCACTTTCATCCCGCGCAGCTCGATCTCGATGATCTATTACTCTGACAAGTCTGCCCAATAGGCTGCGTGTCTGGTGCCCCAGGTTCGACCTGCTGCTGGTCTAACCTGGGGTCGCTGCACCGAGCCAATCCGCTTAGCGGCCGATCCACGCGAGTTGCAGCGTCTTCTCCTTCGCAGCCATGGCGCGGATTTCCGGATCGCCGGTTACCAGCGGCGCGTCCTGCAGGATAGCCGTCGCCGCGGCAAAGCCATCGGCGTAGGAAATGGCGTGCCAGGCCTTGAGCGTGGCGGCCAGCATGACCAACTCATCGTGGGCCGAGATAATCGTTAGTCGCGGGTGCAAGGCTTCTAAAACGCGCCGCCCATAGGCTATGTCGCGGGCCTTCACGGAAAGATAGAAAACTTCGCCGAGGTTCAAGATACTTATCGAGAGCCTGCATTCTCGGCGGTCGGCGGACTCCAGCAGCGCGCGCATTCGGTCGGCGGCCGGCTGTTGGCCTTTCAGCCACACCATCACGGCCCATGCGTCCAGAACTAAGTCGGCCATCCACGACCAGTCCTATCTTTCGCAAGTTCGGCCTTGCGGTCCTCGCGCATGATCCTCTCAACATCGACCCCGGCAAGAGAACCTTCTAACGCGTCGAGTGGGAGAAGGACAGCGGGTTTCACGTGAAAAGCCCAAGCCTCAAGCGCCTGATTGACAGCCTCTTGCAAGGTTACGCCACGGCTCGCGGCCAGGCTCTTGATGCGGCGCAGCTTCGATGCGGGCAGTCTGACGGAGAGTACGGCAACTTGCTTGCTTGCTGTCATGCCTGCATTCTAGCAATGAAGATGATTTGGTGTCATCTTTGTCAACGGCGAATCCGAGTGCCGCCGGCTGAAGCCGGCTCGGAGGAAGAAACAAAGGGCTTAGACGCTGGCCTGAAGGCCAGCTCTACCATGTCTCACGCCCACGTGACCGCGCTCACTGCGCAACTTTTCCTTTCGGTTCAGCATGTGGGCAAGGAGAAAAGTGTCCCCACATCATGGGTCTAATGACGCTTTCAAGGCGCTATGCGACGAGTCCTTATCCTTGGAGCTGCAGGACGAGATTTTCATGATTTCAACGTAATCTTTCGCAACCACCCCGAATTTCATGTCGTAGCCTTCACCGCCGCCCAAATTCCGGACATCGCGGGACGCCGCTATCCCGCTGAATTGGCCGGCGATCTCTATCCCGGCGGCATCCCCATCCTGGAGGAAGACAGGATGGAGGAGATCATCCGCGACCAGCATGTGGATGTGGTGGTCTTCGCGTATAGCGATGTGGCGTATCCCACCCTGATGCATCTGGCATCACGGGCCAGCGCCGCGGGCGCCGACTTCTGGCTGCTGGCTGCCGAGCGCACCCAGCTCATGGCGAAAGTGCCGGTCATCTCGGTGTGCGCGGTCCGTACCGGCTGCGGAAAGAGCCCGGTATCGCGCCGTATCGCCGCCGAACTCCGCAAGCAGGGCTGGCATCCGGTTGTCGTCCGTCATCCCATGCCTTACGGCGATCTGGCCCAGGAACGTGTCCAGCGCTTCGCTACCCTGGCCGATCTCGACCGCTACCATTGCACCATCGAAGAACGCGAGGAGTACGAGCCGCACATCATCGCAGACACGCCCGTCTATGCCGGAGTGGACTACCATGACATTCTGCGCCAGGCGGAGCAGGAAGGCGACGTGATCCTGTGGGAAGGCGGCAACAACGATACGCCGTTCTATCGTTCCGACCTGGCCATCGTGGTGCTCGATCCCCATCGCGCCGGCCACGAACTCGGCTATTATCCGGGCGAAGTCAACTTCCGCAGCGCCGACGTGCTGATCATTAATAAGGTCGATACCGCCGATCCCGACGGCATCAAGACGGTTCGCCGCAACATCGCGCTGCACAATCCCAAGGCGAAGGTGATCGAGACCGCCTCCAGGGTGACGGTAGACGATCCCGAACTGGTGAATGGCAAGACCGTGCTGGTGATTGAGGATGGTCCCACGCTCACCCATGGCGAGATGTCGTATGGCGCGGGCGTAGTCGCCGCCAACCGCTATCACGCTGCGGCGCTCATCGATCCGCGGCCCTATGCCGTGGGCTCCATCCAGAAGGCGTTCGAGAAGTTTCCGCACCTGTGGCGAGTGCTGCCGGCGATGGGATATAGCGACACCCAGCGGCATGAGCTGGAAGAAACCATCAGGCGCGTACCTTGCGAGCTGGTGGTGGTTGCCACGCCGATCGATTTAGCTCGCACCATCCAGCTCGACAAGCCGCATGTGTCCGTGCGCTATGAAGTGGAGGAAATTGGCGAGGCGGCAATCAGCGTCCTGATCGAGGAGTTCACCCAAGCGCACCAGCCCGCATTGGCTGGCGCCGGGAGGTGACCATGGCGGTCAAGGACTTTCTGTCGATTCGCGACTTCACGCCGCACCAGATACGGCACTTCTTGCACGTCGCAATGCAGTTGAAGGCCTGTCCCGACGACTACCGGACGGCGCTGAAGGGCGCGACGCTGGCCATGATCTTCGAGAAGCCATCGTTGCGCACCCGCGTCAGCTTCGACGTTGGGATCGAGCAACTGGGCGGACATCCGCTGTATCTCTCGCCCGCCGAAATCAGTCTGGGCAAGCGTGAGTCGGTGTATGACGTGGCCAGGAACCTGGAGCGCATGGTCCAGGGAATCATGATTCGCACCTTCGCGCACGAAACTGTCGTCGACATGGCTCGCTATGCGGGCATTCCGGTCATCAACGGGCTTACCGATTACAGCCATCCGTGCCAGGCCATGGCTGACTACCTGACCATGCTGGAAGTCAAAGGGCGCATCTCGGGTCTGAAGGTTGCCTATGTCGGCGATGGCAATAATGTGGCGCGCTCCCTGATGTTTGCCGGTGCGCAACTGGGCGCAGATGTATGGATCGCGACTCCTCCGGGATACGAGCCGGATTACGCCACCATCAACTGGACGCGAAACCGCTGCGCGGAAACCAACGGCAGCCTCACCATCATTCATGATCCGTGGATCGCGGCCCTTGATGCCGACGTCATTTACACCGATGTCTGGGCCAGCATGGGGCAGGAATCCGAGACCGAAGCGCGAAAGCAGATTTTCGCGCCCTATCAGGTCAACTCAGATTTGTTTGCGCGCGCCAAGCCGGACGCGATTTTCCTGCATTGTCTGCCGGCGCACCGGGGCGACGAAGTTACCGACGAGGTGATCGACTCGCCGCGTTCCTTTGTCTTCCCACAAGCCGAGAACCGGCTGCATGTGCAGAAGGCAATCATGCTGGAACTGATGAAGCCGGGCCCCATGCAGGAGCGCAAAGCCGTGCACGAGCCGATGCTGGAGCTGGTGAGTTAGGGTAGAGCGGCGCTTTAGCGCCGCGTCCACCCGGACAAAGAATCGTTGGGGCAGAGGTGGTCATTGAAGCAATGACCACCTCAGCCAGGCTGGAATGTAAGTCAGATGCGACGCCGGCCTGAAGGCCGGCTCTACCCAGCGAAAAGCGAACAGCGTCATTAAGGACCCTATGTCGAAGACTGCGCTAGTCGCGGTTGGAGGCAACTCTCTCATCCGAGCCGGTGAGAAGGGGACAATCGTCGAGCAACTGGCGAACGCCCGCCGCACCGCCCGGGCCATGGTGGGGCTCATTCGTCTCGGATATCGCCTGGTAATCACTCACGGCAACGGGCCGCAGGTGGGAGCGCAGTTGTTGCGTTCCGAACGCGCCTCCGATGTGGTCTACAGCCAGACACTTGACGTTTGCGGTGCGGCCAGCCAGGGCGAAGTCGGATACCTGCTGGAGCAGTCTCTGCGCAATGAATTGGCCGGGGCTGGCATCGATGTTCCGGTGGTCAGCCTGGTCACTCAGACCGTGGTCTCGCCTGACGACCCTGCCATGCAACGGCCCTCCAAGCCCATTGGCCCGTTCTACTCGCGGGCCGGTGCGGAGGAACGCAAGCGCGTGCTCGGCTGGCATATTGTGGAAGATGCGGCGCGCGGTTATCGGCGCGTGGTGCCTTCGCCGGAGCCGCTGGAGATTGTGGAGCTGGATGTCATCCGCTCGCTAGTGGCGCGTAAGGTGCTGGTGCTTTCCACCGGCGGCGGCGGCATTCCGGTGACGCGCGTCGGCGGACAACTGCGAGGCCTGGAGGCCGTCATCGACAAGGACCGGGCTTCGGCGCTGCTGGCCGCGCAACTCGGCGTGGACCTGTTCGCCATCTGCACCGATACCGACTACGTTTACCTCAACTACAAGAAGCCTGAGCAGACGCCGCTGACCTATGTCACCGTCGCGCAGTTGGAGGAATACCATCGCGCGGGGCATTTTCCGCCGGGAAACATGGGGCCGAAGATCGAGTCGGTGATTCATTTCCTGCGCCGCGGCGGCAAAGAAGCTGTGATCACGTCGTTCGAACTTCTCTGCGTAGCAGTTGCTGGCCGGGCCGGTACGCACATTGTTGGCGACGCCGGGCCCTCACCCGAGACTGCCTCACAGGAATTGGAGGTGCCGGTTCTCCGGTAAGCCATGCCCATTCTGCATACACCGCCCAAACTGCGAGAAGACAAGTTGGGACGCTCCCATATGACACTGCGGCATGTTGTCGAGGCGCAGCAGTTCACCGTTCCCTTGCTGATGGAACTGTTCGACCGCTCGCGGCTGATGGAACGCATCGTGGCGCGCGGCGGCACTCTGGATTACCAGAACCGCATCCTGGCGAGCCTCTTCTATCAGCCCTCCACGCGCACGCGCTTCTCCTTTGAGGCGGCCATGCACCGGCTGGGCGGACGCGTGCTCTCCACCGAGCATGCCCGCGCGTTTTCCTCAGAGATCGAAGAGGAACAGGTCGAGGACTCCATCCGCATCATCGGCACCTATTGCGACGTCATCGTGATTCGCCACCATGAGCCGGGCGGGGCGGCGCGCGCGGCCAGGGTTTCGCCCGTCCCCATCATCAATGCGGGCGACGGCAACGGGGGTCAGCATCCCACGCAGGCGCTGCTCGACTTGTACACCATCTATCGCGAGCGCCCGCTCGACGGGTTGAGTATGGCCTTCATCGGCGAGCTCGATCGTGGCCGCACCGCGCGCTCTCTGGCCTATCTGCTGGCGAAATTCGAGCGGGTCAAGATATTTTTCGTCAGCCCGCCGGAGATGCAGATGAAAAGCGACATCTTGCAATATCTTGACCGGCACGGCGTTCGCTACGAGATGGAATCGGACGTCGAACGCGTGGTCGGCGAAGTCGATGTTGTGTATCAGACGCGCATTCGTCCCGAGCGGCTGCGCGTGGCCGGGTCGCAGCGCTACGCCATCAATTCGTCGGTACTACAACGCATGAAGCCCGACGCGATGATCCTGCACCCCCTGCCGCGGACCGTCGAGCTGGACAAAACCGTGGATGACGATCCGCGCGCGTTTTATTTCCGCCAGGCCGCCAATGGGCTGCATGTGCGAATGGCGTTGCTAACGATGTTGTTGGAATAAGAGCAGCACTTAGCAGTTAGCACTTGGCACCTAGCCATCGGCATCGCGCATTTGCCAAGTGCCAAATGCTAAGTGCTAACGGCGAGGAATCATCATGCCTGTCATCGATCAATTGCTGACGAAGGATTTCATCGAACTGGAAAACCTGTACGGAGCTCACAACTACAATCCCCTGGATGTTGTCATCGAGCGCGCCGAGGGCGTGTGGGTGTACGACGTGGAAGGAAACCGCTATTTGGATTGTCTGGCCTCGTACTCCGCCGTCAACCAGGGGCATTGCCATCCCAAAATTCTGAAGGCCATGTTCGAACAGGCGCAGAAGGTCACCTTGACCTCGCGCGCCTTCCGCAATGACCAACTGCCGCTCTTCTACCAGCAACTGCACGAACTGACCGGCTACGGAGTGACGCTGCCCATGAACTCCGGCGCCGAGGCGGTCGAGACCGCGGTGAAAGCCGCGCGCAAGTGGGGCTACCAGGTCAAAGGCATTCCCGATGGCCAGGCCGAGATCGTCGTCTGCGCCAATAATTTTCATGGCCGCACCGTCACCGTCATCAGTTTCTCGACCGACGAGCAGTACCGCGAGGGTTTCGGCCCATTCACGCCCGGATTCAAGATCATCCCGTTCGGCGACGCAGCCGCCCTGCGCGATGCCATCACGCCCAGCACCTGCGCCTTTCTTGTCGAGCCGATTCAGGGTGAAGCCGGAATCGTCATTCCGCCCGAAGGCTTCCTGCGCGATGCAGCCGAGATCTGCCGCCGCAACAATGTGCTTTTGATCGCCGACGAAATTCAATCCGGCTTGGGACGCACCGGCAAGCTCTTCGCCTACATGCATGAAGGCGTGCGGCCGGACATGTTGATCATCGGCAAGGCGCTCTCCGGCGGCTTCTATCCCGTCTCGGCGGTGCTTTCGTCGAAGGAAATCCTCGGCGTCTTCCATCCTGGCGATCACGGCAGCACTTTCGGCGGCAATCCGCTGGGCTGCGCGGTGGCGCGCGCCGCATTGCAAGTCCTCATCGAGGAGAAACTCGTGCAGCGCTCCGCCGAACTTGGCGAGTACTTCCTCACCCGGCTGCGGACTCTCCGCAGTCCTCACCTGCGCGAAGTTCGCGGCAAGGGACTGTGGATTGGCATCGAGCTGGACGTTCCGGCGCGGCCTTGCTGCGAAGCGCTCAAGGAGCTTGGCATCCTCTGCAAGGAGACGCACGACTACGTGATCCGCATCGCTCCGCCACTGGTCATCACCCGCGCCGAGATCGACTGGGCCTTCGAGCGGATCAGGGAAGTAATCGAAGAGCGGGGGTGAACCCACGTTTTCGGAGGTGATGCGAGGGACGCCGAAAGGCGGCCTGTTCGTGCCGCGATTGGGTGTAAACTGCCAGGATCAAAACGACAGCCTCAAGGTCGCATCACTGGAGAACATCATGGCGAGCCCTGCCCAGATCCCTACATCACAGCCGGTTAGCAGATTGCACCGCGCCTTCTTCGTACTCTCGCTGCTATTCTCTTTTACGACAATTGCAATGCGGCCGGCGCGTGCGCAGACCTTCAGCGTGGTTTACAGCTTCCAGGCGGAGGGGCAGGCCGGCTTTTATCCCACCAGTGGCGTGACCGTCGATCACGGGGGCAATCTTTACGGCACCGCCGAGTACGGCGGCCCCGGAACCAGTTGCTATTTGGGCTGTGGCACGGTGTTCAAGCTGACCCGCCACGGTTCGAGCTGGACGCTGGCTCCCCTCTACGACTTTCTCGGCAACGACGATGGGGGCAATCCTAACGCACGCGTGGTTATCGGGCCCAACGGCACTCTCTTCGGCACCACCACGCAGGGCGGAGGGTCAGGATGCATGGGCCTGGGCTGCGGAACCGTCTTCAATCTGCAGCCGCCACAACATGCTGTGGGCAATCTTATCCACACCTGGCCGGAAACCGTGCTCTACCGCTTTCAAGGAGGCAACGATGGGGCCATGCCGGAAGCCGGTGATCTTGCGTTTGACCAGGCAGACAACATTTATGGAACCACCGATGCGGGCGGCGATTCGCAAAATTGCCAGGGTGGCTGCGGCACGGTTTATAAGCTGACTCACTCCAATGGCAACTGGACGGAGAGCATTCTGCACGTCTTCGGTCAAGCGGGCGACGGAGACGAGCCTTTTAGCGGCGTGATCTTCGATCAAACCGGAAACCTGTACGGCGCCACCGCGTCAGATGGTGCGCATCAACAAGGTTCGGTATTTGAGTTGATCCGCTCAGGAGTCGGGTGGACGGAACGGCTTCTCTACAGCTTCACGGGAGGCAGCGATGGTTCGTACCCGTTTTATGGCCTGGTTTTCGATCCGGCGGGAGACCTTTACGGCACTACCTGCTGCAACGGTAGCGATGGGGCGGGCACAGTGTTCGAGTTGACGGCGGGCGCCTGGGCTTTCAACCTGGTGTACAGCTTCGGCGCGCCGGGCGCGGGTCAAGGCCCGGAAGGGAGCATGATCATGGATTCGGCCGGTAATCTCTACGGCACAGCCAGCGGCGGAGGCGCATATGGCTTCGGTGCAGCCTTTAAGCTGAGCCCTGGAAATGGCGGCTGGACGTATACATCGCTGCATGATTTCTGCGCCGGTGGGTACCCGCCGTGCAGCGATGGCTACACTCCGACAGGTAGCCTGGCGTTCGACAGCGAAGGCAATCTCTATGGCACGACATCGAATGGCGGCCAGTACGGCGGCGGCGTGGTTTACGAGATTGCCCCGTAGCTGAGGCTACGTTCCTTCAGTACTTCCGCATGTGGATCTCGGTGCCGTTGCGCTCGAACTTCACCTCGTCCATCAGTTGATTGATCAGGTAGATGCCGCGCCCGTGATGGGAGTAAACGTTTTCCCCGCTACAGGGATCGGGGAGGGCGAAAGGATCGAAACCGGAGCCGGGATCACGCACCACAATCAGCATGCCTCGCTCGTCGTCGCATCCTACGCAGCACTGGACCTTCTTGGTGGGATCGTTCTTGCAGCCGTGAATAATGGCGTTGGCCAGGGCCTCGCGCAGCGCCGTCTCGATCTCGAATTCCTTGCCGGCCGCGCATTCCAGACCGCGCGCCATCTCCATGATGCCTTCCACCACCGGACTGATGGCGGTAGGATCGGCGTTAAGCGTGACCTCAATGCGTAGCATCAGTTTGGAGCGGTCGAACTCCACGGTAGGAAGGCCGGACGGCATGGCGTGCTCCCAACGCGAGACGTGTCGCTTACTTTTACAGAAAAGCCTTGGCGGGTCAAGCGAGAAAGCCGGGAGCAGGAACGGCATGCTTCTGTAACTACCGAAACGTGCCAGCCCCACGGCCAGGCCACCGGCAGTCCCGCTCAGCGAATCTAGAGAATCCGGGACTGGCGTTTCGTCGCGCCAGAAAGAAAAAGCCCGCTTGCGCGGGCTTCATGTTCTCAGAGATGAACACTCTGGCTGTGCCTACCGGCTGCTATTGGCTGCGGCTTCGCTTTGCTGTGCGGTCAGTCGCGCGTTATTGTGCTGCGCGATGACCTTCCTGGCATTGTCGGCCAACTGCTTGGCCTGGGGCAGAAGATCCAGCGCCTTTTGCACCTCGGGATCGGTTTCGGCGTGGACCCTCATGCCTTCCTGCTGGCCGAATTCGTTGATGAACAGCTCAGCCTTGATGTTGGAGCGGATCCAGTCGTTGTTTTCCGCCAGGTCAGCTTCGGTGAAGGTGACTTTCTGTTCGTCGAGGAACTTGCGAAATTCCTGCATCACGGCATCATCAACCTCAAACTGTCTGGTGACGCTGTGATTGATCACGTAATGCTTGGCAAAGTTGAAGAAGGCGTACTTTTCCAGCAGGGTGTCCTGGAACTTGTTGGTCTTGGGATTGGGGATCTTGACGTCCGGGGTGATGCCGCCGCCGCCGTAGACTGTCCGGCCGCTGTCGGTCATTTTGACCTCATGATTGCCGACCGCGCTGTCGCCGTTCTCACGGTCATTGTAGTAATAGTCGTAGAGCGAGACATTGTTATAGTCGCGCTGAATCAGCCGGCCACTGGGGGTGTAATACTTGGCGGTAGTCAGCGCCAGTCCGGTGTTTTCCGACAGCGGATAAACCGTCTGCACCAGGCCCTTGCCAAACGTAGTTTCGCCGGCGATCAGGCCGCGATCATGGTCCTGAATGGCTCCCGCGACAATCTCCGCCGCCGATGCGGTTCCGCGATTCACCAGCACCACGATGGGATAATCCTTGCCGCCATTGCCGTGGGTCGCCTTGTACACCTTCTCGGCTGAGGCGCGGCCGTGGTGCGAGACGATGACCTGTCCCTTCTTCAGAAACTGGTCGGCCACGCCGACACCTTCGCTCAGCAAGCCGCCGGGATTCTGCCGCAGGTCGAGGACCAGGCCATGAATGTCGCCGAACTCGTCGAGCGCGTCACGCACTTCCTTCTCGGTTGTTTCCTGGAAGCCGGAGACGTGGATGTAGCCAATGCCGGGACGAATCATGAAATGCACGTCGACGCTATAGCGCGGAATCTCGTCACGGATTACCGTGAAGTCGAGTGGCTTGTCGGAGCCCTCACGCAGCACGGTAATCTTCACGCTGGTGCCCTTGGGCCCTTTCAGCAGTTCAGCCACGTCGCTGGTGCTCATGTTGTCAGTCTGCTTGCCATCGACGGCGATGATGACATCGCCCGGCCGGATGCCGGCGCGATAGGCCGGCGCGCCGGCAAAAGGCGCAATCACGATGACTTTATTGTTGCGAGGGCCAACCTGCATTCCCACACCGTAGTACTTGCCGCGCTGCTCCTCGCGCAAAGCTGCGTAGGCTTTGGGATCAAAGAAATTGGAGTGCGGGTCGAGCACGCGCAGCATTCCCGGGATGGCGCCGTTATAGATCGACTTGTCGGGATTGACGGGCTCGGCATAGTTGTCCTGCACCACGCGATAGACGTCGCTGAAGGTCCGGAAGCTGTCGCGAACATCGCTGTCGCTGCTGCTGCTGGAAGATGTGTTGGACGCGAGCCGCTGGCCAAACAGCATACCCAGACAGCCGCAAGCAAGAACGATGGAGAGAACCAGAACAGCAGAGCGCCGCGAACTACGTGCCATGTGCGTTTCCTTCGACTACTACCCGTCAAGCGTGGGACCGCTTTGCAGGGGGCCTCAACTCGGCCGGGAATGCATCTTCAATCTAAGGACTGGCGCACCGGTGTGAGACTTACCCGAAGTATACCATGCAGCCTGGCCGTTCCCAGCGCCCAATTCAGCCGCTATTTGGATGCTGACCTGAAAAAGAAAGGTGCGAAATCGGTTACTTTCCCGCCTGCCTAACAGACGGCAGAGGCGAGGGAAAGTGAGCGGGGAGGTTGGTTCGCCGGGACAGATTCGCAGCCGGAATCCGCCAAATTTCGTCGGGTGCAAACTTCCGCCGGGATATTGGAACCCATTCCGGCGCGCCGTGCATCCATTCAGGCAGATTTCGTCACGGAGGCAGGCAAAAAGGCAAAAATCGCTGGCATTGGGGGACTGACTGTCGGATATAATCTCCGGTTGAGCTGAGTTCCGAATGTTGCAATTCCCCCGATCGCCGCAGAATGGGCTTGACGGAACTTTCCCTTCGCTTGCAGAATCTTCGGTCCGGCAGTCTAACGATCTTGTACTCACTACGCTTTTGAAGGAGCCTCGGAATGGCCATTAAAGCAAGTGAACTCGTTTGGCACAATGGGAACCTGATTCCCTGGGATGACGCCAGGATCCACGTAATGGCCCACGTGGTGAACTACGGCTCGTCGGTGTTCGAGGGGATTCGGTGCTATCAGACGCCCAAAGGGCCCGGCATTTTCCGCCTGCGAGACCACGTCCTTCGCCTGCTGCAATCGTGCAAGATTTATCGCATTGAGCTGGACTATACGCTCGAGGAGCTGGTCCAGGGTACGGTGGACCTGGTGGCTGCCAACAAAGTGGCGCCGTGCTACATCCGTCCTATCGTGTTGCGCGGTTATGGGCAGGTCGGCGTCAACCCGTTCAATTCGCCGATTGAGGTCTACATCGCCAATTACGAATGGGGCAAGTATCTCGGCAGCCCCGACTCCGACGACGGCGTCGATGTCTGCGTCTCCACCTGGACGCGTCTGGCGCCCAATACCATGCCGACGATGGCTAAAGCCGGCGCCAATTACATGAACTCGCAGCTCATCAAGATGGAAGCCATCGT
>JBEKQY010000032.1:0-21834 GCA_049519235.1 Candidatus Korobacteraceae bacterium | reverse complement strand
GCCGAATAACCCTCGTTAAAGACGAGATAGATGACCTGAAGCACCGCGCCCAGTCGCTCCGGCAATTCCTCGGGCGTCGGCACCTCGTAGGGAATCTTTGCCTCGCGAATCTTTGCCTTGGCGCGCACAATGCGCTGCGCCAGCGTACGCGGAGTCGTGAGGAGGGCCTTGGCTATCTCCTCGGTGGTCAGCCCGCACACCTCACGCAAGGTGAGCGCAACGTGCGCTTCCGGCGCTAGCGATGGATGACAGCAGGTAAAAATCAGGCGCAGCCGATCATCCTCGACGCTGTCCTCTTCATTGGACGCTTCCGCCGAACTCCCTTGCGCTTCCAGATATCGCACCAGCTCGTCTTGCGACGCATCAAATCTTGCCCGTCGACGCAGAGTATCAATGGCTTTGAATCGGGCCGTCGAAATCAACCAGGGTCGCGGGTTGCCGGGTACTCCACTCGTCGGCCACAGGCTCAGCGCAGCCGTAAAGGCTTCGTGCATCGCCTCCTCGGCGACATCAAGGTCTCCGAGCAGGCGCACCAGCGTAGCAAGAATCCTCCCTGATTCGGACCGGTAAAGCGTCTCTATGGTTCTGCTGAGCTCTCCGGGAACATTCTGCGGCATGCACGTCAAACTAACAAACGAACGTACTCCACACAACTGCGCCCGGCTCGCTGTTTATCCACAATGCAATAAGAGGCCAATGCGCTGATTGAGGGCGGCCTGAGCTGGTGCACCAGCATAGGTCCTCGAAAAGTCCACAAATGCGGAATCCTCCCCCTCCATTTCCGGGTTGTCGGCTAACAGGAGGCAACGCAAAGCTTCAATCTGTCAGTTGGCGTTAAATCGCCTTATCACAAGTGACCTGACGCGTTCTCCGATAGTTGCGCGTAGGAGAGGATCCGACCTGCCGCGCGGCTTGCCGGATTTCTTGGTAAGACCTTTGTTGATACCCGACTTGGCGGCGAATGAGAAGTTCAAACTATTTACGAGCGGGATTAGTTTCGGTTATCGGAAGCTCGGGGCATTGAATGTGTTGCGGTTGCGTCGATGGATCGAGACTGCGATCGGCAACCGAGAAGCTACGGCGGAACCGGTTATGATAATCGCTCGCTTCAGGTGCTCGTGCACGGTGCTGACGGCGAGGGAACAACTGCGGGCGATTTGCCGCTGATCGAGCCCGGGGCGTGGCGAAGTTCTGAGGATTTCTTTGGTCCTACGCATCCCGTCCCTCGCCGCCGCCCTCGTTCGACAATCGCATGGTCCAGTTGCGTTTCCGAACGCCATTAGAGAGAATGAGACGCACATCGATATGGAACAGTCGAGCGGAGCCATGATTGAACTTGATCGGACGGGCCAGAAGACCTGTTTCGTCATTTGTCCCATTGGTCTCGAGGATTCAGAAGTACGCAAAAGCTCTGACCACGTATTCGAAGAGGTGATCAACAGAGCGATCCAGCCGCTCGGGTATCACTCGCTCCGGTCTGATCGCATCGCAAAGCCTGGACGCATTACGGACCAAGTCATCAAGCACCTTGTCGCCGACGAACTCGTTGTCGCTGACCTTTCGGGCCACAATCCGAACGTTTTTTATGAATTGGCAATTCGGCACGCGGTAAACAAGCCGGTGATCCACATAAGCAGGAAGGGTGAATTGCCTCCTTTCGATATCGCCCAAGAGAGAACAGTCTTCTACGATCCAGACAATGTAAAGAGCGTGAACCACTGCATCGACGATATAAGGAAGCAGATCGAATCCATCGAGAACGAAACTTTTCCGCCCAACCCGGTCGCCGAAATCATCCAGCATCAGGAGTCTCTCGAAAGCAGAGATGAGCTCAAGCGTCGATATGGCGAGCTCAGTTCGCGGATTGCGAGCATTGACAAGAAGATCGCGGATTTGGTAGATCACGTGCCTCCGAAGGAGCTCCTCGATCAGTACCGAAACGAAATCAAGACTCTACGATCCCTCAAGGAGGCCGGGATCGTCAGCGTTCATCGAAACAGGGAAATCGCGCTTCGACAATTCATGTCAGCCATCGACGCAGAGACACAGGAGATAATGATAGTTGGGTCATCGCTTCTGGGGCTCTTACAAAAAGCTCAGTACAAAGAACTTGCCGACAAATTGCGCTTCAAGGTCTCGAATAGCGGCGTTCGTGTCAGGTTTCTATTGACGCATCCAGCAGTCAGCGATCTTAGGGCTGAACAAGAGAATCGACGCTTTACAGCGATTGGGAAAGAGATCATTGAAAGTCTGCGCATCCTAGGTTCTTGGGGTGTCAAGCCCTCGGATGTCAAGCTCTACAAAGGAACACCCACGATCTTCGCCATTAAGACGCGCAGGCAGATGCTTTTGAATCCGTACGCATATTTCGCCACAGCGTTCACAACGCCGTGCTTCATCGTAGAGACTGACACCGAACACATGTCGTACTACTACGAGGTGTATGACACAGCCCACTTCAGCGCTTGGGATACAACGACCGCCGAATCAATCTCAGATTTTGGCCAAAGCATTGCGGCCCTTGAGCAGAATCTGAGTGAATACACGGCCGCAGTGGAGCGCGTTCTCAAGGGCCCTTAGCCGCTTCGGCTTGGAAAATGCCGACGACGACAAACGCGACGGCCGGGTTAATGTCGAACCCAGTGCCGATGCTGCTCGCGTGAGTGCACCCCTCCCAATCGGCGGGTTCAGAGACCACACCGCAAGCGTCTGCTCGGCCACCAAAGGCAACGGCGCACGCGCCGCTCCTCATCAGCTATAGACAGGCGGAGTATTATTTTAGGCAGAGGTGGGGGAGTGTTCAGAATCATCACCGTGGAACGCGAATACGGCGCAGGCGGCAGCTTGGTTGCCGCGGAGCTGGCGCGCCGCAAGGGTTGGCAGTTGCTGGACCAGCAACTGACGTGCGAGATCGCGAAGCTGGCCTCGGTGGATGAGCACGCGGTGGCGCGTTGCGAGGAAAAGTGCGATCCGCTCCTGCACCGGCTGGCCAAGGTGTTTTGGCGTGGAAGTTACGAGCGGTCGTTGCCGATCTCCGACGATAAGATCTTCGACGCCGACGAACTGGTCGCGTACGCGCAGCGAGTGATCGAGAAGAAAGCCCAGGAAGGCAATTGCGTGATCGTGGGGCGCGGCGCACCCTATATTTTGAGAGCGCGTCCCGACACCTTTCACGTCTTCGTCTACGGCTCGCGCGAGAAAAAGATCCGGCGGCTGATCAAGCTGAAGATGAGCGAAAAAGATGCGAGCGAGATGGTGGACACCATCGACCGGGAGCGTGCGGCCTTCGTGCGCAAGTACTTCAACGCGGAATGGCCGTGCCGCCGGCTCTACCACCTGATGCTGAACTCCGATCACGGAATTGAGCACGTGACCAATACTGTCCTGGCAACCATGGACTCGCTGGAGCGGCAAGGGAAGACGGAGCCTCCCGGGCAGAACGTCAAGCTTGAGCCGGTACGCCAGGCGACGGGATAAAAGGCTCGGCTAAACATAGATGTCGCCGCCCTGCCATCCCGGGTGTGCCGCCCCTCAACCACCCCGCAAGCCCGCCTACGGCGGGGCGCTTGCCGGGGGCCCCGGTGAAGGGGCTCAGGATCATCTTTTCTCGCTTACCCACCGCTGAAGCCGTGGGCTATCATCTTTCGTCCCGCATTGCGGAACTCGGTTCTTGGCCTTCCACAGTTATCCGTCAAAAAGCGCAGACACAATCCTCAGAGATAGAACCCGCTCCATCCCAAATTGGTGCCGTGTCACAACAGGTGTGTGACGGCTGTGCTTGCGCAACGGTTTGCCAAGCATAGACTGAGGCTACGCGAGGTTGCCTGATCGTAAGGAGGTAGCCCGAATGCAGAAACTCTCCTCCAGAAGACCGCGAGCGACGCGGAATCCCAAAAAGAGGTTTGTGAGAAACGCCTCCGGCGATTGGGGAGAGCCTTAAGTACCGTCATTACGTGATTTTCGTCGAGAACTTGCGGGTCACGGACCCGCCACAAACCTCTTTAGGAGGCCGTTATGCCGCTCAACAAAGTCAAGGCATTTCTCGATGCTCATGGCACCAAATATGTCGTAATCTCTCATTCCAAGGCTTATACAGCGCAGGGCATTGCAGCCATCTCACACATTTCCGGACGGGAACTGGCCAAAACCGTCATCGTGAAGCTGGATGGCGATCTGGCCATGGCAGTGCTGCCGGCGTCGTACCAGGTTGATCTGGAGGCGTTGCGTCACGCCACCGGAGTCCAGGTGGCGGAGCTGGCGACCGAACGGGAGTTCAAACAGCACTTTCCCGACTGCGAGACGGGAGCGATGCCGCCCTTTGGCAACTTGTATGGCATCCCGGTTTACGCGGACGAGACGCTGGCGGAGGACCGCGAGATCGCCTTCAATGCCGGCTCGCACTTTGAGCTGATCAAGATGGCCTTCAAGGATTTCGAGCGCCTGGTGAAGCCGGAGGTGATGGAGTTCTCGTCAGCGCGCGCGGCGCACGTTTTGGTGTGAGTCAGGCTTGACCGACCGGAGCAGCGCAAATTCAAGCATCGTCAGCAAGTCCGTGCCGATGTTGCGCTGCTCCGCCGGTCAGATAGCTTGCAGACGCCGGCCCGTGGTCGGGATTCCGTAGCTCTCGATCTGCCGTCCGATCCGGTATCGGACAGGATCGCCGCAGGAGGCGAGGGCCGCGTCTGCACCTTTCCGGCGTCGTCGGCACGATCATCCCCTGGGGAAATCCTGATCGAGTCACGGCGAAGTCCGTCGGCGGCTAGAGCCGCATTGATTTTGGGAGATCTACGGACGGCCTGAAGGAGACTGGTGTCGCAACCCTGTGTCGCCGCTCTGCGGGTCGGATTTTGTTCCACTTCGAGCGCGGGCTGACGCCCACGCCTAACATCATCTCGCCGCTTCGCGGCTGGGCTGGTCGATTTTCAAGCGGTTCGTTCCACCGCTAAACTCTTTTGCCGGTTGCGGCACAGACTCTGAAGGCCGTCCCCTTCGACAAACCTGACTTGATTCGACAAACCCTGACTTAACTCGACAAACCTGACTTAATTCTACAAACCTGACTTAATCAGAGTCTTCCTAGGGCGCGAAGTAGCCGGAGATGTCGAGGATCAGTTGGGTCAGCGCATAGGCGTAAGCGTCGATGGAGCCGTTCGTCGTCGGCACAATCGCCATGTTGGAGGTGATGAATCCGTCATCGGCATTCAGGGTGGAGACCGTTGGCGGCGGCTGCTGAGGCATCTGGTCCGGCCACAAGGTCAGGTAAGGCATACGGCCCGGCGGCACCACGGTTGCGTTGAAGACATACGCCTCCGCGCTGCTGGACGGAGCGCAGACGCTGCCCACCACGTTGACCACGAGCGTTCCACTGAACGGCTGACCGTTGTTTTGGCGCGTGTTGAGGACACGACACGGCGCAACCGGATACAGCGACAAGGCATTCGCCCCACCCGGCGCGGCGAAATAGCCGTTGATGTCCAGCAGGAGATCGGTCTTGTTGTTATGGGCATAGAAGGCGGTCGTGTTGTTGTTGCCCGCCGGCACGATGGCCGCATTGGCTACAGTCGTCCCGGTGTGGTTGTTGAGTGTGGAGACGGTGGGACGCGTCTCCCCTTGCGGCCAGACGGTCAGATAGTCGAGCGCGCCGTAGGTTGGAACGACGGTGACGTTAAAGGAATATGCGACCGCGCTGCTAGGAACATTGCAGTTGGGCGGTATGGTGTAGTCGCGCTCCACGCCTGCCTGCAGCGATCCTTGATCCTGTCCGTTACGGGTGTCGACGATGCGACAGGGGGGCAGCGTGTAGAACGCCAACGTCGAACCGTCCCTGGCCGCGAAATAGCCGTCGATGTCGAGTATGACGTTGGTGGTGTCGGTCACGTAGACGCTGACCGAGCCGGAGGGCATGCCCGCAGGAACGATCGCCGCGTTGGCTTTGACCCGTCCATCCGGCGAGTTCATGGTCGAGACCACCGGCTGGTTCTCGCCGGTGGGCCAGATGGTCAGGTACCCCAGCGTATGCTCCGGCACTACCGTCACATTCAGCGAGTAGGCGATGGCGGTCGATGGAATCCCGCAGGGGTTGTCGCTCTCGGACAACGGAAACGCGCGAGCAGTATTGCCGGGAATGGCCGGGCCGCCGAATGGGCCGTCCGGATTGCGCGTGTCCACCACACGGCAGGGCGTCAGCGGCACAAATTGCACGGGGGACAGGCTGAAGACCGCTCCGTAGCCGTGCGTCCCGCCAATGAACGTGGTTCCATAAAAGTTCCCATTGGTACTCTGGATCAGGTTCGCTTGGGGCTCTTCGCCGTCCGCGCACCCGACTTGCTGGCAGAAGATGTATAGCGTCGTTAGCGTGCCACTGGGGGTGATTGCGAAGATCGTGCCACCGCCCTTGCCGCCAGCCGTGGTTGTGCCGTAGAGGTTCCCACCTGTGGCCTGGATCAGCCCTGCGGCGGGACCCTGGCCGTCCGTACACCCGCTTCGTGAGCAAAAGCTGTACAACGTGGTTAGCGTGCCAGTCGCAGTGATCTTAAAGACCGTGCCATTGTTGTTGTTCGCGCCGCCCTCGGAGGTTGTCCCGTAGAAGTTTCCATTCGTGGCCTGGACCAACCCTGCATTGGGGGTTTGGCCGTCCGTGCACCCGTTTTGCGCGCAGAAACTGTACAGCGTCGTCAGTCCGCCAGCGACAGTGAATTCGAACACTGTGCCGCAACCTTCTACCGCGCAGTCATTGTTATGATTGGCGCCACCGGCCTGGGTTGTCCCATAGAACTTCCCATCGGCGGCTTGGATCAAACTCGCCGTGGAACGTGCGCCGTCCGGGCAAGGGTTTTCATCAGCGCAAAAGCTGTACAACGTCGTTAGCGTTCCACTCGGGGTGATTTGGAAGATTGCCCCATAGGTGTATTGCCCGCCAAACTCGGTAGTCCCGTAAAAATTCCCATTGGCGGCCTGGACCAGCCCCGCGTAGGGTAGGGCGCCGTCTGCGCACGATTCCAGGTTGCAGAAGCTGTAAAGGGTCGTCAGCGTGCCACTCAGCGTGATTTTGAAGACCGTGCCACGGTTGTTGGCTCCGCCACCCGCGGTTGTACCGTAGAGGTTCCCGTCGGTACCCTGAACCAGCCCTCCGGCGGGAAGTGTACCGTCGGTGCACCCGCTTAGCTGGCAGAAGCTGTGCAGCGTCGTCAGGACACCACTGGGGGTGATTTTGAAGACCACGCCTTCGTTGCTGGCGCCGCCTGAGTATGTGGTCCCGTAGAAATTCCCATCGCTAGCCTGGACCAGCCCCGCGAACGGGTTTGCGCCGTCCGTGTTATCAAAGCTGTGTAGCGTAGTTAAGGTCTGCGCAAGCGAAACAATCGCCGTCGCGGTACAAAATGCAAAGACAATGCAGGCCATCTTAGATAATCTAAGTTTCCCCAACGGCAAATGTTTTACAGGATGCATGGCTTCCTCCCGAATAACCTTCCCCGGGATCGGCTGCGATGGCCCGGTGAAAACCGCCTCCTTGGCTTCGACTAGCGGACTCGACTGCTGGAGCGGGCAATGCCTTAACGTTGTCAGGGCGCTCAGTCCGGCCTTGGGCGCTGCGGATGGAAGCGAATATTAGCACGGCGGCGGCGCGCGTCAAAGGCTTTTCGCGCGGAGCGAACGCGGTAGAGCAAACTTGGATGCCGCTGGCAGGGTGCCGCAGCTTGCGGCACGGATGAATCCGTGCCCTTTCAAGGCCGGATGAAATTATGACACTGCCCGGATACATCATCGCTCTGGCGGACTGGGCTGCGGGGAGTACAATTTCGAAGCGTAAGGCGAGGAGAAATCATATGAGGCGATTGCTACAGATCGCAGGGTTGGTTATAGGGCTGGCGGCGATCGGGCTGACGCAAACTTCCATGACTCCGGGGCTGCAAAATGCTCCGGCGCGCAAGTCCCCGCTGGCGGGATATGCCGGCGCATGGATCGGAACATTTGAGGGGCATCCCTGGCTGACGATTCGTTTGACGGAGCAAGGGGCGCAGATGTCCGGGACGGTGCAGCGCCAAAAGGACGTCAAGTTCAACGATCAAGGCGACATCAAGAGCGTGGGCGAGGAGCAGTCGACCGGCGCAGTGGAGAGCGCTGTTCTCAATGGAGATGGGCTGTTGCTGACGGTGAGAGATTCCGGCACGCAGCAAACGGAGCGCTATCAGATGCGGCTGACCAGCGCCGATACCGCCGAGGTCAGGATGGTGGCCATGTCCATGCCGCCGGGAATGCCGAAGCCGAAGCCGTGGAAGCTCAGCCGGATTGGGGCGAACGCGGTAATTCCGGTACGCTAGGCGCCGGCCTTGCGATCAGCGCGAAATTTGCGCGCCAATGCCGGCGAGGAGCAGCAGAACACCGCCGATCAGCGCACTTTGCGTCACCCAAGGCGCTGCGCTGTGAGGAAATAGCTGACGATACTGGAACAGCAGTTCGCGTCCGTATGGGACAGGAACCTCGCGCGGGGTTGCATCGCTGGAGCGCATCATGAGAATGGTGCGCAGCGTAAACCCGAGCATCAGCAGAAGAATTCCTGCCATCGTGAACCACGTGGTCATGATAGCCATGTTCTCCGACTCCGCAATTGGACCGTTGCTGCGATGATAACCCCGTTGTCAAGGAGGACGAGAGGGTTTGCTTGCGCTTCCGCACCCGAGAGAGCGGCTGGTACACTGCTAGCGATTGCCGATGACGTCTCCAATTCTGCGTCTGCTTGGGGCGGTGGCCGCAGTGGGCGCTGCCCTATTGTGCTGGTGTCTGGGAAACACGCTGGCCGCGCCGCTGCGGCATGGCGCATTGTTCTCGCTGGATGGTTCCCACTATGCGCTGCTGGCATTCCTGCTGGTGCCGGCCTTGATCCTGGCGGTAGTGGCGCTGTTCTGGGTACCGCCGCGGGTGTCGGGCGGCGGTCCGCTGCCGGAAGGAACGCGCTGGCGCGTGGCCCTGGTGCTATTGTTTGTTGCGGCCTTCGCGGTTGGGCTGGCGCGTTGAGCTGCAAGATGGGAGCGGCAACTCCGGCGAGATTGTCAGGCTGGTAACGGGTCACGGTCCTCGACGGTGGTGCGAATCAATTCAGTCAATTCGCTAACCACGGCATCCGGCAGTTGATCGTGAGTGAGGCTCTCGCATAAGGCAGCGAGATCGACTAACCGCGCAAGCTGTCGCCATTCCTGAGGCAATATTCCGCCGGCATGCAAATATCCCTCCGAGAAGTAAGGCTCGATGAAGGGGTGAGAAGCGCGCTCATAACGGAGAAAATGGCCGAGGTCAGCCAGCGGCGAGCCGGAGAACGCGAACTCCCAATCGAGAACAGCCGCGACTGACCATTGGCCGCCATCGCATCGCACGAGCAAGTTGCGTTTTCCGAAATCGCCATGGACCAGAGACGCCTGCGAATCCAGTTCCGCGAGTTGCGGCGCTCTTGACCAGACCAAGGTACTGCTGCGATCGCGCAACTCCTGCGTCATGCGGCGTTGCAGGTTGGTCGAGGCCAGGCACAAATCCACAAAGCGCGGAGTAGGATCGGCTCCTTCCAGGAGCGGCGCCGCAACCGCCGGTCCGGGAGCCAGCCATCCTGAATTCGGGAACGTGATGCGGCCAATCGCCGCCAGTGTTTCGCCGGCAGAAAATGCGGCCTGAGCGATTGCGGTCATGTCCCCGCTCCGTTTTAGATCGTGGAAGCTGATGCCTTCCACGTACTCCATCAAAAGAAAAGGCGGAAGGCCATGCAAACCCTCCGGCTCCGCGTGGATTACGCGTGGAACGGGAACGGAGCCGCCGACCATGCGAAGCAGGTCAATTTCCTTCTGACACAAAGAGGCATCGTGCTCATAGATTCGCACTACAATGCAGCCTGCTCCCGTCTCCAGTTGGACCTTGAAATTTGCGTTGCGGAAGCCCGCGGTCAGCGGCTGCACCTCGACGACTTTACAGTTGCCCAGCGCGTGGCGAAGAAGCCGGTCTAGATCTGGCGCTGGTAGAGAGCGCCGTGGCGCCGAACGAATCCAGCAAGCTTCGCGAGGAGCGCCGGGAATCATGGCTTTAGATTATCGTTGATTGGAGGAGCCGAGTCTCCGGGAAAATGCCTACGGGGTTTCGTTTTCTGCGACTGACAGTGGTCGATGCTATTGTGTTGCCCGCCGCTCGGCCTCGAGTCTGGCGACTCGTTCGACCAGATCGTAAATGATGGCTGTGCGACGAGCTTCGTCTATTTGTCCTTGTTCCTTCTCAAGCGTTTCAATCCGAAGCGTGAGGTCGCGCAACTCTGCATCTATAGAATCATCCGGCGCACGGCCGTTCTGAATGAAATCCATATGAATCGTGTTGTCCCTACGGGACTCCGGAGCCAATTTTCAATCCGTACCCAGCACCCCGCTTCGCTCGCTCTAACGCGACGACCGAAACTTCTCAGTGCGCCGCGACTGCTGCATGTCCGGCCCGGGCGGCAACTTCCAACCGGACCTGGGCGCGGCGGAGGGCATAGAGGGTGGCATCAAAATCAAGATCGGCTGCGGCCTGCCGAAGTGCTTCTTCGGCCCTGGCCTTGGCTTCCTGAGCACGCGCTACGTCGATGTCCTCGGCGCGTTCGGCGACATCAGCCAGAATCGTCACTTTGTCCGGCAGAACTTCAGCGAATCCCCACGAAACCGCAAAGTAGCGGGTCGTGCCACCGTGGCTGTAGCTGAGCTCGCCGATCATCAACTCGGTGATGAGGGGCGCGTGCCCGGGCAGAATGCCGAGATAGCCGCTCTTCCCCGGTATTTGCACCTGGTCGGCGTCTTCGCGCACCAGTTGCTTGTCGGGCGTCACGATTTGTAGATGCAGCGTGTCAGCCATGACAGATTACGCCTGCGCCTTCATCTTCTGGGCCTCTTCCAGCACCTCGTTGATGTCGCCCTTCATGTAAAACGCCTGCTCGGGAATATCATCGTGTTTGCCGTCGACGATTTCCTGGAAGCTGCGCACCGTGTCCTCGATCTTCACGTAGCGTCCTTGCAAGCCGGTGAACTGCTCGGCCACGGTGAACGGCTGCGAGAGGAATTTCTGGATCTTGCGGGCGCGTTGTACGGTGAGCTTCTGGTCTTCGCTGAGCTCATCGATGCCGAGAATGGCGATGATGTCTTGCAGGTCCTTGTAGCTTTGCAGCACGCGCTTCACGGCCTGCGCGCAATTGTAGTGCGCATCGCCGACGATGCGCGGATCGAGAATACGCGAGGTGGAAGCCAGCGGATCGACCGCGGGATAAATGCCGAGCTCGGAGATCTGGCGCGACAGCACGGTGGTCGCGTCAAGGTGAGCGAAGGTTGTGGCCGGAGCGGGATCGGTCAGATCGTCGGCGGGGACGTAGATCGCCTGCACCGAAGTTACGGAGCCCTTCTTGGTCGAAGTGATGCGCTCTTGCAACTCGCCCATCTCGGTGGCGAGGTTGGGCTGGTATCCCACGGCGGAGGGCATGCGGCCCAGCAGCGTGGATACTTCCGAACCCGCCTGGGTGAAGCGAAAGATGTTGTCGATGAAGAGCAGGGTGTCCGAACCTTCTTCGTCGCGGAAGTATTCGGCAACGGTGAGTGCGGTGAGCGCGACGCGCAGACGCGCGCCGGGCGGCTCGGTCATCTGGCCATAGATCAGCGCAGCCTTCGACTTCGACGGCTCCTTAATATTGACCACGCCCGACTCCTGCATTTCCAGCCAAAGGTCGTTGCCTTCGCGGGTGCGCTCGCCCACGCCGGCGAACACGGAGAAGCCACCGTGCTTGAGCGCGACGTTGTTAATCAGCTCCATGATGATGACGGTCTTGCCCACGCCGGCGCCGCCAAACAAGCCGATCTTGCCGCCCTTCAGGAACGGCTGGATAAGGTCGATGACCTTCACGCCGGTCTCGAACATTTCCATCTCGGTGGATTGCTCGTCGAAGCGTGGCGCCTGGCGATGGATGGGCATACGCTTGTCATGCGGCACCGGGCCAAGCTTGTCCACGGGTTCGCCGATGACGTTGAGCACGCGGCCCAGCGTCCCGCGGCCAACCGGAATGGTGATGGGCCCGCCGAGATCAAGCGCTTTCATGCCGCGCACCATACCCTCGGTGGGCTCCATGGCGACGCAGCGGACGCGGCCTTCGCCGAGCTGCTGTTCGACTTCCAGGATGACATCCAGCGGCACCGGCACCTTGAAGCCTTCGCTGGTGACGCGCAGCGCCGAGTAGATGGGCGGCAGCGCCGCCTCGGAAAATTGCACGTCCACCGCGGGACCTGCGATCTGAATTACGTGTCCAACATTTTCTGCCATATACCTATCGCTTTTTGGCTGATCTTGTTTTTCCTTTAGTGTGCCATGCGCTCTTCGACCCGGCTCAGCCGTGAATCCAGATCATTCAGTCGACCCATGATCAGCATCATGTCCTCATGCATCTGCCGCTGTAGCGCATCAAACTTGGCGTTTAGGCGCTCGATCGAACCATCCAACTTGCCGTCTAACCGTTCGATCGAGCCATCCAATTTGCCGTTCAGCCGCTCGACAGAAGCCTCCAACTTATCGTTCAAGCGATTGTAGTCGTGTCGGTTTAACAGAATCCCGACGAGCACGACAAAGGTCGGGATGGTGATCGTCAGCACTGTGGAAAGGTTGTTCATGGTAAATCTATTCTATATTGCAGCGTAAGGCAGCTTACGGAATTACAACGCTGCCGCGCCGCTGACGATCTCGATGATCTCCTTCGTGATCGCCGCCTGGCGGGCGCGATTCATAGTCAGCGTCAGCGAGTCGATGACGTCGTCGGCGTTGTTGCTGGCCGAATCCATCGCCGTCATGCGAGCAGCATTTTCCGCTGCCACCGACTCCAGCATCCCCTCAAAGACCTCGAAGGCCAGGTAGCGGGGCAGCAGATCGGCAAAAATCTCTTCCGGCGGTTGCTCGTAAATGTAGTCCACCGGCGCAGTAGCGAACTTCGCCGCCTCGGCTTCCAGCTCGGTGGCTTGCGCCTCCTTCAGGCTGATTCCGGCGGCACGCGCCGCCTCGCCCATGCGCTCGCGCTCTTCCAGGGTGAACTCCTCCGCCAGCACCACTTCACGGCGGCCAAGTTCCTGCACCGGAAGAATGCGCTGTGCAATCAAGCGCTGCGAAATCACCGATTTGAATTCGTTGAAGATCAGGTAGACCGAATCGATTCTTTCTTCCTTGTAGGCCTTGGCGATATGCTCGGCTATTTCCCACACCAGTTCGTATTGCACCTTGGCCAGCAGGTTCAGGTGCTCGCCGACGATCTGGATCTGTCCGGAGCGCGTCTGTTCCTCTCCGAACTTGCCCACGGGATAACGTCGCCGCATGAAGTCGCGCCCCTTACGGCCAACGGCAAGGATGTCGATGTTCTTATCCTTGAAATAATCCAGAAACTTGGTTGCGGCTTTCAGCACATTGGAGTTGAAGGCGCCCGCCAGTCCGCGGTCTCCGGTCACCAGCACCAGCAGAATGTTTTGCTCGGGACGAATCGCCAGCAGCGGGCTCAACGGCAGGCCGGTCTTGGGATCCATCAGATCGGCGCGGCTGACGGTCGAGTTCAAGACGTTTGCCAGCATGTGGGCGTAGGGCCGCGACGCCAAAGCGCGCTCCTGGGCGCGGCGCAGTTTGGCTGCCGCCACCATCTTCATGGCTTTGGTGATCTGCCGCGTGCTCTTCACGCTGCGGATGCGCCGCCGAATGTCGCGTATGTTCGCCATTGGTCCCTACGCGCTTAGCTTGGCTGCCGCCGGTTGCCCGGCTGCCGCTTGAAGTTCGCTGGCGAAGCGCTCCTTGTATTCCTTGATTTTCTTGGTCATGTAGGTCTTCATATCGTCATCCAGGACTTTCTTTTCTTCGATTGCCGTCAGCAGGCCGGAACCCACCGTGTCGACGTAGTTGTACAGCCCTTTTTCGAAGTCATGCAATTGCTCGATCGCCAGGTCATCGAGCAGGCCCTGGGTTCCGGCGTAGATGATCAGAATCTGCTTGGAGAAGGGCAGCGGCTGATACTGACCCTGCTTCAGGATTTCCGTAAGCCGGCCGCCGCGGGCAAGCTGCGCTTGCGTGGCTTTGTCGAGATCGCTACCAAACTGCGAGAACGCCGCCAGCTCGCGATACTGTGCAAGGTCGAGCCGCAATGTGCCGGCAACCTGCCGCATGGCCTTGATCTGCGCGTTGCCGCCAACGCGGCTGACGGACAATCCCACGTTCACCGCGGGCCGCACGCCGGAGTTGAACAGGTCGGTCTCAAGATAAATCTGGCCATCGGTAATGGAGATGACATTGGTGGGAATATAGGCCGAGACGTCACCCGCCTGGGTTTCAATGATCGGCAGCGCGGTAAGCGAACCGCCGCCAAGATCGTTGCTGAGCTTTGCAGCGCGCTCCAGCAGACGGGAGTGAAGGTAGAAGACGTCACCCGGGTAAGCTTCACGCCCCGGTGGACGTCGCAGCAGCAGCGAGATCTCGCGATAGGCGACGGCGTGCTTGGAAAGATCGTCGTAGATGCACAGCGCGTGGCGCTTGGTGTCGCGGAAGTACTCGCCCATAGCACAAGCGGCGTAAGGCGCGATGTATTGCATAGGCGCGGGATCCGATGCCGACGCCGACACGACAATGGTGTAATCCATCGCGCCGTAGTCATCCAGTATCTTCACCACCTGAGCGACCGACGAGCGCTTCTGGCCGATCGCGCAATAAATGCAGATCAGGTCGCGGCCCTTGTTGTTGATGATGGTGTCGAGCGCGACCGCGGTCTTGCCGGTCTGGCGATCGCCGATGATCAGCTCGCGCTGGCCGCGGCCAATGGGAATCATGGAGTCGATGGCCTTCAATCCGGTGGCCATCGGCTCTTTCACCGGCTGGCGGTCGATGACGCCGGGGGCCAGCCGCTCAATGTTGATGAACTGATCGGTGTTGATTGGCCCTTTATCGTCGATGGGCTGGCCAAGCGAGTCGACGACGCGGCCGACCATCGCCTCGCCCACGGGCACGCTCATGATGCGGCCGGTGCGCTTGACCTCGTCGCCCTCTTCCACCTCGACGTAGTCGCCCATCAGCACCACGCCCACTTGGTCTTCTTCCAGGTTCATGGCGATGCCGGCGACGTTGTGCGGGAACTGTAGTAGTTCGCCGGCCATGACCTTGTCGAGGCCATAGACGCGGGCGATACCGTCGCCGATGGACATGACCGAGCCGACTTCATCGACGGCGATTTTGGATTCGTAGTTGTCGATCTGCTCGCGGATGAGCTTGGTGATCTCGTCTGCTTTGATCTGCGCCATAAGATTCCGTTCGAAAGAGCGCGCACATCGCACTCGCTCTCGATTTTCATTTGAAGGGGCACAGCTTTAGCTGCGCCGTTTAAACATTAGATTGTCATCCCGAGCGAGCCCGCTTCAGCGGGCGAGTCGAGGGACCTGCTTTTTCGTTGCCTCACGCATGCTCTTGTCGGCGAGCATATGCCGTCCCTACGGGACTCTACCTCCCATAATCGCGTTACCCAGCACTCCGCCTTCGGCTCCGTGCTGGGCTAAGCTATGCCGTGCCTGCGGCACTGGTTTATCGCGATTCTCACTATCGCTCCAAACCGACCTGCGCCGTCGCCTCGGTACTCTCCAAACATTGCGAGACGCGAACATACCGTCTTACGCCAGACTCAGCTCCTGCCGCATCTTCTCCAGTTGCCCGCGCACCGAGCCGTCGTAGATGGTGCTGCCGGCGCGCACCAACACTCCGCCCAGCAACTCGGGATTGGAGACGTAACGGGTGCGCACTTTCTTGCCGGTCAGGCGCTCCACGCGCGACTCCAACTCGCGCTTCTCTTCCTGCGATAGCGGGCGCGCGCTGGAGACTTCAACCTCGATGAATCCCAACTGCGCGTCAAGCTCGGTCTCGAACTGCCGCAGCATGTCGTCCAGCATTCCGATGCGCCGGTGATCGATCAGCACCGCCATGAAGTTTCGGATGGGCTTCACCGTGCCCATTTGTTGGGTAATCGCATCGAGCACGGCGCGCTTCTGGGCGGGCAAAACCGCAGGCGACTCCCACACCCGGCGCAGCTCGATGCTGTCGTGCACCGCATCGACAATCGCGCGCAGTTGCTCCCGCGCGGTATCGCCGTCGATTTTCTGCTCGAGGATGACCTCGACCAGGGCCCGGGCGTAACGGCTGGCAATGGCGGCCATGGCCTACGCGCCGTCCTTTCCGAGCTGGCCGACAAAGTCGCGGACCAAGGCCTGGTCGGTGGGCTCGTCCACGCGAATCTCGCGGGCCGCCAACTCCACAGCCAGCGACGCGGCGTAGCCCTTCAGTTCGCGTCGCGCATTTCGAGCGATGGCAGCAATCTCGGCCTCGGCAGCTTGTACCACTTTGTTCTTGTCCTCTTCCGCGGCCTGGCGAATACGCTGTTCTTCCGCCGCAGCTTCGCGCTCGGCGGAGGCGCGAATCTCAGCAACTTCGCTGCCTAACTTACTCAGGCGCGACTCAATGTCGCTGAGGCGGCGCGAGGCATCGGCGCTGGCAGCCTGCGCCTCTTTAATGCCCTTCTGGATGGCAGTTGTGCGATCGCGAAATGCCTGCGGCAATTTCGACCTCAGCAGTAAGTAGAAGAAGGCCGCAATGCCTGCGAAATTCAGGATCAGCGACACCAGGAACGAGGTGGTCCGACCCAAGCCGAACTTCTGGCCCCATTTCTCCGCGGTGTGGGCGGCTTGCTCGCTGGTCTTCGCCAGGATCGCTCCGACCCCGGCATTGCCGTCGCCGGCGGTTGGTTCAGCCGAGGCGTTACTCGGCTCGGACTTCTGGGCGGTCGAGCGGTCGGCAGAGTTCTGCGCCGCAAGGCCGCCCGCACCGAAGACGAGGCAAGCGAGAACGATGATGGCGGCGCAGCGGCCCAGGAATCGCCGGCTCATGCTGGACCACCTGCGGCAGGAGTTGCGCCCGCGGGTTTGAGAATGGTGCGAATGATCTCCGCTGCCAGGCGCTGGGTTTCGGCTTGCAGAGTGGCGCGCGCCGCAGCCATGTCCTGCTCGATGGCGAGCTGCGCTTCCCGGATTTGCTGTTGAGCGCGCTGACGCGCCTCCCCCAACGCCTGCGCTCGCATGTGCTGAGCTTGTTGACGGCGGGCTTCCTGCGCCTTGAAGACGGCCAGCCGCGCTTCTCGCAGCTTCTGCTCGTATTCCTGAGTCCGCGCTTCGGCAGAGGCCACGTCCGCCCGCGCCTTCGAAATGGCTCCCTCGGTGCGCTCGCGACGCTGGGCCAGGACCCGCTGTAGCGGCTTGCGCAGGAAATTCTGGTAAATAACGTACAGCGACAACAGCAGCACCATCGTGGGGACGGCGTCGAGCAGTAATTGGCCTGCTTGTCGGAGAGTAGTGTCCATCCTGTGTCGTTGAGTGCTTACTGCTGAAGTTGCACTGCGGGCGCTAGGGTGTAACTGGAACTATTGAAACTAACAGAGGCTGTTGACCGGTGTCAATGAAGCCGTAGGTTGGGTAGTGTCTCAGTTTGAAATCGCGGGCTATGGCGGGAAGTCGCGGGATGTGGCAGGATGGGGGCATGGCAAAACGTCCGCGCGATCCGATCAAACTCGCCAAACAGGTGTTTGACATTGCCACGGGTGATGCCGAGGATACCGTGAGCGAGTCCAAGAGGCACCCGTCCAAGAAGCGGATAGGCGGATTGAAGGGCGGCAAGGCGAGAGCGAAGGCGCTATCGCCCGCTGAACGCTCCGAGATAGCCCGTCTAGCTGCACAAGCAAGATGGAAGAAGAGCTAGCCCGCTTTTTGCTCTTCGAGTTCCGCAGCCTTCATTCGCTCATTCACATCATCGGTCAGATCAGGAACGAATGGCAGACGCCTCTGCTGAGGGTTAATTCTGTTCCAGTGCTCGGCGGTATTCACTCCGATCACGGCTTCACTGACCATCTGTTCGCGATACAGGTGCAGCCCTTTAACCATCTGCGGGCGAGTCGCATCATCGACATCGAACCACAGCCAGAGCTGCTTGCCGCTCGCGAGGCGCTTCGCGTAGGAAAGATTGGCCTTGTACGGCTTTTTGGTAATCTTATCTTCGCGTGTTTCCTCTCGCGCTGCGTCCGCAAACTGCTTAGCGAACAAATCGAAGGGGTCAATTGGCTTAGGAAGCGGCCATCCCATCTTGGGCACTGGGCTAATTCTGTGTTGCACGAGTTTTTTGTGTTCTCACAGTTTTTCCTAAATACGTTCATGGAAAGGCTAGGCTGTGAGTCATGTCTGCGAACCGAAATTATTCCACATCCGATGATTCGGATTATATCCCTGTAGCCTTCCCTCGTGTATCAGATCAAACACGAGTTTTTGGTTTTCCGTTATGGCGATGGGATGCCCGCACGGGGAAACGCCTTTCCAATATCCGCTGGCAAGTTTCGCGCGCAATTCACGTTCTGTGGTTTCGGTTACTGTGGACTCCGCTAGTACATGAAATTGCACGGGAGTGTTGCAGCCTTCCACGGCGCATCGGAACGATATACGCCACAAAAGCTCATCTGCGTGAGCCTTCTTTTGGCTGGCTAGGGGGGCCGCACTACGAAACCCAATATAAGCAGATATTTGCTTGCAGTCGGGACATGCAAGGTATAGCCAGTCGCGCTCATTGGGCCACCAGTCTGGACGTCCAGCAATGGATTTTGGCGTGGGGAATGGGAGCACAATTCGGTATGAACAATGCTCACACTCAAAACCTTGAGGAAGTTCTAAAGGCCCTAATACTGGATGCATCTGGTGCTCCTATGCGAGAAGTTCGTTCAGCGTCCAAGTGTGATCCGTCAAGGCCGCCTCCATCGCGGGAGTGACGCGCAGCGTTTGGTGAACGCGGCAGAAGTTGTAAAAGGCCACATATAGCGTAACCGCTGCCTTGAGATTGTCCAGCTTTTTGCTGAACGCATTCGTCAGTCGAGTGTAGCGACGTAAATGCATACGCAGAGTCAAATTCGACCTCTCCACGTAACTGGTGGATATGTGCTCAGGATCGGGCCTTCCGTCTCGAATCTTGGATATAACCTCCGTGATTCTTGGTGGGGAGTACCTCGCTTCGGATGTGTCGAACTGGCCATAATCGCCGAACAGTTTGACAAGTTGCGCGAAGTCGGCCTGCCCCGCGAACACGTCCTCAACTCCGCGCTCGTAGAAGTGGAATCCGTCTGTGGTCAGTTGAAACCTCGCATCGGCAATTCGGCTCTTGAGATCAGCGAGAAAATTGTGTGTCGTTTGCACCGTCCGCTTGCCGATTACGCAAGACACGATCAATTTGGTTTCCGCGTCAAGGGCGACAAAGGCCCACTGATCCCCAAGCTCCGGCGAGTCCCCTGTGCGTATACGCCGTTGCTTTTTGCCAACGAAACACCAAAGCTCATCGGCTTGGAGATAGGCCATTCGGACATTGCGGACAAGCGAGTTCAACTGCGCTTCCGCTCGCTGCGCTGCCGTCAGCATGAGCGAGAGAATCGTGCCCTTGTGCAGTCCGGTCAGCCGGGAGATGGCGCGAACGCTCATCCCCTCAAGCATCATCGCAAGAGCTTTGGATGCCGTCTCAGGATCGGTGTAGTGGGTTCCGAGCTTGGGTTCATACTCGGAAAATGTAGCGTTGCAGGTAGTGCAGCGATACCGCTGAATGTGGCGTTTGCCATAGCGCCCAAACTTGCGAGCCGTGTGATTGCAGCGTTTGCATGTCATCTGATTTCTCCACTTGCGTTAAGCGGAGAAACCAGCCACAATATCTTTGGGTCTAGGGCGTGGGTTACTCCGCGCTTTGGATTAGCCCCGCAACCCGTTGACGCGGGAAGCGGGGCGTTTCGTGCTACTGGTTACGGGCTATGGTGGAATGACGGTTATTTCCACCGTGGGTTTGTTGGCAGCGAAGCGAATCACGATAAGGATTCTCACTGCGTAACCTCCAATCTGAGACGCTCTGCGCTCGTAACGCGGGGCGTTTCGCATTTGACATCAAA
Organism: Candidatus Korobacteraceae bacterium; assembly: GCA_049519235.1. GTDB lineage: Bacteria > Acidobacteriota > Terriglobia > Terriglobales > Acidobacteriaceae > Bog-257. The sequence goes on along the minus strand of JBEKQY010000032.1, from coordinate 1,829 downwards.
ACTCCGCTACTATGCTGGCAAGACGCGCGTAATACCTACCGGGATCGACTTCGATCAGCGGCCCACCTTTCTTCGCCAGCCGTTTCAATGCGCCGTAAATGACAGCCGAAGGGTTGGAATACCGCGACAAGTCATAGCCCATATTCAACAGGTGCGCTTTCACGTCGGCTGCACTCATCGGGGATGTCGGGCTACTTGCTGTCCGAACGGCTGTGAGCACCAGTTCTTGCAGGCCCACTACGTCCGGCTGTCGTTGCAAAACCCGATTCTTATTGGCACTCACAGCGAGAGACTTCACAAGCTGCTCAAGGCGCGCGACCTCAAGCGTCCACTGATCGCGCATCCGCATCGCTTGGTGCAACTCTTGCTGTGCGGCATTCAGAGCGTCTTTGTATATGTAAGCCATATTGGTATACGAGGATTATATGCACATGCGTAAAGCAAGTCAAGAGGAATCCGCACAAACAAACCAGATCAGTTCGTGGGATGATGCCATAGCAGATATGAAGCGGGAACTGATCGAAATCAAAGCGCGGGGCGCGCAGATCGAAACAGCCATTCGTACCTTTGAAGCAAACAAAGCGAGCGGACATCCGTGGCCCGGATCGGAGCAAAATGCCCGATGAACTCAGCAACACACAATCAGCCCACTACCCCATCTTGTGGGCCATGACCGCCACATCGTGCATGGTGTATTCTTTCTGGCCCGTCTGTTCGCGGAAATAGCGGATGAACTTCTGTTTTTTCTGTATCGCGTTTGCCATTTAGCGATGCTCCTTTATATCTCAACCGGGGCCGGGTTCCCCCAACCGTCAGCGTATGCGTTAGGCGTGACAATTGATCTAATCTTCGCTAGATGATTGCGGAATAAGTCGTACCTGCCAGTCTCATGTTGTAGTTGGCCCGCTATGATTCCAGGGTGAACTTGTACTGTTGCTGCAAACCCACGAATGTCCCGCTCGGCGAACATCGGGGATTTTCGCGCAATGAAGCTTTCTAGTTTGGCGCGTGGAACACAGAAATCGGCTGCTGCTTCGTTTGCGACCCGCTCTTCTTCGGGGATATCTCCGCTTGTGCTGGCGCGCTCCCTCTCAAGTTCTGCGTCCAACATCACAGCGGCCTTCCCGTGACCACGGAGTACGTGCTCGATTTCATGACGAAGAACGAACCAGAAGTTGTCAATGCGGTCATACCGCAGCGACATACCGATGGCCGGAGAGTTGTCGCCTGCCCAGAAGCAGACGCCATCAATTTTCGCGGCGGGCAACGACTCTACAATGACGTATCTTATTCCGCACTCCATCATCATTCGGGGCACCTTGCGCGCCCCCTCGGGCGAAATCAGCAACGGCCTTAGCTTCTTAAGGGTCGCTCGTAAAGCAGCTTCCGAATATTTAGGGGCGGGCAAATCCAGTGCAAGTTGTCGAACACGATAAAGCCATGCAACCTGAACAGGAGTCGCTTTCTCAGTAATGCCGGTTTTCTTGGGTGCGTGAGGGAGGGTCTCGATTTGGTCAATGGAGGGCACATTAAAGAAGTTGCATAGTGCTGAATTAAGCCCGGCGTCTCTCAGATCGGTGATTCCCTTCAGCCAACCCCTGTTTATCATTTCTGTCACCGGAAGCTCGCCGAACAACTTGGCGCGAGTGGTAAGTTCAGGGTCGAGTCGGAATTCGATCTGGGTCTTTGCGAGTTCATAGCTCGTTTGCAGTTTCAGAAGCTCATCTGCGTTCACGCCTAGAACCGCCTGCATGTTGAGTGCTAGTTCTGTATCGATTGCGCTTTTCCCGTTCATGATGCTGCTGATCCGGTTTTCGGTCAGGCCAATA
>JBEKQY010000031.1:0-22321 GCA_049519235.1 Candidatus Korobacteraceae bacterium | reverse complement strand
CCTGCTGGGATATCAGAGGAACGGAATGCTCTTACCTATCCCTAGGTTCTCCCGTCAGTCCGGAATTCGAGGCAGACCTTGAAGTTGCGCTGGCCTTATGAAAATATGAGGGTTACCGCCAGTTCCGAGTTGCGCACGAACTTCACTGAACGTGAATCGAACTGGCACTGGTTCTCCATAATCAGCTTTCTTGTACCGGGCTACGAAATCTGCAGCGTCATCAATAGCAGCTCCCGTGGCGTACAGAGACACCGGCCCTGTATCAACGCCCGTGCCAAAGACCACTGGCGAAGGATCGAGCTTCGGGAACTCTGCGACTAGCTCTAGTTTCTCTGCGACTACCTCTAGTTTCCGGTCGATAGCGCTCGCGACTACAGCTTCATGCTCAGCGCTTTTGATCAACTTGGCATTGAAGCTATCGATCGGAAGTTGCTCGCCTTGGGCAATGGCCATGAGCAGGGCAAGTGTTCGCAGATCACTGACGCCTATGCGGGCAGGCACCCGGAGATTCGCGTTGTAGATTTCCGAAACGCGCGCGGCATCCAAGATTACTTGCTCCCACTTCTCTCGTTCAGCCGACATTGACGCTAAGGCGTTCAGTGTCCCAAGCGGTTTCTCAATTTCGAGGGCGTAAAGTTCAACGCTGCCGCCGGTCCTGAGCGCGGAAATCGCGCGAATCGCCTTCGCGACCGCTTGCACACCTGCGCCCTCGAACCTCTCTTGTACGCTAAAGCTTCCTTCCTTGCCTTCAATCAGCGGTAACGTGAAAGAGAGCACAAACGGAAGAGGCGAGGTCGATTCGATGTCTGCCTGTTCATTGCCTGCACTCGAAACACGAAACTGAACAAGTTCGTAACGAATCTGTTCGGAGCTACTCGAGAAAGTGACCCTAAGCGATAGGATTTTGTTGGTGATAGACACCGCAGGCATGACTACGAGCTTCCAGCCCGTCACTTCCTTCTGAGGAAGTATGAAGTCCAGAGTGGAGGTTGGAGTCGAGACTTCGTCCGTCTCGAACTCCTGCCGCCTGCCAGTTCTGAGGAATTCTTGGAACTTGGCTACACCTGAGCCTTTCAGCGTAAAATTTATCTTTGGTGGGTCAAGGGTAATGGCTTCCAAATCTCTTGCAAACACGTTAATGCGCTTATCTTGGTCAAACACAGAAGCAATAAGCAATGGATGCGGCTGTGTTGCCGATGCTATGTCAGCTCCGACATTCGGCCCGTGCACGATTTGATAGTTGAATCTGCCATCAACTGCCTCAAGTCTGGCGATTAATTCATCGAGCTGCCCGTTTGCGAGCTGCGACAGCTCGTCTGAAGTTGGCTCACCCAGTCCCTGAATCGCGCGCCGCACCATAACCGTGTCCACTACGGCCCCAGGAAAAAATGCATCCCGCAAATTCCGCCGATAGATGAGCTCGCGAACGATGTCAGAGGCTTGGAATAGTCCGATCGCCGTCCTTTGTGCGTACGATTGTTGCAGCTTCTGAAACCACTCATGCGCCTTTCTGTCGAGGTCGATAGAGACAACCAGAACCCACTGCTTGGGATTGAAATACTTCAAAGCAGCGCGAAGCGACTCCTTCACTTGCGGCCGCTGCTTAGGCCCGAGGCCGTTGGGAAACTGCTTACATTGCCAAATGGCGGGTTGGTCCTTCAGTCGGCCCTCGAACAGGTCGAGACCCCGATCCCCTCCCGCGCCCTCAACATGGCGGATATTAAGCCCAGGATGCCTCTCGGCAATCAGCTGAAATGCCAATCTTTGAAACGTATCCCAATCGAGTTCGCGCAAACGCTGATAAAGGGGATGCATGACAGTTTCGATTATCGCAAGCGGCGCTTCTTTGGTCATCCCCATGTGGAACCAGAAGGGACGACCTGCCCCGGACTCACCGAGACAGAGCGCTGCATCCTCCAGCAGTTCAAGAACGGCAACCCTCCCTTGTCGCCCTCCCACAAGGCCGCACCGCCGTCCCACGAACAAATTGGAACAAGAAAAAGGCGGCCTCTTGCGGCCGCCCTTCTGTTGTTGTTGCTGGCAGCTCAGTGCATGTCGCTCATAGCGCCGCCCGTTCCGCCCTTTTGCGAAAGCATCTTGACGCTGGCTACATGCAGCGAACCGTCGCTGGTCATGTTGCCGGTGACCTGCACGTGGTGTCCAAGGTGGTCCTTGAGCGCATCCGGGTTGTCGACGGCAATGACCTTCATGTCCTTATCGGTAACGAAGACTGGCTTCTCGCCCTCTCCGACGCACTTCTTCGCGCAGGCCTCGTGGGCCGCATTGGCGCCCTTTGCGCCGCATTTGGAGTCGCTGACCCAACCGTTCCACGTCATGTCTTTAGCTACAGCCAGCATCGTCATGCTGCAAAGATAGAGCCCAATTACCAAGAGAACTCTCTTTTTCATCTTTGATCTCCTAATTGAATTGCCGTTTGGCGGCAGGCCGGCTTTGTGAGGAACAGCACCGGCTGAAGGCGCAAGTCACTTGCCGAGCTTTCCCGCAGCTCCCAACTCCCGTTCGCGCCACGCTCAACACCTTCATCTCTGGGTACGTCGCCGGCCTCCCCACAGATTGCCATCCTGACAAGTTTATTCCTTTATGAATGCTTTGCAAAAGAAAAGCGAGGACTCTGGTTCACCATCGGTTAACGCTGGTTCACAATCAGTTAACGTTGCCCTTGGAAGTCTTTGGAAGTCTAACGGTATGATAGAAGACGGAAAAAGTAAGCGGATCGGTTTTCAAGCGATCCCGCAACGATCCGATCTCGTCTAAACCACTAGTGAGTCCCGCAAGTGCCTTGAGGCTGAGCGGACTGATAAGGCATATGCGACTTTGGCATAAGGCGATCCTCGTAATTTTCGCTCTGGCCGTTCACCCGGCTGCGCGAGCCGACATTGGCTTGCTCCTGAATGCGAAGACCAACGCACATCCCTTACCGGTAACGGCCGAAATCACCGGTGCGGGCCACTCGGCGGTTTACCTGTCGCGAATTTGTCCGGCTTCGCCGGTCACCCTTCGGATGTGCGGTCCTGACGAGCCGGGCTCGGTCATTCAGAACTACGAAGATTACATGGAAGACCAACCCTACGAGTGGAATATCGTTCCCCTGGGCCTCTATCTCTATGGCGTGGAGGACTTGCGCGACCGGCCTCTGTTCGGCTCTCCTGAACTGCGCAGTGTTTTGCAGGACCATTATCGCCAGAACCATCTTGGGCGGCTGTGCGCCACCTCGCGCTGCCTCACCAATCCCGAAGCCAACTGGCGCGACTCCGTCGCCGCCGCCTTCGTGCGCGAAATCTACATCTTCCAGGTCCATACCACGGTGGAGCAGGACGAAGAGTTCATCCGCAAGTTTAATGCGCGGCCCAATGTCAATCACTACAACGGCTTCTCGCGCAACTGCGCCGATTTCGCCAAGCTGGTGGTCGATACTTATTTTCCGCACTCGGCCCACCGCGACGTGCTCAACGACCTCGGTATGACCGGTCCCAAAGCCATCGCGCGCAGCTTCGCTCACTATGCCGAGCGTCATCCCGAGCTTGGCCTGCGCGTGGTCCGGGTAGAGCAGGTGCCCGGCACCTACAAGCGCAGTTCGGATTGCCGCGAAGGCACCGAGCAGACGGTTCGCTCCAAGAAGTGGCTGATTCCCATCGCGGCGGTTGAGGCGCAGGCGCTGCCGGTGCTGGCTGCCTCTTACTTCTTGACCGGTCGCTTTAACCCCGACCACGAGCTGCGCAATCGTCCTTCGGAAAATTCGGCCGTTCTTGTGGAAGATCTCGCCGCCGCAAAGCAGGCCGGCGACCGCGCGCAGACGCGAGAACTACAGCGAGAATTGCGCGCCGAGCGCCTGGAACAGGTTGGCGATAAGCAGCAATGGCAAATCTACCGCGATCGCTTCGAGGAAGTGCTGCACACCGCCATCGACGACGGAATCGTCTCCGACCGCCGCGAGCTGCGCAATCTGTTCCGCAACCTCCAGGCGCGCGGACGAGTGTATCTTGATGGCAACGGCCAACCTTGGCTGGAAGCCGAGGACAGCGGACGCCTTCAGCGCGTCGGCTTAACCACCGGCAACATTGTCAGCCCGGAATCGGATTCCCGGCTGGCGTTGCAGCTATTGCTGGCGCGTACCGAAGACCTGCTTTCGGTGAAATCCAAACATCGCGAGTTGTCGCCGGAATTCCAGTCTGATTGGGCGCTGTTGCAGCGCGCCGAGGAAGCAATGCTGCCGCGCGGCGCAAACTCGGTCATCGCTAGCCGGGCCTCGCGACGGTAGCACTGAGTCTCCCTAGTGGCCTTCGTGGGGAATGTATTCAGTACGCCCCCCGCCGAATGTAATCACGAACGGCATCCTCCACTGAAAACCGCTGTTGAGGGTTGGCCTCGTACTGAGCGCCCAACCCGTAAGCGTGATCCTCCAGCGGAATGCGTCTGTATCCTCCGCCGCTTAAAAAGCCGGTCACGTAAAGTTCCGAGAACCGCGCAATCCCGAGTTGCCGATACTGTTCCACGTGAACAAGCTCGTGAAACAGCAACCCATCTGTGAAAGGCATATGTGAAACGACAACATCGCTGAACGTAATCGCATCCATTGCAGATTGATCGGGCAGATTGCGAAACCCCATCGCTTGAAGCTGCGGGTAAAAAGGCGGATTTTGGACGCGCTCATCCTGGAGCGTTAGCAAAAGCACATTCAGAACGTCAGGCGAGAAAAAGGCGTCCATTGCGGCCCGTTCTGCTCGCGGCAGCGGCATCGCGGACGGAGTGTACCGCGCTCGCTGAACGGTGATGTACTGAGCGACCCACTCCGCAAGTTGAGCGACCTGTTCGGGCATCAAGTATGGTGCGGCCAAGTTGTTCTCCCCAAACCCGCGTACCCTTGTGTATACGCGAAATGAGGCTCCTTTGAAAAGCAGTCTCCCTCGATAGAGTGCCTGAGGAGTCCGGTGGGGGTATCGCGCCGGGTGCCCCACACATTCGCGGGTTTCGAATGTGTGGGATGTACGATATCTGGACAATAAGTCTCCTACTTCACTTCATTCGGCCCGATAGCTGGCGCGCAATTCCTTAACAATCTCCTCCGCGGCTTGACGCGCCTCGTCGAACCTGTTCGGGGGAAATGAGACCGCTCCCACCCGCGCGTGTCCGCCTCCGCCATAGCGCTCGCAAATCTTGGCCAGGTTCTCCATGTGCGTCAGCGTTGTCCAGGGATTGGAGCCCACCGAGACCTTGGTGCGAAAGCTGCTCTTGCTCAATCCCACGCTGTAAACGCATTGCGGATGCAGATAGTACGGGATGAATTTGTTGTAGCCCTCAAGATCGTGATCGGTAACGTCGAAGAAAACCGTCCCGTCCTCGCATTCGGCGCGCTGCCGCAGGATCTCGATCGAGCGGCGATGGCGTTCCATCAGTTCGGGGAGGCGGTCAGCGATCGCCGGTTGCGAGACGATTTCCCCTAGCGGTTTGTAGGCGAGCGCCGGAATCAGGCTGGGAATGAACTGCGGATCCTGGTTCGCCTCGATCAGCATGGTCAGCTTCGTGGCCGGAGTTTTCATTTCCACCGCCGACTGCGGACCGTCGTAGAGCGCCCCGTCGATGATGTCGGCCCACTCGATCATTTCGGCCACTGGCGCGGGATTGAAGCCGAAGCGCTGCTCGGTCACCACCGCGATCAGTTTGGTGCAGGAGCGGAAGCCAGGATCGTAAAACATGGTATTGCTCTGCTGCTGCTCAAAGTGCGAGGCGTCCTCCGGCGTCAGGAACGCGCTCTGATGATGATCGAACCACCAGGTGATGCGCGGCGATGAAGAATACTTGAAATCGACAATGGCGTTCTCGTCGCCGGTGAAATCGGCTTCGTTGAACAGCGCCCCGGCGCGATGCACCAGCCCCTGATATTCGAATTGGGCGTGCTCGCGAATGCGCTCACGATAAAACCGCGTGAACAGCGCCGCCGAGCAGGCGCCGTCAAAACACTTGTCGTGATAGAAGACCTTGATCCTCACAGAGCCTTTCCGCCGCGCTGAATCCGTTCAGTATAGAAGACTGTGCCTTGCCCCATCGTTTCACCCCAGAAGACCCGCCTGCGGCGGGGCGTCTTCCGGGGACCCCGATTGGCAGAAAACGAAAAGTAAATAGAAATGACATTTCGCGGCGGTGATGTCAAGCTGAGGTTGTTCCGTCGGGCCGCTTGCGATAGTGTAGTGCGTTTCAATCTCTTCCTCCGAGGCAGCCAATGCGCAGCGTTAATCTCACTCTTCTCAAGCCCAGGCTGGCTTGCGCTTTTTTCCTGCTCTTATCCGTGTCGTCACTCGAGGCACAGACGGAGCCATTACTGGCGCCGCAGTTGCGCGGTAGCATCGACGGCATCGCCCAGCAAGTATTGAAGGCCACCGGCGTGCCTTCAGCTTCCATCGCTGTCGTGCAAGATGGGAGAATCGCCTACGTACAAGCCTATGGCGCCGCCCGGCTCGATCCGCAAACTCCGGCCACGCCGCAGATGCGCTACAGCATCGGCTCCATCAGCAAGCAGTTCACCGCTGCGGCGGTGCTGATGCTGGCCGAGGAAGGCAAGCTGTCGCTCGACGAACCCGTGGCGAAGTACATCCCTGGGCTGACCAGCGGCAACCAGATCACGATTCGCGAGCTGCTGTCGCATACCTCCGGCTATCAGGATTTTTGGCCGCAGGATTATGTCCCTCCGCTGATGCTGCAACCGATCAGCGCCGAAGGCATCATGGATCGCTGGGCGCGCAAGCCGCTGGATTTCGAGCCGGGCACAAAGTGGCAATACAGCAATACCAACTACGTGATCGCCGGAGCGATTGTGGAGAAAGTTTCCGGCCAGCCGCTACTGCAACTGCTCAGCCCGCGGGTGTTCACGCCGCTGGGAATGAAGAGCGTGGCGGACACGAATGCCAACAAGCTGCCGCCCACCGATCCCACCGGTTATTTTCGCTATGCGCTGGGGCCGCTACATCCCGCTCCCAAGGAAGGCCGCGGTTGGACGTTCGCGGCCGGCGAGTTGGCGATGACGGCGGAAGACCTTGCAAAGTGGGACATCTCCATCGTCAACCAGAGCGTGCTTAAGCCGGTTTCGTATCGCGACATGGAGACCGAGGTTGTGCTGAAGAATGGCGTGGGCGCGCGCTACGGCCTCGGCGTTTTCGTTACCAGCATGAACGGGCATCGCGTGCTGGAGCATGGCGGCGAGGTCTCCGGCTTCACCGCCGAGAACATCGTGATGCCTGACGACAAGATCGCGATCGTAGTGCTGACCAATCAGGATGCGGCGGAAGCGGCTTCGGAGATCGGCAACCAGGTGAGGGCGCTGCTGGTGAAAGCAGCCAATCCGCAGGATCCGAAACAAGATGAGTTGATGCGCAAGGTGTACGACGGCCTGCAGCAAGGCAAGATCGATCGGTCGCTGTTTACCGATAATGCGAACGCCTACTTCACTGACCAGGCGCTGAAGGACTACGCGGATAGCTTGGGGCCGCTGGGAGCGCCCCAAGAGTTCACCCAGACCCGATCGTCAGGGCGCGGCGGGATGATCGCACGTATCTACGAAGTGAAGTATCCCAAGAAGAGCCTGGTCATCATCATCTACGAAATGCCGGACGGCAAGATCGAGCAGTACATGATCGCGGAAGAGTAGCATCCTTCATCAATGAAAAAGAGCGGCCAAGGTGGCCGCTCGCGCTTAAGGTTCAGGCGTGCACAAGCCATGAACTGACATTATTGCTTCGTGGCCTTGTAATTCATCGTCGATCCGTGCAGCTTATCCTCGTAGACGACATTCAATGTCTTTCCGTCCGCACTCACTGTCGACTTAGCTAAGCCAATGACCTTTCCGTCGCGTTTAAAGGTTTCCACGATGGTGTTCTTTCCCACGCTCTTTACGGAAGCGGTGGTTATGCCGGGATCGCCCTTAAACGGAACGTCAGCTCCGTCCATCTTGGCCATATAGGACTGACCGGTCTGCGCGTTCATGCTCAGTTCGTCGCCGCTGACCTTATATGTCCACGTGATCCCATTATCAGAAATATTCTCCATCTTGGTGGTTCGCCACGAACCGGAGATGGCATTGGCTCCTGCCGGGGCCTTCGCGCCCACGCGCATGGCTTCGCCTTTACCGGTGACGGGCGCACCGCTGGTGTTGCTGCTGTCGCTGAATTCGTAGGTCATCGTGTTTCCGTCAGAGGAAACCATCATCTTGGACGTCGCAACGGTTTTGCCGTCCTTCTTGTCGGTTTCCTCCACCTCATGGTCGGTCACCACTTTGATTGCGATGCTGTTGTAGTAGGGATGGCCCATGACCTTCTGATCCTGGCCGTTGGCTTTGACATCGATGGCCGGCACGCACGACTTACATTCGTACATGCCGTTCTGTAGCAGGTAGATGTCGGGCTTCGTGGGAAAACCGACTTTATTCATGTCGACCTTCCAGGTGCCGTTAAACGCGCTCTGCGCGGTTGCCAACAGCGGCATCAGCAACACGCCAAGCACCGCGACCAAATAGACCTTTCTCATTCCAAAACCTCCTTATATTCCTTATTGCTGTTTGTGGTGAGGAATTATATCCAAATGCCGCGAATGTGCAACTGACATTAGTTCAGCCGGGAGGCCTGTAGGTGGGTTTTAGCGCAAATCCTGCACGGAAAAGCCCTTGCAACTGCGTAGCTGAAGCAGCGCCCCGATACAAAGCGATTTATGCGGTAAGTAGATAGGTTCTATGTGCACGAATCCTTGTGGCCCTGGCACTTCGAAATGATCGCGGTGCGCAAACGGCCGCGCAGATCGTCGGGAAGTTCGTACAGGTGGGAGTCGCGGTAGATCTCGATGGTCATCTTCGTCGTATTGCAAACGACATAGCAGTTGTGGCACCACTGAAGATGGTCTTCCAATTCCGCCTTGGTCTGGGCGTCCATGGAATCGTCAAGATAATCGGTGAGCTCTTTCAGAAAATCAGAGCAGGTCACTTTTTGCCGTCTCCACCAGCGCGATTTTTGAAGTATTTGCTCAAACGTTCACGCAATTGCAACCGGGCGCGAAGCAATCGGGACTTCACCGCCGGAATGCTCAAATCCAAGGCGTCCGCCGTTTCTTCGGTGGAAAGGCCCTCAACGTCGCGCAGGACAAATACCGTGCGGAAGCTGGGTGGCAACCCCTGAATGGTCTTGCCCAAAATCTCTTTCAGCTCGCCCTGCGTATAAAGCTGTTCCGGATTCGGCGACCAGTCCGCGACCTCCCGCGGCATGGAATCTTCTTCGGTCTTGATGTCCTCATCAAGCGACACCATCCGTTCCGGACGGCGCCGGCGCAGGCGCATCAGCGCCTCGTTTACCGCGATCCGCACCAGCCAGGTGTAGAACTTCGACTGCTCCTGAAAGTTGGCCAGGTTCTGATATGCCTTCAGGAATGCGTCCTGCACCACGTCTTCCGCGTCTTCGCGGTTCTGCGTGATGTGCTGCGCAATCCGGAAAACATTGCGGTCATAGCGATGCACCAACTGCTCAAAGGCGCTGATGTCGCCCGCTTTGGCCGCATGAACCAGTGCTAACTCATCGCCCGCCGGTTCAGCTACTTTTGGTTGGATGGTTCCCATGTTTGTGTAGATTCAGATTTTACGCCAGTAACGCAATTGCTGTGCCCCATTTTACCTATTCGGAACGGCATCGGGCTAACCAGGGGTGTACTTCTGATTGCCGCGCACGCCTTTTGAGTGCCCGATGGTTGTCGGCTCTGGTGGAACTTACGTCTATCATACGGACGCGCCAGCCTCCCGGATGTCACAGACGGGAATCGATTCTGTAAACGAATCGTCATAGGCCCACAGTCGGCAATCGCGCTAAACTGCATACAGCGATGTTTCCGAGCCGCCTTATCGTCACCCTTCTGGCTTGCCTGCTGGCGTTGCCCAGCAATGGACTGTTCGCGCAAGACAGTACGTCTTCGTCCACAACCAAGAAGAAAGCCACGAGCACACAAGAATCAAAGACCACCGCGCACAAGAAGTCGGCCTCGGCCCATTCGCACCACCGCAAGAAGGTTACAGCGGCGCGCGCCCACCGCATGAAGCGCAGCTTTGTGGCCTCCAGCGATTTGCGGCCTATGGCGCGGCAACTGGTCGAGTCGCGCACGCCCGCCGCCTACACCGGGGTCGAGAATTACGCCCACACCCACGCTGGCACCGAGGCCGGAGCGCTGGCTTGGTTCGCCATCGGCTATGCCCACTATCTCGACGCGCAATATCCCGCGGCCATCGCCGCCTTCCAGAAGGCGCAGCCGCAGATTGGCGAACTCAAAGACTACATCGCATTCTTCATCGGCAACTCGTATGTGCTCAGCAACAACCCCGAGGAGTCGCTGGCCTATCTGCGCGACTTCGGCACGCGCTTTCCTGACTCGCTATACGAGCACGATGCCACTATTGCCAATGCCAAGGCTTTGCTGGCGATGAATCGGGCAAGCGAGGCCATCCGCTTGCTGGAGGCGCACCGCTCGCCTGCCAAGGCGGAGACGGAATACTTCCTCGGCAAGGCCTACGTACAGGATGGCCAAGGTCGCCATGGAGCCGAGATTCTACAGCGCGTTTATTACGAATATGCGACCAGCTCTCTCGCCGACCAGGCCGAGGCCGATCTGAGGAAGATTCCCGAGGAACCCTCGCTGCCGCCGGTGACCTATGCGGAGCACCTCAAGCGCGCCGACTCTTTGTACGCCGTGCGCCGGTACGGTGCGGCTGCGAATGAATACCGCTATGTCGTCGATCTCGCTCCTGCGGGCCAGCGGCCGGCGGGACTGATTCAGCTGGCCAACTCCTATAGGCACGACGGCAACACCCGCGCGGCGCGGGAAGCGCTGGACCAGATTCCCGACGACGGCAGCGAGGCCAGCGCGGAGAAGTGGTATCAGCAGGTCGAGATCGCTCGCGACGCCAACGATGACGGCTCGATCAGTAGCATCGTCGAACACATGCGCGCGTCTACTCCCAAGTCGCCGTGGTTGGAGTCAGCGCTGCTCACCACCGGCAACATGTACCTGCTTCGCAAGGATTACGATCACGCCATCGACTACTATCGCGAAATCCATGAGCGCTTTCCCAGCGGGACCAAAGCCGCTTATGCGCATTGGAAGTGTGCCTGGCTAACCTACCGCCAGAATCGCAAAGACGAAGCGAAAAAATATTTTGAGGAGCAGGTTGAGTTCTACCCGGCAACGAACGAAGTTCCCAATGCCATGTACTGGCGTGGCCGCATGGCCGAGGATGACCGCGACTACGGCGTAGCGCGGGCGTATTACCAGAAGCTTTCCGAGCGATACCGCAATTATTATTACGGCGTGTTAGCGCGCCGCCGTTTGGCGACGCTGCCTACCGCGCCGGTTGTGACTGTGGCCGCGCTGCAACATGTCTCGTCAGCGGCTGCGCTCGATCCGGTGTCGCAAATCACCGATCCGCCGGAAGACGATCTGCATTACGGCCGCGCCAAGCTGCTGGAGAACGCCGGGACGACCGACCTGGCGGTGCGCGAACTGGAGGCAGGCAGTTCGACCGGCCCGTGCTGGGAGATGCTGGAGGTTGCCAAGATCTATACCAGCGGCGGCGAGTATTATCGCGCGTTGCAGGCGTTGAAGCGGGCCATCAGCGGCTACTTTGCCATGGACGTGAATGCGCTACCCGCGCCGTATTGGCAAGGACTTTTCCCGCGTCCTTACTGGGACGCCCTGCGGACGTACTCCGAAGAGAACGGGCTCGACCCTTATCTGGTGGCGTCGCTGATTCGCCAGGAGTCCGAGTTTAATCCCAGTGCCATCTCGCATTCCAACGCATATGGGCTAATGCAGTTGCTGCCCAGAACGGGCAAAGGCGAGGCGAAGAAGGAAGGATTGCATCACTACAGCACCGACTCGCTGCTCGATCCGACAACGAATATTGAGTTGGGAACGCACTATTTCCGGCAGATGATCGATCAGTTCGGCGGACAGGTGGAGTACGCGCTGGCTGCCTATAATGCGGGCGCTGACCGCGTGCAAGATTGGCGCGTTTCCGGCAACTATCGCGACGTGGAAGAGTTTGTGGAGTCGATTCCGTTCACCGAGACGCGCGAGTACGTGCAGGCCATCGTGCGCAACGCCGAAGTGTACAAGAAGGTGTACGGCACGCCGTAGGAAGCTGTCAGCTATCAGCCGTCAGCCATCAGTAGCATCGCTCTTCGCTTCTCGCTCTTCGCACTTCGCCAGAACACCCTGATAGCTGCTTGAGCCACGATTAGGATAGAACGTTGGTTAGTCCGACGAACCAGCCGCGCAAGCGGCGGAATGGGTGTAGGCGGGGGCGTAAGCCCCCGCTGGCATAGAGGATGAGCTGAGCCGCAGAGCGGCGGCACTATTCGAAACATGGGCGGGGCACATTATTGTCTCGCGCCGCCGCCGTAATTCCGCAGGAACCCGCATTCCTTCTTCACCTCGCATTGCAGCATGTCCTGCACTAAAAGATTCCATCCGACGAATCCTGCGAAGACGTGATTCGGCGACTGCTCTGGCGTAGGCGCGAGCCCTTCGCCGGTTTCGGCGTTGTAGTCCTCGTGCATCGATCCCCACTTCCGGATGTCCGCAAGCACCATGCGCCCGAGAATCCCTGACAACTCCGCGGCTTCCTTGTCGAAGCCGTAGCGCTTGAGGGAGATGTAATTCAGGTAGTTCGCATTGATCCATATCGGCCCTTGCCAGTTGGAATAGGGAACGATGATAGCTGCGTTGTTGTAGTCGGGATCCTGTTTGGAAAGGCTGCGCAGTCCGTAGGGCGCCAGCATGTAGTCTTTGTTCCACAGATAACGGCGGATCATCTCCTGCGCGCTTTTCTGTGGCAGGATGTCATCGATGAGCGGGACGAAGTTGGAATAGCTGATGCGCTTCACCGGCTGGCCGGTGTCGCGACGGATGTTATAGAACATCGTCTCCTGCGCGAACCACATGTGCGCCAGCATCGCCGCTTTCAGGTCCGCGGCCTTCTTGCGATACTCCACCGCCTCGTCAGGCTTGCCCAGCTTGTCGGCAAGCTGCGCCATGGCTTTGTACTCGCGGAACTGGAAGGTGCTGATGTCGGTGGCCAGGATGGCGCTCTTGTCGTTAGGATCGTTGGTCAGCGCGACATTGTTGTCGGCACCCGATGAAATTGCATTCTCCCAGAAGAACAGTCCCCACTTCGAATCGTACTGCGTCTGCTCGCGGTAGGTGATGACCTTGCGCAGGCTCTCCCAGATGGGCTTTACCCATTCATAGTCGCTCAGTCGCTCCGATGCGATGACCGCACCGTGCGCCAGAAAAGGTTTCATGGCGAACTTGCCCATCAGCGGGCGCGGGCCCTTGGTGGTGATGCAGCCGGCAACGTAGCCGTCCTTATCGATGGTGCCGGCAAAATCCAGCACCCACCACTTCAGGTACTGCGGCTTGCCCTGCTGCGCCAGGCGCGAGCCAATGAAGAAGCCGTCCCAGTCCCACATCTGTTTGTAATAGCCGGCGGGAATGAGGTAGTCGTACTTGATGAAGCCCTCGGCGGGACGAATCGATTGCGGCTCCAGCTTGGCGTAGGCAGCAGAAACTTCGGTGAGCGTCTGCGCAAGAGGGGCTGGCTTGTCGGCGGAACTGCTTGTTCCCGCGAGTGAGAGCAACAACGCGAGAGTGAATGAGAATGAGATGGCTCGCATGATCATGCACACATTGTCCCAGAAATCCGGGACGTCGGCGCGCTGTGGCCGGAGTTGTAGAATCATTCGGTGCTCGTTGTTCAAGGAAACCTATGAAAGCCGCAGTTCTAGCCACTCCGAGCGATGTTGCGCAGCGGCCGTTGCGGATTGAAGATGTCCCGCGGCCGGCGTTCGAACCGGGCCACGTCCTGCTGAAAGTTCGCGCCTGCGGTGTCTGCCGCACGGATTTGCATATCGTCGAAGGCGAGCTTCCGCCGCGCCTGGAGCGCGTCATTCCCGGTCATCAGATTGTTGGCGACATCGTGGACGGCGCAACTCTTGAGCTTCCTGCCGGAACGCGAGTCGGCGTCTCGTGGATCGGCGGCACCGACGGCACGTGCTGGTTCTGCAAGCATGCGATGGAAAATCTTTGTGACTCGCCAACGTTCACCGGCTACACGGTGAACGGAGGTTATGCGGAGTACGTCCTTGCTCGTGCTGACTTTGTCTTCCCGCTGCCGGAGGAGCTGGATGATCTGCACGCTGCGCCGCTGTTGTGTGCGGGCATCATTGGCTTTCGCAGCCTGCGGGTTGCGGGGGTGGAAGAGGGCGAACGGGTGGGGCTATTCGGATTCGGCGCGTCGGCGTCGCTGGCGATTGAGGTGCTTCACGCCTGGAAGTGCGACGTGTATGTTTCCACCCGAGGAGCTTCGCATCGCAGGCTGGCAGAATCGCTGGGCGCGAAGTGGGTGGGAACTGAGAGCGAAAAGCCTCCGGTCGAACTCGATCGCGCCGTAACCTTCGCGCCGAGCGGAGACGTTGTGGTGGCTGCGCTGTCGAGCCTGCGCAAGGGCGCGGTGGTCGCGATCAACGCGATCCATCTCGACCGCATTCCACAGTTCGACTATGACAGCCTGTTGTGGGGTGAGCGCCAGATCCGCAGCGTTGCCAACATGACCCGCGCCGACGCTCGCGACTTCCTGAAGCTGGCGGCTGAAATCGGCCTTCGACCGAAAGTCACATCGTTTTCTCTCGATCAAGCGAACGCAGCTTTGCTGGCCGTCAAGCAGGACGCGATCGACGGCGCGGCCGTGATCCTGCCATAGAGTCGAGTTTAGTGGCGGCGCAACTCTTCGGAAGTCGAGGGCGCTTGCGGTTTTCGCTATTGGATCGCCGGCTTGTTGAAGCCGGGCAAGTCCACCATGCGGCCCGCCCTTGCGTCCCAATATTCGGCTTGCTGCACGTCAATCTTCAGCAGGATGAGGTTAGGATCGTCCAGCCCGCCGCGGAACCAGGAGGTGTAGCTGGGCTTCCACAACTCTTTGGCTTTGACGTGGTCCCGCACCAGCTCGCAGAAGCCGCTAATGGAAACGTAGCGCTCGGCCGCAGGATCGGCGAAGGAAAGATTCACGCGCTGGCTGGTCCTGACGGCCTCGACTTTCTCCGTGTTGCTGCCGGAGACAAACCACAAGACACCAGTGGGATCAGCTCTGTGGGCGGCCATCGGGCAACTGTGCAAGGTGCCATCCGGGCGAATCGTGGTCAAGATGGCAAAATTCAATGCCGCTGATTAGCTCGTTCAGTCGGGCAACAGGATTATGATTTTCCGCCATGTTAGCTCCTTGAAGTTGTATTCGGTACGACCGCACGACATGAGGGCGAAAGGTATTGGCGCGGGTTGCCGGTCAACTTCACAACCAAGAATCATCACGACTCCCGGACAGCCTCGCTGAAGAATGTGTCATCCAGCAGAAGTCGCGGCAACGATTTCGGCGGCGACATCGTCCGGCTTCCAACCGTTTCCTGAGTATACCTTGAGCACTTTTCCGTCTTTGCCGATCAGCACCGTGGTGAGGCCGTGTACGATCTGTCCGTCTTTGGTGTTGTAAGCCAGCCCAAAGAAATTGGCGGCCTTGCGCACCTGCTCGGGCGAGCCCGAGGCGAACTGCCAGTGCTGGAAGCTGGGGTCGACGCGGCCCGTGTAGCGCTTGCCGTAGACGCGCAAGGCCGCAGGGTTATCATTCTCGGGATCGATGCTGATGCTGAGAAGCTGCGACCGCGCGAATGCTTGCGGATTTTTCTGCAACTGCAGCAGGACTTGGGCGAAGTGGCTGCTCAGGCGCGGGCAGTAGTCCGGAAACGGGCAACGCGTGTAGATGAATGTCAGCAGCAGCGCGTTGCCGCGGAATTGCTTGAAATGGATAGCTTCGCCGTTCTGATTGGTCAATGTGAAGTCGGGAACCTTTTCGCCCGGTTGCGGGATGTGCAGCTGCGAAGTTCCGTCGCCGGCGGTGTCACTGCCTTTGGAGAAGCTGATGCCCTGAAGCTCGGCGTGATCGCTGACGACGAGTGTAGCGTGGATCTGATCGCCAGGCGCAATCGCGCGGAAGACCCAGTCATCGCTGCTGCTGACCAGGTACGGCATAGTCATCGCTTCCATGAATCCCGGAATGTCCTGGTGAGCAATCGTGAGCTCACGAGTTGCGGCATCCACTGCCATGACGCGGCCTTGCAATTCATAACGCTTGGCGGCGGGCTGATGGGAGCAGCCGGCAAGCAGCAAAAGCGCAGTTGCGACTAGGGCCAGGACAGAGCGTCGCAGGAGTGGATGCCGCGTGCGAATAAACATACCGGTTTATTGTAGAGCTAAAAGCCCGAGTCTCAATGGCTAAGCGGACGAAGCAGTCTACTCGGATGTCGATTTCATCTTGGCGCGGCGTTGTTTGGCCCAGCCTTCCTTTACGGTTTGGCGGCCGCGGCCGAGCGCCAGCGCATCTTCTGGAACATTGTCGGTGATGCATGACGCCGCGCCGACATAGGCTCCGCGCCCGATGCGAACCGGAGCAACCAGGGTGGCATCGCTGCCGATGAAAGCGCCGTCTTCAATCACTGTCTTGTGCTTATGCACGCCGTCGTAATTGCAAGTGATAGTGCCGGCGCCGACGTTCACGCCTTCTCCGATTTCCGAGTCGCCAAGATAGGTGAGGTGATTAGCTTTGGATCCTTTGCCCAGGCGTGTCTTCTTGGTCTCCACGAAGTTGCCGACGTGCGCGTCCTCGCCGATATCGCTGCCCGGCCGCAGGTGCGAGTATGGGCCCAGTTGCGCGCGGTTGCGCACGACAGAATCTTCCAGAATGCAACCGGGCTGAATCAGAACGTTGTCGCCAATTTCACAATTGGTGATGACGGAATAGGAGCGAATGCGGCAATCGGCACCAACTTTCGTTTTGCCGATGAGCTGCACGAACGGCTCGATGACAGTATCTGTTCCGACCTGGACATCGGCGTCGATATCGCAGCTATCGGGACGAAAGATGGTTATACCGGCCAGCATCAGCTCGCGCGCTTTCTTAGCGCGAAGCTGCGCGTCAAGCTGGGCCAGCTCCACACGGGTGTTGACGCCCAGCACTTCGTGGGAATCATCGGCGCGCAGAGCGAGTACTTTTGCTCCTGCTTTGCGCAATAGCGCCGCAATGTCAGTCAGATAGTACTCATGATGTGGATTGTCGGTGCCGAGCTTACCGATATGCGCGTACAGCGGCTCCGTGGCAAAGGCGTAGATACCGGAGTTGATCTCGCGCCGTTCTGTCTCTTTTCCGCGCAAGGCCTTCTGTTCAACGATGCGCTCCACTTCGTCGGTCTCTTTGCCTTTGACGACTCGGCGGAAGACGCGCCCATAACCGGTGGGATCGGAAGGCTCGGCGGTGAGGATCGTCATCGCGGCCTTGTGGGCCGCATGAAAGTCGCGAAGGCGCGCAATGGTCTCCGGCGCGATCAACGGAACATCGCCGGAAAGCACCAGCACGTGCTGAAAGTCGCGCAGTGCCTCGCGAGCTTGCATCATGGCGTGTCCAGTGCCACGCTGTTCGCTTTGCAGCACAAAGCCGATGCCGGTTGATTGCAGCGCCGCCCGCACCTTCTCGGCCTCGTGCCCGATGATGGCGAAGATGTTCTGTGGAGGCACGACTTGCATTGCGGCTGCGACCACGTGAGCCAGCAACGGCTTGCCCGCGATTTCGTGCAGCACTTTGGGATGGCGCGATTTCAGCCGCGTGCCTTTTCCGGCGGCCAGAATCGCAATCGCGAAACTGGGCTGCTTGTGCTTCGCGGGATTTGCGGAGGCTATTTTGGGCATTTGCGTTCGAAGGTGCCGGCTTAGACTGATTCTACAATTCACGTTGAACAAAGCAGAAGTCTCCCCGTATCCACCAAACGGCGAAACTCAACGGCGAACTCTGATTGTCGGCCAGAACTAGGGAACGGCAACGATTTCTCGTTGACGACGGGAAAGCCACCATCCCTTAACTTGTCAAAAAGGGCCTTATAAACAGTGGCCTTGATAAGGACTATCTGCTTTGGCTTAATCTTCTGAATTTCTGCAATTAAGTCGTGCGCGGCTGAGTCGATGAGCTTAACTCTTTTTCGATTACCGCCGCATATAGGTTCCTTGACAGCATCGATGAGTAGAAATCCGCTTTTCTGAAACTCCAGTAACCACCACGCCTTTCGCTGGCGCTCTCGTTCCGTGGTGCGACCCCATTTCGATGGATACAGAGCCTTCATGAGCGCTATCCAAAGCCAATCCTCACACTTCACGTGTTCATAATAGAAATAGCGATCAACAGAGTCTGGAGGTGCTTCGGCCACAAAAAGTATGCAGGTTTTATTCGGGCGGTACTTCTCCGCGGCAAGCTCCCGCCTAGCCCGCCCGTGCTCCGAGAGGGTCTTGCCGCCGATGACGTACTGCTCTCCTTCGTTCATTCGCCTAGCGCTGGCCATCGCGCAGCACCGGCACAGGCGAGTCGCGAAGCTCCATCATAAGCCGGAGCAGGTCCTGGGCAACACGATGGGTGTCGTGGCGTGCGACCAGGCCTTCGATGGGATGTTCCTCTTCCGTCAAGTATTCGCCGAGCACCGGCTTGACGCCGAGCGCCTCAATTTGATCGACATCGGCTTCGATCTGCGACTGCCGCTTCTCGGCATACTTGGCCGCCAACTGCGGCGACGCCGGCGTGCGATTCACCAGAGCGTAGTCGAAGAACTCATGGTGCGCGTGCTTGTAGAGAGCGCGAATGTGATCCGAAGCTGTCAGGTCCAGGCTCTCGTTGGCCTGGGTCATCAGATTGCAAACGAAAATTTTCAAGGCATGCGAGTTCGCGATCGCTTTGGCAACGTTGCGCACCAGCAGATTCGGGACCAGGCTGGTGAACAGCGAGCCCGGCCCAATGGTAATGAGGTCGGCGCTCTTGATGGCCTCCATGGCCTTGGGCAGCGGCTGTGCATCGGCAGGATCCATGCGCAGCTCGACGATGCGGCGATCGCTGGCGGTGATGTTGGTTTCGCCGCGGACCACTGAACCGTCGTCCATGATGGCGTACAGTTGCGCGTTGCTGGTGGTGGCGGGATAAATATGGCCGCGCGTGGCCAGAATCGCGGAGGAATGCTTGATTGCCTGGCTGAAGTCGCCGGTGATGGCGGTCATGGCCGACAGAAACAGGTTGCCAAAACTGTGTCCGCCGACGCCTTCGCCGGAGGGAAAGCGATAACGGAAGAGCCGCGAGAGCAGCGCTTCTTCTTCCGACAGCGCCACGATGCAATTGCGCACGTCGCCGGGAGCGGGAAGATTCAACTCCCTGCGCAGACGTCCGCTGGAGCCGCCGTCGTCGCTGACAGTGACGATTGCCGACAGATCGGAGATGCTGGGCAAAAGCTCTGGCTGAGTATTTTCCGCCGCAGGACTCACATAATGCTTTAACCCGTGCAGCAGGGTCGAGAGACCCGTGCCTCCGCCCATCGCCACAACTTTGACGGAACGCACAGCAGCGGAATTTGAGGAACTCGGCATGGTCGGCTCAAATTGCGAGCGCTAATAGCGCCACTTTGCGGGTTCGATTGCCGCTTCGGCGCTGGTATCAGGATAGAGCAGTTCGGTGAACCTTGGGTCGTCGGCCAGATTCTTGAAATCCGAATCGTTACGCGCCTGATATCGGTTTGCCGGATTCAGGCGGATGGCCTCGCCCAGGTTGCTGATGGCCTCGGGAAAGCGGCCGGTAAGGCAATTCAGGGCCGCCATACCGTACCAGATGAAATCCAGCTTAGGAGAGTTTCTCGTAAGCTGCTCGAAGTTCTCGCGCGCGGTCACATAGTCGCCCAGGTTCATGAGCGACACAGCATAGTCGTATTGCTCCTCGGACGACTTGAAGGTGTTGGAAGCCCGGCTCATCTGCTGGTTGCAACTGGCGAGGTGCACCAAGGCCCGGTCAGCGAGCTCGGGACTCTGAGTTGCCACCACCTTCTCAAAATAAGCTTTGGCCTTGTCATACTTGTGGGCTTGGAGGGCCTTCAACCCAGCCTCGTAGTTTTGCACAGCCTGTGAAAAACGAGGATCATCCCAGACTTTCAGCGGCCGGTTTCCCCGGCCAGCCTGATCGGAGCTTGCTACCGGCATCTGTAATCTCTTTGCTTTGATAGTTCTGGGAGCGCTTCCTTTAACGTCTTCTGCGGCTTTCTTCTTCATTCGGTAAGCTTCCCTCAGGTCGTTGCGACAAAGAACTGCTGCCGGGTGTGGAAAACCCAATTTCCTGCAGGCGGTTGCGCTGAGTTATAACCGGAACTGAGGAGTTTCGTCAACCCACCTTTGCGAGTAAGACCGACGAGCTCTTGCTAATCGCCCTGCGCGTCGTTCTTGGCGGACGATTCCAGGTCGATGGCCTTCCACTCTCCTTTTATGATGCCAGCGCGGATCTGGGCTGGCGTTTTCTTGAGCCTGGTTTGCTGGTAAGCGTAGAAAACTTCCTTCATGCAAAGCGCGCAGTGCGTTCCATGCGTGCTCTCGAAGCAACTGTGCAGACTGGTGTGCCCAATTCGCTCGCAGTAACAGTAGCACGGCAGTTGATAGATCAAATCGGGGATCTTGGCCGCCAACTCATAAGCGCGGATCTGGTAGGGATATTGAAAGGCTTCGCCACGCCACTGGTCCCTGGGCAGAATGGGCAGTGCGTCGCCGGGTTTGGGCGGCGCGTGGTTGTACGCAGGCACGTGGTCGCCCTGGGCGACGCAAACCACCGCCAGCAGGCTGATCAAAAGGAAATGCGCAGATTTCTTCACGGAGCAAAAATCCTTGCGATGCATTGTATCGGAGAAAGGGCGATGGCGCACAAAGCACGGGGAACGACCACAACCAGGGCCGCTGTTCTTCCCGCGTTCAATGAAACTATAATGGTTGGTTGCCGTCTAACCAATTGATATGAGTCCCTCCGCCGGGCAAGACAACTCAACTGACCCTCGTCCTTCAACTCCGGATGGTTTGACGGAAGCCGCGGCCGGCGACCAATTGGAAAAACGAAAGCGCGCGCTTTCAGGCTGGCTGCGGGATGTCGTCATCTCGCTAGCGGTTTCTGCATTCTTCATCATCTTTCTGTACCAGCCGGTGAAGGTGGAAGGCACCAGCATGATGCCGACGCTGCAAGACCAGGAGCGAGTTTTCATCAACAAATTCGTGTATAAACTGGAGCCGATCGAGCGCGGCGATGTGATTGTGTTCCGCTATCCGCGCGATCCCGCCAAGAGTTACATCAAGCGAGTGATTGCCGTGGCCGGCGACAATGTCAGAATCGAAGCCGGCGTGGTATTCGTAAATGGTCATCGCATACCCGAGGCATACTTGCCGCGGATGTATGAAGACGTTCGTTCTTATCCGGACACCGTGGTGCCACCGCATTGCTACTTCGTCTTGGGAGATCACCGGAATCTCTCCAACGACAGCCGCGATTTCGGGCCTGTGGATGAGAGCTTCATCTATGGGAAGGCTGTCTTTGGCTATTGGCCTGTCGACAAGCTGGGTATGCTGCGCTAGCGGGAATCGCTTTTTCGCCCTTCGCTTCTGGGTAAATTCGAAAAATTAGAGTGGTACCGGGGCACAGTTGAACTGCCAACGCCGTCGGGGCAGCTAGGCTCCGCTAGGAAGGGATGCCTGGCGGGCCGAGTATTTCGAGCCCGAACTCTGCCGCGGCTGCCATGATCCGGTCGCGGCTCGGCAGTGGAACGCTCGCCGGCGGAATCGTGTGTGCCGCCGCTGGTTCGCCCAGCGCGCGCATGAACTTTTCGAACCCGGCCGGCTCGGTGACCACAAGGCTGCGCGCTTGTGGCGACGTGACGGTGAAGGTGTGGGGGATGTCTCGCGGACCATACACGAACGACCCGGTCGGCGCCTTGATGATCCTGCCCCCAACCCAGAAGCTCAATTCGCCCTCGATGACATAGAACCACTCATCTTCTCGGTGATGAACGTGCACCGGCGGCCCGCTGCCCTCCAGAGCCAGATGCTCAATCACCGTCACGCGCCCGGCGCTCGTTTCACTGCTGGCTTTGACGATGGCCAGAGCGCCGAAGAACCAAAGAGCCTCTCCTTCTCCTTGTTCCAGCGCGATAGGGTTGACGGCTGGTTTTGCAGGGGTAGCCATAGTTCCTCCTGTCCATTGCGGATTCCATCGCAAGATCGTATATTGCAACCCATCATGAAGCAAACCGCAACTAATTTCCTGTAACACGGGTTCACAGAATAGCAGTAAGTAGAAACTCAAATTTGAAAGCTCAACGGCGAATGCCGCCGCATTCACGCCCCTGGCCGA
>JBEKQY010000030.1:0-22381 GCA_049519235.1 Candidatus Korobacteraceae bacterium | reverse complement strand
CCTATGCGGCCCAGGCTTTGTTCTCCATGAACGTGCCTTGCAGGATGGTGAACTCGCCGACGAAGCCATTCAGCAGCGGAAGGCCCATCGACGACATGAACATTATCAGCGTGATGGTCGCGTACACCGGCATGATGTTGGAGATGCCGCCGTACTCGGAGATCTCGCGTGTGTGCCGCCGTTCGTAGAGAATGCCGACGATCAAGAACAGCGCGCCGGTGGAGATGCCGTGGTTGATCTGCTGGATCACCGAGCCGCTCAGCCCCAGCGGGCTCAGCGCGAAGATGCCCAGCGTGCAAAAGCCGAGATGGCTGACGGACGAATATGCCACCAGCTTCTTCATGTCCTTCTGCATCAGCGAGACCAGCGCGCCATAGATGATGCCGATCAGCGACAGCGTGATCATGAACTGTCGCACCCAAGGCGTCATGGCCACGGCCGGGAAGAACGGCAGCGAGAAGCGAATCAGGCCGTACGTTCCCATCTTCAGCAGAACGCCGGCCAGAATGACGGAGCCTGCGGTGGGCGCTTCGACGTGCGCGTCCGGGAGCCAGGTGTGGAACGGAAACATCGGGACCTTGATCGCGAAACCGACGAAGAACGCGAAGAACAGCCAGATGGCCGCGTGCCCGCCGATCTTGGGCGCCGTCGCGTAGAGATCGGGCAGGTAGAAGGTGTAGACGCCGGTCAGGGTGTGGTGATGAAAGTACAGGAACAGGATGGCCAGCAACATCAAGACCGAGCCAAACAAGGTGTACAGGAAAAACTTGATCGCCGCGTAAAGCTTGCGCGGGCCGCCCCAGATGCCGATCAGCAAGTACATCGGCACCAGCATGGCCTCCCAGAAAACGAAGAAGAGGAACATGTCGTTGGCCATGAAGACGCCCAACATGCCGGTCTGCAGCACCAGGAACCAGATGTAATATTCCTTGACGCGATCCTGGATGGCGTTCCACGACGACAGAATCGAGATGGCGCCCAGCAGCGTGGTCAGCATGATCAGCAGAAATGAAATGCCGTCGATACCGATGACGTAGCCCGCGCCGATCGTGGGAATCCATTTGTTGGGCGCGCCTTCGACGAATTGGAAGCCGGTGCGATCCTTCAACGCCCAGAACCACGGGATCAACGGCAACGAGACCGCGAACCCAAGGAAAGCGAAGATGTTGGCGATCCAGCGGATCGCGTCCTTGTTTTCCTTGGGCACCAGCAGCAGGAGCGCAGCACCCACCAGCGGCGTAAATAAGACAATCGAGAGAATATGGTTGTACATGTTTTGTAGCTCTCAGCCTTCAGCTCTCAGCTCTCAGCTTTCAGCTATCAGCCGTCAGCTTGTAAATCGCTCTTCGCCCTTCGCTATTCGCTTTTCGCCAGAACACGTTCTCAACGTGTCATCCTGAGCGGAGGATCGCTTCCTTTGCGATCCGGAGTCGAAGGACCCCTATAACTGCAAATCCACCATCGAGTGTCAAGGAACTCATTCGGTCACATCAGACCGCGCTGGCAACTGACCACTGGCAACTGTTTTCTCACCATTTCACCACGTAATAACAAACAAACCCCACCAGCCCGCCGACCATCACCAGCGCATACCACTGCACCAGGCCCCACTGCACCAGGCGCACGGGATAGGAAGCCAGGCGCGTCACTATGCCCACTCCATTTACGAACAGGCCGTCGATGATCCACTTGTCCCACAGCACGGACAAGTTGCCGGTCATGCGCGTGGTCCAGCCCGCACCGTTCACGGTGCCGTCAATCACGTTGGCATCAAACTTCCACGATGCCTCGCCCAGACCCATCACCCCGAGTCGCACCTTCCCGACCTTGGCGCGGCCGGTGAAGATCCAGTCGTAGATCTCGTCCACATACCACTTGCGGAAGAGCGTCTTGTAGAAGCGCGGGGCGATTTCGTTGATCGGCTCCTTGAAGCCCTTGTCGGCATTCTTGTAGGCCCGCTGCGCCAGCCACCAGCCGACCACTGCCGCGCCGACTGAGGCGAACATCAGCGTGTACTCCATCGGATCGGTATGCTCTGCTTCTTTCTCGCCCGCTGCGACTTGCGCGGCCTTTCCGCCTTGTTCGAGCACCCCGGCTTCCTGCGCGAATACCGGCTCCAGGAATTTCTCGAAGCGGTTCGATCCGCCGAGGCTGTGCGGCAATCCCAGCCAGCCCGCGCCCAGCGAGCAAATCGCCAGAATTACCAGCGGCACGGTCATCGTCTTGGGCGACTCGTGGATGTGGTGCTCGACCTCGTGGCTCATGCGCGGCTTGCCGAAGAACGTCAGGTAGATCAGCCGGAACATGTAAAACGACGTCATCAGCGCGGTGAGAAATGCGATGTACCACAGGTAGCGATACGCGCCGCCTTCGCGCGACCACGTCTCCCACAGGATGGCGTCTTTGGAGAAGAAGCCGGCGAAGCCGGGGATGCCGGCGATGGCCAGCGTCGCGATTAGCATCGTGCCGAACGTGGTCTTGATCTTGCCGTGCAGCGCGCCCATGTG
Source organism: Candidatus Korobacteraceae bacterium (assembly GCA_049519235.1). Classification (GTDB taxonomy): domain Bacteria; phylum Acidobacteriota; class Terriglobia; order Terriglobales; family Acidobacteriaceae; genus Bog-257. Next base: position 19,874 of record JBEKQY010000030.1, on the reverse strand, counting down.
CTGCATCTCCTGCTGGCCGCTCATGGCGTGGATCACCGAGCCGGCTCCAAGGAACAACAGCGCCTTGAAGAACGCGTGCGTGAAGACGTGAAACACGCCGGCGGCAAATGCGCCGACGCCGAGCGCCAGAAACATGTAGCCGAGTTGCGAGACGGTGGAATAGGCCAGCACGCGCTTGATGTCGTTCTGTACCAGGCCGATGGAGGCGGCGAAGATTGCGGTCAGCGCGCCGATGATGGCAACTGTCTTCATCGCGTTGGGCGCAAGCACGAACAGCGCGTTGGAGCGCGCCACCATGTACACGCCGGCGGTGACCATCGTCGCCGCATGGATCAGGGCGGAGACCGGCGTTGGACCTTCCATAGCATCCGGCAGCCAGACGTACAGCGGGAATTGCGCCGACTTGCCGCAAGCGCCGACGAACAGCAGCAGACAAGCTGCCGTGATCACGGGATCGCCGATGTGAAATTGTCCGCTGCGCGCCAGCAGGTTGACCTTGGTGTACTGCATCGAGCCGAAGTACCAGGCAATGGTGAACATCCCGAGGATGAATCCGGCGTCACCGATGCGGTTGACGATAAATGCTTTGTTGGCGGCGGTGGAAGCGGAGTGACGCTGGAAATAAAAACCGATCAGCAGATAGGAGCACAGGCCCACGCCCTCCCAGCCAACGAACATCAGGGCATAGTTGTTGGCGAGGATCAGCGTCAGCATGGAAAACATGAACAGGTTCATGTAGCCGAAGAAGCGGTAGTAGCCGCCTTCGTGGCCCATGTAGCCCATCGAATAAATGTGGATGAGCATGCCCACGCCGGTGACGAACAGCAGCCAGATCGAGGACAACGGATCGAGCAGGAAGCCGGCATCGGTGCGGAATTGCGCGGTTCCGCCGTGGGTGGGATAGCTCAAGGAGTCGGTGCCCGTTCCCAGCCACGTGAACATTACCTTCTCGAAGGGCTTGCCGGGATGTTCGGCGGAGTATCCGGTGTATTGCCAGACCGCGAGGCAGGCCCACACAAACGCCAACACTACGACGCCGACGCAGACGCCGTTCACCGCGGATTTCGACAGCTTGCGTCCAAAGAAGAACATGCAAGCCGCACCGAACGCGGGAAACAGCGGAATGATCCAGATGTGGTCTAAGAACATAGCAATTAGCCGTTAGCAATTAGCAATTAGCCAAACCCCAAGAAAATTTATCCAGCACCGCGATTTGCCACGAACCATCGAACGCGAACTAGTTGCTAATTGCTAGCTGCTACTTGCTGCTTCTCACCACTTCAGCAAATCCACCTCGTCCACATTCACCGTCTCCTTGTTGCGGAAGAAGGCGATGATGATGCCCAGGCCAACCGCAGCTTCGGCGGCGGCGTCGGTGATCACGAAGATGGCGAACACCTGCCCGTGCAGCCCGTACAGCCGCGAGAACGCCACCAGGTTCAGGTTCACGGCGTTCAGGATCAGCTCAATCGACATCAGGATGATGACCACGTTGCGGCGCGTCAGCACGCCAATGGTGCCGATGATGAACAGCGCCGCCGCAACAACCAGGTAATGCAGTGTGGTGATCTCAGCCATATTAATTCCCGGCTCCGACGCCGATTGCCGCAGTCGTCTTCTCGCGCCTTTCCATGGCTTCTTTCATTATGGTTTTGACGTTCACTAGGTCTTCGTCTCCCTTGACTGGGTATTCCTTCCACTCATCATCCGATCCATAGGTCCCGATCACGTAGTGCTTGCGTCTTGGCCACAAATAAGCAAACACGCGATTGTTGATCTTGATTGAGATGGCATATTTCGTAGCATCTTGAGTTACATGTCCAGGGTTCCAGTTCTTTACTTCGTCCAAGAGGGAATTGACCTTCGTCCGCACCCCTGGGTCAGTTATATAGCCCAGGATGTCCTCTGGCGGTCGAACCTCCGGCGGTTCTGTAAGAGTTGGAACCTCCCGTTCTAGGAAAATCGGTACTAAATCCTCGTCGTCCTCAAACTTCAAACAGCTAAATGTGAAGAGGGAGATGGGCAGGTTAAGCCATTTGCATCTGTTGACGAGCGTGTTAGAGAAGTCGGGCGCAATAAGGAAAAGGCGAACTGGCTCGGTAGGATCGATTTCGGTGGAACTTGCCTTCAATTGAGGATTGTACAGGCGCGCAAACGACTCTATGTTGGTTGAGACGTAGTCGTAATAGTCGAGTCCCTGAACCAACATGCCGTCGTCTTCTACCACCTTGAGTTCCGCAACCACCAACGATTTGCCGCTATCCACCAGTAGAACGTCAAGACGCCCTCCCGCCGCACGCTTCTGGTGATCCACATAAACGAGGCCCTCTTCGATGGAGCCGGGGTTTCGGCGCACCAGATCCTCAAGTCGCTGTTCCGAAACATTCACCTTGGTGTACGGCTTCATTACTCAAATCCTCTTCTTCGCCATGACCACCGCGCCCACAATGGCCACCAGCAACAGCAGCGAGGCGATCTCGAACGGCAGCATGTACTGTCCGTACAGCGCCAGCCCGATCTGCTGGGTGTTGTCGCCCTCGAGCCCGCGATAGCCCTGATAGAACACCGAAGGAAACGTCCCGCGTCCGGCGCGAAAGACGAACAGCAGCAGAGCGCCCAGTGCGATCGACGCGATCAGTCCCACCAGCCATTGCTTGTTGAACTGGTACTCGCGGATGTTCCGCTCCAGGTTGATCAACATGATCACGAAGAGGAACAGCACCACGATGCCGCCCGCGTAGAGCAAGATCTGCACAGCAGCAACGAACGGCGCGTAGAGCATCAGGTAGAAGCCCGCCAGCGAGAGCAGCGTCACGATCAGCGACAGAGCTGCGTGCACCGGGTTGCGTCGCGTGATCACCGCAATCGCCGAGACGATGGCCATGATCGCCAGGAAGTAGAAAAAAAAAGTTGTCGCGATAGGAGTCATAAAAGCAGCAATTAGCAATTAGCAACTAGCAATTAGCAACTAGCCAAAACCAAAACAACAAGCAAAATTGTCATCCCGAGCGGAGCGCCCGCCCGGCTTTTCCGACCCGCATCGGTTGCGGCTCGGGCGGGCGCGTAGTCGAGGGACCTGCTTTTGTGTCGTCCCCGAGGGACTCGGTTTCTTTATCTCGCCCACCCAGCGCTGAAGCGCTGGGCTAAGCTCTGCCGTCCCGCTTCGCGGGACTGGATCATCGTGGTGCCGACGCCAATCTCACAAAACAGATCAGTGGCACACCGTGACAAAATCCAAACTGACTACTGACTACTGACAACTGCTTCACTTCACGTACCGCACCGGCTCCTGGCCGCGCTCCAGCGCCGCTTGGTCCAGCACCATGCCTTCGCGGCTGTAGAGCGCCATCTCGTAATCCTGGGTCAGTTCCAGCGCGTCGGTCGAGCAGGCCTCGGCGCACAGGCCGCAGAACATGCAGCGGCTCAGATCGTAAATCCACGACACCGGCTCTTTGCGCTTGGTCACCGGGTTGCGCTCGCCCTTCACCACGATCAACTGCTCGGGACACGCCAGCGCGCACAGGTTGCAGACGATGCACATCGAAGCGCCGCTGTCAGGATCGACCTTCAGCCGCGGCTGCCCCCGATAGCGCTCGAAGATGACCGGGCGCTCCAGCGGATACTGCTCAGTGATGGCCTCGCTCGGCTTCTGATAGTCAAACGTAACTTTCAGACCCTTGATCAGATCAACCAGGAAAATCTTGCGAATCAGTGGCGACAGACTCACGGCAGCACCCCCAGGATGGCCGACGACAGTTGCGGCATCAGTCCCCAAATCGCGGTGGCGATGAGGACGCCGAGGCCGGTCGGCAGCAGTATCTTCCAGCCCACTTTCATGAGTTGGTCGAAACGGTAGCGCGGAAACGTCCCGCGGTACCAGATGTACAGATACATAAAGAATGCAACTTTGACGACGAACCAGTAGATATCCTGCACGCGCTCGCGTACGCCGGGAACCAGCAGCACCAGCCCGATGAAGCCGAGGAGCAGACCGAAGATTGCGAGGCCAGCGGTCTGGATTTTCATCTGCGGAATCTTCGGCATGCGCACCGCGCCCAGCAGACACAGTCCCGCGAGCACGAAAAACGTCAGCGCCGGGAAGCACGAGAATGCCATGTTCCACGTGGAACCGCCCAGCCAGTTCGGGAAGGGCCGCATCCATCCTCCGAGCCACAGCGTGACGGCGATCGACGAGACTGCCAGCATCGCCGCGTACTCGGCCAGGAAGAAGAGCGACCAGCGGAAGCCGCTGTACTCGGTGTGGAAGCCGGCGACTAGCTCCGATTCGGCTTCCGGCAGATCGAAGGGCGCGCGATTGGTCTCGGCGACCATGGCGATGGCGAAGATCGCGAACGCCAAAAATCCCAATGGGAAGAACTTAAAGATGAACCAGGTGTGCTGCTGGGCCTGCGCTTCGACGATGCCGATCATGCTTAGCGTGCCCGTGCCCGTCTGCAGGCTCGTCATCAGCACGGCGCAAACAATCGCCAGGCCCATGGCAATTTCGTACGAAACCATCTGCGCGCTGGAGCGCAGTGAGCCCATCAGCGGGTAGTGCGAGTTCGACGACCAGCCCGCCATGATGATGCCCAGCACGCCCAGCGACGAAACCCCCAGCATAAACAGGATGCCGATGTTCATGTCGGTGACGGCGTGCTCGCGGCCAAACGGGACGACCAGGAACGTGGTGAACGCGGTCATCGTCACCACGACGGGCGCGCTCCAGAAGACCAGCTTGTCGGCGTCCTCGGGGATGATGTCTTCCTTGATCAGCAGCTTGAGCGCGTCGGCGAAAGGCTGCAGCAGGCCGTGCGGGCCCACACGCATGGGGCCGATGCGGACCTGCATGTGGGCGAGGATTTTGCGCTCCAGCCAGTTCATGCAGATGACAGCCAGCGACACGCCAATGGTGATGAGCAGGATGTAGATGGTCGCCCACAACATGCTGCCCGCTTCGCCAGGGGTCAAGCTCGATTTCAGGTAACTCGTGATTGCGTCGAACATTGTTTTGCCCTGGGCTAAAGCCCCTCAATTTTTTTCGCCCTGGACGCGAACCTAAAGGTTCGCTCTATCGGTCCTTCCCAACGCGGGCCTAAGGCCCGCTCTTCCGATCCTTGGTTCGCTGGCCTAAAGGCCAGCACTACCCAATCTCACCGATCCACCTCGCCCAGCACAATGTCCAAGGTGCCGATGACGGCGACCACATCGGCCACTAGCAGGCCGCGCACCATCTTGTCGAGGGCTTGCAGGTTGACGAACGACGGAGGCCGCACGCGCACGCGATAAGGCTGCAACGATCCATCGCTTACGATGAAATATCCCAGCTCGCCTTTGGGCGCTTCGATGGAGTGATAGATCTCGCCCACCGGAGGCTTCAGCACCTTGGGAATCTTGGCCATGATCGGCCCTTGCGGCAGCCCGTCGACCGCTTGCCTGATGATGCGTACCGCCTGGCGCATCTCTTCGATGCGCACCAGGTACCGGTCGTAGGTGTCGCCGTTCAGTCCGGTCGGAATCTCGAAATCGAAATTCTTGTAGCACTCGTACGGTTGCGCTTTGCGCAGGTCCCACTTCACGCCGCTGGCACGCAGCACCGGTCCGGTCACGCCCAGCGCGATGCAGTCTTCCGGCTTCAGAATGCCGACGCCCTTGGTGCGCCGCACCCAGATACGATTGGTGGTCAGCAGCTCTTCGTATTCGTCGAGCTTGGGCAGGAAGGCGGTGCAAAATTTCTGGCAGTCCTGTTCGAAGCCGTCGTAGGTCTCGTAGATGCAGCCGCCGATGCGGAACGCGTGAGTCGTGAGGCGCGCGCCGCAATACTTCTCGAAAATCTTCAGGATCTCTTCGCGATCGCGGAAGCAATAGAACAGCGGCGTCAGCGCTCCGATGTCGAGGGCGTGGGTGCCCAGCCAAACCTGGTGGCTGGCGATACGACAAAGCTCGGTAAGGATCACGCGGATGTATTGCGCGCGGGGCGGCGCCTCCACATTCTGCAGCTTCTCGACCGCCTCGCAGTAGCCCAGCCCGTTGGAGACCGCGGCGACGTAGTCCATGCGATCGACGTATGGGTTGAACATCGCGTAGGTGCGGTTCTCGGCAATCTTCTCTACCCCGCGATGCAGGTAGCCGATCACGCACTCCGTACCCAGAACTTTCTCGCCATCCAGCTTCAGGATGACGCGCAGCACGCCGTGGGTCGAAGGATGCTGCGGCCCCATGTTGAGGACGAGTTCGGTCGCGTCAAGAAAGGTCTCGTCTTTGGTATCGAGGTCGAGGTAGTCTGTTCGGTCGCTCATTGTCCACTCTCGATGCCGAGGTTGATCTTCACCCACTCCTGGTCCTGCTGAAGAATCGGGTAGTCCTTGCGCAGCGGATAGCCCTTCCAGTCCTCGGGCAGTAGAATGCGTTTCAGGTCCGGATGCCCGTCGAACGAGATGCCGAACATGTCAAAGACCTCGCGCTCCAGCCAGTTGGCCGTCTCCCAGATGCCGACCACGCTGCGCAGCGTCTCGCCGTCCTTGATCTGCGTCTTGATGCGCACCCGCTCGTTGTGCTTGAACGAGTACAGGATGTAAACGATGTCGAACTGCCCTTCCCGCTTGGGATAGTGCACCGCGGTGATGTCCACGCAGTAGTCGAAGAGCTCGTCGTTTCTCATGCGGAGCAGGATTTCGTAAATGATCGAGCTGTCCACCACCAGATACTTCTGACCAACGTAGGTGCTGGCTTCGCGGATTCCCGAGCCGTACTGGCTCTTCAAGCTGCGAACCAAGTCTGAATCCCACGGCTCCGGCTTGGGGCCTTCGGGCTTGGGAGCGGGCTTGGCAGCAGGAGCGGCAGGTTTAGCGGCAGCGGGAGCAGCCGCTGGCGCAGCAGGTTTGGCCGCGGTGGCCGGGGCTGCCGGTTTGTCGCCGGTTGCGGCAACTGCGGTGACGGGCTTCGTCGGATCAGCAGGTTTTGGGGCTGTTTCCGGTACCGCAGTCTTGACAGGATCGGACGCCTTAGTCGCTGATTCTGCCTTCGTGGCCGGTGTAACTGGTTGGGTTATGGGCGCTGCGGCGCTGTCCGCTGACGGTTTGGTGCTGACTGATTCAGGCTCCCCAGCCGGCGCGGGCGTGGCGCTCGCCGGGGCTGAGGACTCAGGGAAGGCGGGATTTGGCTCTTTGGTTTCCTCGGGCACTTCCATTGCCTCTCTTGTCTACGCTTGCGGCTCTCGGTGGAACATCTATTTCTAGCAGCTTGTGGTGATCAGCTTCCTGTACGGCAGTCACGGCACCCTGTGACGTTAATCACATTGTGTTGCAAAATCCGCAACCGCTGTTCGGATAGTGCGGGCCTTCAGACCCGCGTGAAGGCGGGCGTTTCGAACTCAGCACCGCTACACCCACTCCAGCGCGCCCTTCTTCCAGATCCAGATGTAGCCCACGATCAGGATGTCGAGAAAGATCATCATCTCCAGCAGCCCGAACAGGCCCAGCAGCTTGAACTGCACCGCCCAGGGGAACAGAAAGATGGTCTCCACGTCGAAGACCACAAACAGAATGGCAACGATATAGAAACGCACGGTGTAGCGGCCACGCGCGTTATCGTAGGGCGTGATGCCGCACTCGTAAGGCATCAGCTTGGTCTTGAACGGGTTCTTGGGACGGATGAGGGCGCAAAGGGCAACCGTCCCGGCGGCCACAAGGAAGGCAACTAGCGCGAAGATGAAGATGGGAACGTAATTCTGCGGCATAAGTAAATTGTCTCTCAGATCGCGGCCTGGCGCGACGTCTTAACCGCCGCGAGGTGCGACCGGGTTATGAAGAACGCGCCAATATACCGCCGTTCGCGACCCGATTCAATGACATGCGTCACAAATTCGGCTCTTCGCTGTTCGCTTTTCGCTCTTCGCCAAGCTGTCAGCCATCAGCTATCAGCCATCAGTTCTGGTGCTTCATGGTTTGTCATCCTGAGCGGAGGATCGCCGCTTCTGCCATCCGGAGTCGAAATGATACGCTGATTGGCCGCATTCCTTTCCTTTCTCTTTGTGAAGATGAGGAATCGCTGCTCCCATTTTTCTATGAAGATGCCGAAAGTTCGCGAGCCCCGCTGGCCGGCATTCGTCGCCATGCTGGCCGCCGGCCTCATCTACGTTGCCTTGCCGGAACGCTTTTCCGTGGGTCCCCACTGGCTGTTATTCGCGGTTATTTTTGTTCTGCTGGGCCCGATCATCTTCAGTTATCGGCTCGGACGCTACAGCATCACTCGGACTCTGACCTTCGCCGCCCTGGGGGCTATCACGCTGGCCTTAGCTGGATCTTTGGGACTGCTGATTCAAGGTCTGCCAAGCCAAAAAGACCCGCCCAGAACGCTCCTGATTTCGGCTGTCTTGCTCTGGTTGACCAATGTCCTGGTATTCGCCTTGTGGTATTGGAAGCTGGATGCCGGCGGTCCCATGGGTCGGGAGCAGCCGGGCGCCAAGAGCGGGTTTCTGTTCCCCCAGATGACACGCTCCAATGAGGACCCGTCCTGGTCACCGATGTTCCTCGACTATCTCTTCTTGGCGTTCAACACCAGCACCGCGTTCTCTCCCACGGACACCGCGATTTTGGCGCGATGGGCCAAGATGCTGATGATGTTGCAATCTGTGATATCGCTATCGACCATCGCACTGCTGGCGGCACGTGCGGTGAATATTCTGTGAGGATACAATTCCTTTCACGGGAGGACGTGCCGGTGAAAATCGCAATTCGAGTCGCGGTTCTAGTGTTGGGAGCGGCACTGCTGTTCTTTGGTTGGCACAAGGCACACAATGAGCCGATTCCGGGGCAGAATCCCGGCAACACCAGCGCGATCAGCTCGTCCGAAGTCCTGGTGGTAATCGGCGGATTTGTCGCCCTGATGGCGTTTCTGCCGTCGTCGCAGACCTTGGGCCGCTGGATGTCGTTGAAGCGCCGCAAAGCGCCTCTGCCCGCGCATTTCCGACGCCGTCACCGCAGTTGAGGGAGCATGTTGTTCCATTCCAACCGCAACGCCTGCATGGGATCCAGCGCCGCTGTCCGCCACGCGCCACTCCCGGTAACGTGACGCCAAATCCGTCCCGCAGGACCGGGCGCACCACCACATCGCCTTTCTGGGCGCCGAGCATCGCTAAAATTCGCCAAGGGCCGAGAATCTGCAATCGCCAAATGTATAATCGTGGTTCTCACGATCGTCCATGAGTGATCCGATCCATTCCGCGCCTGCGAGCGGTCAAGATCTCCAGCTCAACATCGGCGAGCTCATGAAGCTCTTGCCGCATCGCTATCCCATGCTGCTGCTCGATCGCGTGGTCGAGATGGTCCGCACCAAGCGCATCGTTGCCATCAAGAATGTTACGATCAACGAGCCTTTTTTCACCGGACACTTTCCCGAATATCCCATTATGCCGGGGGTGCTGATCGTGGAAGCCATGGCGCAGGCCGGCGCGGCGCTGCTGTTCACCGAAGTTCCCGACCGCGACGGCAAGCTGCTGGTCTTCACTGGAATTGAACGCGCGCGCTTCCGCCGTCCCGTGACCCCTGGCGATCAGTTGCGCATCGAGGTCGATGTCCTCGCCTTCCGCGGCACCGCCGGCCGCCTGCAAGGCAAGGCTTACGTCGATGGCAAACTCGCCTGCGAGGCGGTGGTCACCTGCCGCCTGCTCGATCGGAAGCCCAAACGAAATGCCGGGACCGCGCAGCCTGAACCGGCAGAGCACGTCTCATCACCGCAAGCATGAGCATTCATCCGACGGCGATTGTCGATCCTTCCGCAAAGATTCCCGGGTCCTGCCGCATCGGGCCGTACTGCATCGTCTACGCGGGCGTTGAGCTGGGCGAGCACTGCGAGCTGGTAGCGAACGTTGTGCTCGGAGGCCCCAGCCGTTTCGGCAGCGATAACAAGATCTATCCTTTCGCCGCGCTTGGCATGGAGCCGCAGGACATTACTTATGCCGGCGAGCCCACGCGCCTTGAGGTCGGCGACCACAACGTCATCCGCGAATACGTCACCATCACGCGCGGAACGGCGAAGGGCGGCGGCGTAACCCGCGTCGGCAGCTATACGCTCATCATGGCCTACGCGCACGTAGGCCACGACTGCGACATTGGCGATCATTCCATGCTGATCAACGCAGCCACGCTCGCCGGACACGTTACCGTGGAGGAGTGGGCGGTGGTGGGCGCGCTGTGCCCGGTGCATCAGTATGTGCGCATCGGCGCGCATTCCTACATTGGCGGGGGGACGACCATTACGCAGGATGTGCTGCCGTATTCCATGACCAGCGCGGAGCGCGACACCCATGCCTACATGCTGAACAAAGTTGGCCTGCAACGCCGCGGATTCTCGCGCGAGCGCATCGCCGCGCTGCATCATGCTTTTAAAGTGCTGCTGGCATCGAAGCTCAACACCTCGCAGGCGGTGGAGAAGCTGCGCGCCCAAGGCGCCCAGGGCGAGGACGTGGAAGCGCTGCTCAGGTTCATCGAGAGCTCGCAACGGGGGATAATCAAGTAGCCAGTGGTCAGTTGCCAGTAGTCAGTTCTCACTCATGCCAGAATCGCCGCAAGAACGTATTGGCCTTATCGCGGGGAACGGCAAATTTCCGCTGCTGGTGCTCGATGCTGCCCGCTCCAAAGGCTTGCAGGTCGTCGTCGCCGCGATCAAGGAAGAAACCTTCCCCGAGATCGAGCAGCACGGCGCGTCAGCCGTTTATTGGTTGTCGCTGGGCGAGTTGTCCAAGCTGATCGAGACTTTCCAGCGCGAAAATATCACCCGCGCGATCATGGCTGGCCAGGTCAAACACAAGCGGATTTTCAGCAGCATCAAGCCGGACTGGCGGCTGGCCAAGCTGTTGCTCTCGCTTACCACTCGCAACACCGATTCGCTGATCGGCGCGGTCAGCAAGGTCCTTGCCGACGAAGGCATCACGCTGATGAACTCCACTGAATTGCTGGAGCCGATGCTGGCTGCCGAGGGCGTGCTCACGCAGCGCGCGCCCAGCGACTCCGAGCGCACCAACATCACCTATGGGCACGCCGTTGCCGATCATCTGTCGCGCTTCGACATCGGCCAGACCGTGGTCATCGCGGAGGCCGCCTGCGTTGCGGTGGAAGCGATGGAAGGGACCGACGCGACCATTCTTCGCGCCGGCGAGATCATGAAGTCGTCCGCTCTGGGTAAAGAGCCCTCAACCTTGAGCCGCGCGCTGACCGTGGTGAAAGTTGCCAAGCCGAACCAGGACATGCGCTTCGATGTGCCGGTGGTGGGACTGCGCACCATCGAGACCATGAAGCAGGCCGGCGCTACTTGCCTGGCGCTGGACGCCGGCCGCTGCCTGCTGCTGGATAAAGAAGCCATGCTCGCGGCCGCCAACGAAGCCGGCATTTGCATCATCGCCGAGACGCCTGTCCACCACATCCCGCACCACGGTGACTAGCTTGACTGCTCCTGAAAGACAAGGCGAAGGCCGCTGGCCCCGCGTATTCCTCTCCACTCCTGCGCCCGATGATGAACAGGAGTTTCTCACCTCCGTCGTTCGCAGCGAGAGTCTGCATCGGCCCTGGGTTTTTCCTCCCAGTACCCATGCCGAATACCAGCAATACATGGAGCGGATTGGCAGCGGACGGACCATCGCCTTCATGGTTCGACGCAGCTCCGACCAGCAATTCGCAGGCGTAATCAACGTAAGCGAGCCGGTGATGGGAGTCTTCCAAAGCGCCTACCTTGGCTTCTATTCGTTTGCCGGATTCGAGCGACAGGGCTACATGACGGAAGGGCTGGCTCTCGTTCTCGACCGTGCGTTCGGCGAGCTTGGATTTCATCGCCTGGAGGCCAATATTCAGCCAGGGAATGCGGCGTCCAGCGCGCTGGTTGCGCGATTGGGATTTCGCAGGGAAGGCTTTTCGCCGCGCTATTTGCTGATCGATGGCGCCTGGCGCGATCACGATCGCTGGGCGATCCTGAGCGATGAGTGGCCCTCTTGTCGCCAGCGCCTTTTTGCCTCCTGGCGCGCCAATGGGTGACAATCGCAGAATGTCTTCTGGCAGCGACGCTTTGCGCGTGGGAGTTGTCGGCTGCGGCGCCTTCGGACGCAATCACGCGCGCGTGTATCGCGATCTCCAGGCTGATCCGGCGCAGAACATGTATTTCGTCGGCGTCGCCGACCTTGATTACGATCGCGCGCAGGCCGTCGCCAGAGAGTTCGGCACCCAGGCTTTTCATTCCGTCGCTGAGCTGATCGCAGGCGGGGTGCAGGCGGCATCGGTGGCTGTTCCCACCATTTCTCATCTCGAAGTTGCGCGCCCATTGATGGAGAGCGGCGTTGACGTCCTGATCGAAAAGCCGCTCGCCACCACGGTCGCCGAAGCCGATGAGTTGATCGCACTTGCCCAGCGGCATGGCCGCATCGCTCAGGCTGGACACCTGGAGCGCTTCAATCCCGCGGTGCGCGCGACCGTACCTCTGCTGACTCAACCGATGTTCTTCGAGGTCCACCGGCTCAGCGTGTTCACGCCGCGCTCGCTCGACGTGGACGTCATTCTGGACCTGATGATCCACGATCTGGACGTGGTGCTGTCCTTCGTCAAGTCGCCGGTGAAGGAAATCCGTGCCGTCGGCTTGCCGATCCTCTCGCCAAAAATCGACATTGCAAATGTGCGCATGGAATTCGAATCGGGCTGCGTGGCCAACTTTACTGCCAGCCGGGTCAGCACCGAGCGCATCCGCAAGCTGCGCTTCTTCCAGCCACATCAATATGTGTCGCTCGACTATTCGCGCCAGGACGTGCTCGTGCTCACGGTGGACGAGCCGGGTCTTCCGGAGTCCTCAATTGCCGTGCCCACGTCTCCCACTCATTCGCAAAACCGGCGAATGAGTGGGGCACCCGATTTCGATCCCTTCAACCCGGCGAGTGTCGCCGCCAGCGCCTTTCCCGGCATTACACCGTTCAAGCCGAAGGTGGAGCAGCAGGAGCCGCTGCGCGCGGAGCTGAGCAGCTTCCTGCGCGCAGTGCGCGAGCGCTCCACGCCGGAGGTGACGCTGCAAGACGGCAGACGGGCGCTGGCCGTGGCGATGCAGATCGTCGACGCCATTGCCGAGCACAGCCGGCGCGCCAAATTAATGGAATTGACTCGGGAGTGAAAGCTGTCCTACGCTCTTGGGATCAGCCATGCTGGAAGAACTGGTGACCATCTCAAAGTTCCTGAGCCTGGGCGAAGCCAAGCTGGCCCAAGGCAAGCTGGTTTCCGCCGGCATCTCCGCCTTCGTGTGTGACGAGAACATGCACGCCATGAACTGGCACATGGGCATGGCGCTGGGCGGCATCCGGTTGCAGGTGCCCGACAGCCAAGTGGTGCGCGCGCTGGAGGTGCTGGAGGACTTCGATCCGGAAGACCCCGAGGCGCTGCCAGCGGAAGATGGCGATGATGACGAGATGGAAGAAGTCGCCTGCTGCCCGGAGTGCGAGTCGCTGGAGATACGCGAGGTGGCCAGCACCGACTCGCGCCAGATCGCGCTGTGGTCCTCGGCCATTCCTCTTCCTGAACCGCCGACCCAGGTCAGCCGCCGCTGGAAATGCCTGATGTGCGGCTACCAGTGGCGGGACGCGGAAGAATAGGCTGTCTTACTTCACCAGCGATTGGCTCATCGCGGAACGCAGCGCCCTCCAGCCGCAAAAGAAACGCCTTGGCCGGCAGCCCGCCTCCGTAGCCGCCCAAATAACACCCCGCGGCGAGCACGCGATGACAGGGAACGATGATGGCGATGGGATTGTAATGATTCGCCTGGCCCACGGCGCGAAAGCCGTTGGGGCAGCCCACAGCGCGGGCGATCTGGGCGTAAGAGCGGGTTTCGCCGTACGGAATCCTCAGCAATTCATGCCAGCAACGCACGCGGAACTCGGTGCCGCGAAGATCGAGCTCGAGATGGAAGTTGCGGCGCTTGCCGGCAAAATATTCTTCCAGTTGTTTACGGACACGATGGGTGCGCGCTTCCGACTCCCGCCACGCGACTTGCCGACCGTTGATTACTTCCGGCAGCCCGCGATCAAATTCCAGGACCACCAGCGCCGACCCCGCTACTCCGATCAGCAGCGGTCCGACAGGCGAGGGCATTCGCGAGTAGTACAGCGTTTCCATCATCGTCTCCACAAGCTTCAACTCTTGCTGCGGGCACCGGTCACACGCATGGGACAGATCGCAAAACGGTTCATCCCGGCGCGGACCGAAGGATCATCTTCGCCGAACTGCCGGGCTTCGGCCTCGTCGGCGACCTCGAGGATTGCCACACCAAAGGCCCCGTCCGGCGCCATCACCGGACCGTAGAGAAGAAGCTTTCCCGCATCAAACTGCTGCTGAAAATACTCGCTGTGCCTGTCCATTAACGCCCGCTCTTCGTCAGTAATGTCGTGAGGAAAAGTCGGCCGAGGCGGAATCAGCTTGAAGTAGTAATGCTGTTTGTCCATGGCTATAAGATGATACTGCAGCGGGAGATTTTAATATTTCACTGTCCCTGGCAGTTAGGAATGCGTGCTGACGCTAGAGCCTGTCATTAACTTTATCCCTTTTCATGCGGTGGGATAAAATTCACAGCGGGCTCTAAGTTCGAAGCCGCTCGCTTGCAAGCAATCAAACTTATCGGAGGGACTTATGCGTACCTTACTCGCTATTCTGTCCGCAGTAGTTTTGCTCGTGGTATCCACGCCCATTGCGACCGCCTCTGGACCGGCTGAGGCCAATCAGGCCGAGATCAATAAGAATGTGGTGCGACGTGCGTTCCAGGCGCTTGAGCAGGGCGACCTGAAGACGCTGAACGAAGTTTATGACCCGAATGGGCCAATCCATACCCCGCAGGGCAAGACCGTTTTGCAGGGCGGTCCTTACACGGATTTGAAAGGGTCATGCGGTATGTGCGCCGCATTGAATCCCCGTAAAATCACCATTGATCTGATCCTTGCCGAAGGCGATCTCGTGACCGTGAGGTCGACCTGGACTGGGAAATATAGCGGCACCTACAGGGGGATGCCGGTCACTGGAAAAGACGTCGAAGTCATCTATACGAACGTGTACCGCATCGTTGGAGGCAGGATCGTCGAGAATTGGGTTGGGGCGGATCGACTCGCTTTGGCAGAGCAGCTTGGGATGAAGCTAGCCCCGGCTGCCACGCCAAATTAGGGTGTCCACCAGAGCGAATTCACAATTGGTGTGTCCTGGGTGGAGCACGCCTTAGCCGCCCAAGTAGCGCTTTGTTGAATTTACCTCAGCGGCTGAATCCGTTTGCTAACCTGCGCGTTTTTCTTGCAGGCCTGAAAGGCGTGTTCCACCCGCTGTGGATAAAGGAATCCTAAGAAAGCCGATCGCGGCATCATTGCGGCTGCACGTAAACCGGATTGTTGGGCGAAGGCGGTTCGTAGTCCTGGCCATACTTGTTCTTGTGTGCAATCGAAGCAGCCCTGGTCACTTGTATGCGAATCGTGCCCAGGGAGCGGGAGCTATCGCCGATCTCGACTTCGCGCGACAACGCTTGCAGCGTCGCGGGCAGAGAGCTCTCATTCCAGACGTGGAGCAGGTAGCGGCCGGCAGGGACATCGGGAATCGTGAAGTCCCCTTGCTTATTGGTGGTTGCGAAGTACGGACTGCCGAGCACGACGACCACCGCGCTCATCTCCGGATGAATATTGCAGAAGATGAATGAAATTCCTTCGCGGTCGAAGTGCACCGTACGCGAGGTGCCCGCCTCATAGAGTCCGAGGTCGAAGCGCTTGCCGTTAAACAGCGAAAAGACATTGTGGAACCAGGGATCGCGATTGGGGAAATCGACGGTCGAGCCACGCGTCACCACCAGCAGGTGGGACTCGAAGGTCTTGTTCTTCTGGGCCAGCACCGCATGCATCGGTGCAACCGGCGGGAGATCGGCCATGGGCGCCAGCCAGACCACGGTCGCGAGGGCCGGCGATGGATTGGCGCCACCTGCAAGAGCCACCTTGCCCGTGACCGTCACGTCCTGGGCGCGGCAAATCCCCCCGGCAGCCAGACAACATGCGACCACCAGCAGGCTGGCCCATGGGCTTGCGATCCTCATCCGAGCTCTCAGAATAATACCCCCAGCGACATATTGACCTGGTCAGCTTGAAAACTGTTGTCGTAAATAGTAAACGTGCGCAGACGGCGATACTCCATCGACAACAGCAAGTCAGAACGCGGCCGGTAGATCACGTTGCCGAAGGCCCCCCGGTTCGCAGTCAAGAAGGGTGAAGCGTAGCTGTTGACCTGCTCGCCAAAGTAACGGACGTCGGCGGCAAACGGGCTGTCCTGCCCGAAAGCGCCGTTGAACTCCAGCTTCGGCGTAACGCGAAACTTCAGCTGTCCCCAACCGCCGACCACATTCAACGGAACAACTTCGGTGCTCGCGCTGGAGAGCATTCCATTGAAGAGAACACTGCGTCCGAGTGCTCCTCCTAAACCGCCAATGGCCGCTCCGCGATAAAATTCGCTGCTCAGGGCGAATCGCCGCCCGAGCGGCAGATTGACGTCCATGGTGCCCGCCCATCCGTTGACGATCCGGTCATAGTCCCAGTTTTGGCGGCTGTAATATCCGCCGGCGCCGAGGGTGAAAGTCTGGCCAAGGAACGGGTGCGAGTACGCGACTCGCGCCGCGTAGGCGGGCTGTCGCGATTGCTCCCCGGCGGTCGGAGTGCGATACCAGGTGTAGTTACCATCGCCCGGTAGTTCTCCGGTCAAGGGATCGAGAAACGCGCCCTGGAGCATCACCGTCGAATCGCCGGTGAGGGCGAAACGATGCTCGACGCGCAATTGCGGCGTCCAGGCCCAGAGATTGCCCGCGTAGGAGAGCGGCGGAACGATGAGCGAGGCAAACGAAGTGGGGCTAAGCGGCGAGAGGAACAACTGGTCCTGGCCGGCGATGACCGACGTGGTCTTCCAGTCAAGACGAACTGCGGCGGTGCGGAGTTGCACCAGGCCGTCATTCACGCCGTTATTGGTACCCGGGAGTCCGCCGCCGAAATCGAAGTTGATGTTGGCGCTGGTGCGCGCGCCCCAGATCTCCGGGCCGAAAGCCTCGAGACCGATGATGGATTGCCGCAGCGTGCCACCCACCGAACCCGAAGAGCCGCCGGGATTCTGTGGCTCGGCCCAGGTGGGGACGTCCTGGTTATCCACCGAACCGCTGTTGCCGAACAGATTGAACAGAACGATCCCCGACAGCCGAACCCTGTACTTGGAAGCGCTTTCTACTTTGGTCTGGTATTGGTCGTCGATCTTTCCGGAGAGCAGTTGCTGCTCTTCCTCAACGTGGTCCAGACGCTGCTGCAATTGCGCACCGGTGGAACCAGCGTAGGCCGGCGACTGCTCATCGACGGTTGCATTCCCGGCGGCGAGGATACCGGCGCTGGGCCGCGCTTCCAGTTCTTCGCGCAGACGCGTGATCTCGGCGCGGCTGGCAACCGTCTGCTGCTGTAGCTGTAGAACCATGTCTTTCAGCTCGCGGACCTGGCCCTGCAACTCCTGCAAGGCGGCGCTGTCGCTGCTGCTGCCCGGCGGCTGAGTCTGCGCAGCGCATGAGCATAACATTAGCACTGCAAGTGAGAGGACTCGCAATGGCGCGGCCAAAGCGGCGCCCCTCACGATCTGATTGCGGCGGAAGAGTGGAGAACAGCGGAAATCATTCATGTCGCACCTCTCTGCAACCAAGTTACCTGGGCCCGCAGAAGTAGCGAACAAATATCTTCATGCGGTGAAAGTTTGCGAAGCGTCGGCCAAGCGGCCATTGATTACGGCCGTTCTCTGTTTGCAAAGCCGCGGCAATATGATTTCCATCACCGTGCGTCCTGGGACCGAGCTTTCCAGAAACAGGCTGCCATTGTGGTCCTGCACAATCTTCTGCGCGATGGTTAGGCCCAGTCCCGTGCCGTTTTCCTTGCCGTGGCTAACGAAGGGGTCGAATAGTTTATCGCGGATGGAGAATTCTACCCCCGGACCGTCGTCGGTCACCTGAATTCTCAAGTCGCCGTTCTGGTCCGCGACCGTGACGCCCACGTGGCCCCCGCAGGCTTGCGCGGCCTGGCAACCGTTGAGCAATAGGTTGTAGAAGACGCGTTCCATCTTGCGGGGATCGAACTGCGCGCTGTGCAAACCCGGAGAGTCGATGGCGACAAGGATGCCTTGAAATTGGCGATGCGCGCGCACCAATTCGATGGCGCGGCTGATGGTCCTTTCCACCGGGGTTTCGATGACACTGAGAGACTCGGCGGGACGCGACAGCTCCAGCAGAGAGTCGACCAAATCGGTCAGCCGGTTGACGGCGACCCGGATTTCCAGGTACAGCTCCTCGCGCTGCTGCGGGCTTAAGTCAGCATCCGCCAGAAATTCGGCATTTGCCAGCACCGCCGTAAGGGGATGCCTCAAGTCATGCGAAATGGAGCTGGCCATTCTGCCGATGGTGGCGAGGCGCTCGGAATCGAGCAAGCGCTGCTGGGCCTGGCGCAAGCCGTCGCGCATGCGGGAGAAGGCTTCGGTGATCTCAGCCACCTCGCTGACCGCAGGCGCCTGCAAGGGATACCCGAAATCTCCGCCGCCCAGCGCCCGTACGCCGTCCACCAGTTTCTCCAGCGGACGGGTGAAGGTGCCGGCGATGAGGTACACCAACAAGCTGCCGCCGAGGACCGCTCCCAGCCCGACCGCCAATAACAGATGACGAAGATGGTTCAGGAAGGCGGTAGCTTGGTCATAAGACTTCATGACGATGATGGTTACCTGCGGCGATTCGTCCGGGTCCAAGGTCAAGGCCGAAACTACATAACTTTCCTTGCCGAGTTTCCAATTCGCCGGTCCAGCCGGGGCTGGAGTAGCCGCCAGTTGTGACTTCAATTCCCTGCTCTGTTCAGGATTCAGCGTACTGACAACCACCGTATCGCCACTGAGGATTGCCACCTGGCTGGCGGCTACCTGGCCCACCTGGCGAGCCACGGCTGCGTTCATTTCGTAACCTACGGCCACCACGCCGAGCACAGCGTTGTCCGAGCGAGGGCCAAAGTAAATTGGCACCAAGACAACCTGGTAAAGATGTCCGCCGGCAAACCACCATTGCAGGGGCTCGTCCAGAGAGCTGCGACTGTCCAGCAGCCGCTGCGCCTGTTCGCGCGAAATGCCGGGAGACTTGGTGTGGAAGCCAACGAACTGATTGGCCGGGTCCAACAGCGCAAAGAGATCGCCGCCTGAAAGGTGGAACATCTCACGCGAGCCGTCCTGAATGGTGGGAGCGTGGTGCGAGGTCATGAGCGCCTTCAGGCTGGGAAGATCGGCCATCAGTTCGGCCAGGCGCGCCAAGTCCGCCTCGCGCTCCCGCTGGAGATTGCGAAAGGTCTCCACCGAACCGGCCAGGTCGCTACTGAGTGCGCCGCGGACATGATTGGCCACCGTGTGCTGGACAATCAGCAGCGACACCGCGGTAAGGCTGGCCGAGGTCAGCAACATGGCGATGAGAAACTTGGTCCGCAGCCGTAATCTACCCATCGCCTGTTTCCTTCCCTAGCTCGATCACCGGACAAACTTATAACCCGTCCCGTGGACGGTACGGAAATGCACCGGATCGGTTGGATCCTGTTCCAACTTCTGCCGCAGCCGCAGAATATGAGTGTCGACGGTGCGTGTGGTGGGATAGTTGTGGTAGCCCCAAACCTCGTTCAGCAGCTCAGTACGAGAGATGGCACGCTCCTGATTGTTCAGAAAGAAGCGCAGCATCTTGAATTCCTGTGGGGTAAGAGGAATAAGCTCTCCGCTGCGGTGCAGTTCCATCTTCGAGAAGTTCACCTCCACATCGTCAAAGCTGAACACCTCCAACTTGTCGGATGCCTGGTTCAG
>JBEKQY010000029.1:0-22439 GCA_049519235.1 Candidatus Korobacteraceae bacterium | reverse complement strand
GAACTCCGCCGCGAATTTCCAAATCGTAGAAAGCCGGGGAGCTGGCATTGGCCAGAGTTTTCAGGAACTGCTGTATCTCGGTGTGTATCGGCAGAGGGTCCAGGATTGCCCGGGCATGGGCATTTTCGGCCTCTGTCCAGGCAATTACCTCCGGACTCTTGCCGTCTTCCAGCCAGCGATAGTCGTCGGTGACTTTGACGCCATTGTATTCGTCCACCACCGGGTGCTTGGGCGTGGTGGGCAGAGGCGGAACGGCGGTTTGCCACGCAACGGCAAACAGGGCGAAGAAAAACAGAGCAGCCAACAGCGCGCGACGATGATGCATGATGTCCCTTCTGTGGCGTGGTCTCATGGTTCGAACCTGGCGACCACTGCCAAAACGACTAAGAGTATAACGAAACTTTGGTCAACAACCTCCTTGTAATACGCAAACCCGGTCGCCAAAGTTCTGGCGCTTCGCGTCTCCCTCTATAATCATGCCGGACTCAAATTTGTAGGACTTCTGTCGGCAACGAGGTCAACGTTGGCCTATCACGACTTGAGGGAATGGATCTCCGCGCTGGAAGACGCGCGCGAGCTGATACGCATCAAGGCTGAAGCCGATCCCATCCTGGAGATCGCCGAAATTACCGACCGCGTCTCCAAGTGGGGACCGCGCGGCAGCCACGGCCCCGGCGGCCCGGCGCTGCTCTTCGAAAACATCAAGGGCCATCCTGGCTCGAAGCTGCTGATCAACCAGTTCGGCTCCGAGCGCCGTATGCGCATGGCGCTCAACGTCGACTCGCTGGACGAAATCGCCGACCGCATCAAGATGTTCATGGATGTGAAGTCGCCGCAGGGTCTGCTCGACAAAATCAAAATGCTGCCCATGCTGGCCGAGATGGGCAAGTTCTTTCCCAAGGAAGTCTCCACCGGCCCGTGCAAGGAAGTAATCAAGCGCGACAATTTTTCCCTCCTCGACTTTCCCATCCTGCAATGCTGGCCGCTGGACGGCGGTCGCTTCATCACCCTGCCGTCGGTGATTACCAAAGATCCCAGGACCGGCAAGCGCAACGCCGGGACCTATCGCATGCAGGTCTATGACTCGCAAAGCACAGGCATGCACTGGCAGCGTCAGAAGCAGGGCGCTGAGCACTACCGCGAGCAGATGCGGCGCGCTGCGGCCGCCGGCGAAGCTCATCCCGTCACCGCCGCACTGGACATGATGGCGCGCTCCGGCGGCGGCTCGCGCGTTGCGGAAGGCAAGCAGGTTGCCGGAAGAATGGAGGTCGCCGTCGCCATCGGCACCGAGCCGGCAGTAATGTTTTCCTCGATTGTCCCCGCCCCGCCCGATGTCGAGGAGTACATGATCGCCGGCTTCCTGCGCCAGAAGCCGCTGGAGCTGGTGAAGTGCGAGACCGTCGATCTGGAAGTTCCGGCCACGTCCGAAATTGTGCTCGAAGGCTACGTCGAACTCGACGAGCTTCGCATGGAGGGGCCCTTCGGCGATCACACCGGCTTCTACACGCCCGAAGATCTCTATCCCGTCTTCCACGTCACCTGCGTGACGCATCGCAAGGACCCCATCTACGCGACCACCATTGTCGGTAAGCCGCCGATGGAAGACGCCTACATGGGCAAGGCGGTCGAGCGAATCTTCCTGCCTCTCATGCGGCTCACCATTCCGGAAATCGTCGATGTGAACCTGCCCATCGAAGGCATCTTCCACAACCTGATGATCGTGTCGATCCGCAAATCCTATCCCGGCCAGGCGCGCAAGGTGATGAGCGGCATCTGGGCGCTCGGCCAGGCGATGTCGACGAAATGCATTCTGGTGGTCGATGAAGACGTGGACGTGCAGGACATCGGCGAAGTGACGTTGAAGGTGCTGAACAACATCGATCCCGAGCGCGACATCCAGTTCACCCTCGGCCCGGTCGATTCGCTCGATCACGCGTCGCGGCTGCCCGATTTCGGCTCCAAGATGGGCGTCGATGCCACGCGCAAATGGCCCAGCGAAGGCTTCACCCGCCCCTGGCCCGACGAAATCCGCATGGACGAGGCGACCAAAGCGCGCGTGACAAAGCGGTGGAAGGAATTCGGGCTGGAGTAGCGCCAAGTCCCAGGTCTCGAACACCGCGAGACCTGCGGCACCCGGCCTAGGTGACGAAGCGGTGGAAGGAGTTTGGGTTGGGATGAAGCAGTGGAGCTATTACCGACTACGCCCTTTGAGTTGATAGTGGATCTACTGCTCTGGCGTTTTCGGAGCTGTTGCGGGTAGAGGATCTCTAGGCAGCGGATCGGATATCTTACAAACCTTCTCAAGTTGTCCCAGGCTTATGCCGGACGGGTGAAATTCCCAAGTTCGGTCAGTCGATTCGAATATAGCTAGCCTTATTAACAGTCGTTTGGCTTTCATTATAGCGGGTATGAATTGCGTGTAGTCTACTTGATCGTCAGGAAATTTAGAGCCAACTCTCTTGTACCAATCTCGCATGTGGCCGTCATCTTCGATAAACATGGCTTTGTAGCTCGTAGAGCGAACGCCACGCGTTGATATCGGTTCTTGGCTGTCTATCCTGATCAGAACATATCCATCAGGGTCAAGAAATTGTCCTGTAGATATGTAAAGGTCTCGCCCAATGCCCCTCCGGTTGTCACCGAACAGTACATTGCTGGTGCATTCGAAATGAAGGTAAGCCGTTCTGTCCGTGGACGGCAGTATAAAACTGGTTTTGGTCGTGTCCTCCATACGGTCGTGTGTCACTGACACCTTCCAGGAAGAGCCGCTCGGGTGGGGATGGGGAGCTGATTGGCCCATCAGCCCGCCGCGCCCGAGCAGGAGCGAACTAAGGATCACAATGACGGTTCTAAGTATCATTCGACGAATGTGTCCAGGACTTGACCCCGCATGCGACTCAGCATTTGCGTCGGACCGCCTGTGCATTTACTCTTCGTCCTCGCTGGGGGGCAACTGGGCTGTCGACTTTTCCTCAATCGGGTCAATCTCAGTTCTGCGCCGGTCGGCAACGATCGTCCGCTCAGAGTCCCCATCGGTTTGCCCCAAAAGGTGAAACGCAATACATGTTGTTACCGACATACCGACAATGACAGCATATTCCTTATTGACCCGGGCCGACATCGAAAAAGGCGGCAGTGCTCTCCACAACAACACGGACCACAGTATCGTCACAAATAGACTAATGATCTGGTTAATCTTCGACACCGAGTATGGCGCTGGTCCGTTTATAAACTCAACCAACCAATAACGGCCCTCTTCCTTCGGGCGCTTCAAGACCGTTTTGTAAAGGGGCCCGACATCTTCATCCTCCAGCATGTCCACATGGTTTTCCCAATTCTCCTGCCACTGCTTGCTGCCTTTATTCGCACAAAACCAGCCGTACGAGACGACAAACCCCAGACACGAGAGAATCACCGATAGATCCGTCCTGACGCCTGTAGAAGCCACAGAAGTGACCTGAACAGCGCCGTACCCAGCCAATGCCGCACCTATGAACGTCCAAAAATAGGTTGCGCGTTTCCAGTAAAGCTCAATTTCGAATTTTCTGATGTCGAGCGCGTGTTTCAGCGCCTCATTCTTGTTACCACGGAAATCGTTCTTGTATTGCTCTTGTGAAATCCGCATCGCGGCTCCAGGGCAGAACCAACGGTAGGCAGCCACCTTCATTGTACCCGTCCCGGATGTTCCTGTTGCCGGGCGCCCCACTCATCCGCGGTTTTCGAATGAGTGGGCATCGAAGCCCGAAGGTTGAGTGGGCGGGTAGCCACCCTACCACATCAGACTCTCGAATGAGATAACACCGGGGGTGCCCCATCCGAGCATTGTTTGCTCGGGTGGGGCCTTTTGTCGCGGGCGCCAAAGGTGATCGGATTCCCGACCACCTTCACCCGGTGCGGCCTTCCCATCCGCTCACGCTTCCTGCCCGTCCACTCCGATTCAATCTCCACCACGCCTTCTACGCCGGGTGCCCCGGGTCTCGCGCGGTTCGAGACCCGGGACTTCGCGACAACCCCCGTTGACGTGTCATCCCGACCAAGGGCTTCAGCCCGCGTGGAGGGACCTGCTGTGCGTCGTGTGATGCAGCTCACCGACCCGTCCAACCCTCTTGCCCCAGCATCAACTCGTGGAGCACAGCTATTACGTTTACATTCTCGCTAGCAAGTCGCGAGTACTGTACATTGGCGTCACGAACAACCTCGGAGCACGAATTTTCCAACATCGCAGCGGCGACATTGGCGGCTTTACCAGCGACTACAAGGTCCATCGGCTCGTTTACTACGAACAGCATGCCTGGGTCCAAGAGGCCATCGCCCGAGAAAAGCAACTGAAGCGCTGGCGTCGCGAAAAAAAAGTGTGGCTGATCGAGCGCGAGAACCCGACGTGGGAAGACTTAGCCGCCGATTGGGGTAAGCCGGTGAAGCTGATAAAGCGAAATCCTGCCGGGTGCCCCACTCATTCGCGGTTTTCGAATGAGTGGGCGTCGAAGCCCGGAGGCTTGAGATGTGATGCCTGAATCGTGCATACTAATGCATATGAGAACGACTCTGAATATCGACAATACCTTGTTCGAAGAAGCGGCTCGGCTCAGCGGCATTGCCGAGAAGACTGCCGTCGTTCGTGCGGGACTCGAAGCCTTGATCGCAAAGGAGAGCGCCAGGCGGTTGGCGGCCTTAGGAGGCAGCGAGCCCAGGGTTCGCGGAATCCGCCGCCGGCGAACGCGCCCCCGCACCACTCGTGCTCATGCTGGTTGATACGTCGGTCTGGGTGGAACATTTCCGGCGGGGCGACCCGACTCTAACTGCACTGCTCGGCCGAAACGAAGTCGAGTGCCACCCCTTCATCGTCGGCGAACTGGCGTGTGGTTCCCTGCGACGCCGCTCTGAGGTGCTGTCCCTTCTGCGACGCCTGCCGCATGCACCTGTAGCCACTCATGATGAGGTGCTGACGTTCATCGAGCGCCATCGCCTGATGGGCCGCGGCATCGGTTGGATTGATGTTCATCTCCTGGCTTCGGCAGCGTTAGGCAACACCCTGTTATGGAGCCGGGACCGGCGACTGTCGGAGGGGGCTAGAGAACTGCACCTCTGTGCCCAGCCGTAAGTTGCCGGATGCGCCACCCGTTCGCGGTTTCGAATGAGTGGGAGATTCAGTCACGCGGATGATGAGAGTTTCCCACAAGCCGCTCCAAATAGTACGAGCACAATTCCATCGCGGAATTGTGCTCGCTCGCTTCGCCAAATGGCGGTTCTTCTACGGGCAGCTCGCGCTGATCATCTTCACACTGCTGACCTTCATGTCCACGACGGTGGCGCTGCCGGCTTCCATCTTTTCCATGTCTGCTTTCTTCTTCTCCTCGGCCGGCGACATCATGGTCTGCATGCCCATGACGGTAACTTTGTGATTGACGTGCGCGGCCAGACCCTTGCCCATCAGCTCATACATCTTGCCGTCGGCGCCCATGATGTAATAGCCGCCAGGGTCTGTGCCTTGCTTCAGGCAGCCGGTGACGGACATCTTTTGATTATTGCTCATGCCCATATTGTCCTGGGCGCTCGCCAGGATGGGAACAAGGCTGAACAACACCAGGGGAGCCAAATACAGAAATAGTTTCTTCCATTGTGACATCGCTAATGCTCCTTTCCATTCCGCAAACAAGCGGCATCCATTAGGGCAGCGCTTTTGCAAAATGAGCCTGCCCATTGAGGTGAGATTCATTTCCGTCGCCGGGCGTTTCCTGCGGCGTTAACTACGGTATCAATAGTAGTACACGGCGGCCCTTTTTTCCAGGCAATTCCGGCCTTTTAGTGGAATCTGGCGCCGTGGTCCGCCAGCCCGGGTTTTGACACGCTGGCCCTAACAGCCGTGGATTTCTTTAAGTATTTTGGTTCGTCCGCTCGTGGGGGTTGGTTATGCGGAACCTGTTTCCCGTTCAATCCTGGGCATTGGCTTCTGGCTTTCCGCTCCTCGGCGCGCCTCTCCGCCATGCAGCGGTGGCCGAGCCATAGGCCGTCCGGGTCGTTGCAGCAGTTCTGCAATCTTTTCTTCTATCACCGCCAGCGGCTCCAGCTTGGAGAGGCAATCATCCACATGCCGAGTGTCTTCGGGAACCTCGGACCCCGACAACAACAGTATGGGCACGTCCGCCTTCACCAAGCGCATCTGCCGGGCGAGTTCGTCCCCGGTAAGGCCGTCGAGAAAATAGTCGACGATCACTAGCCTGATCGGCTCGCTCGCCAGCGCGCTCAAAGCGGCTTGCGCTTCGCCTACCTCCAGAACGTGATGACCGTTGGCCGCAAGCACCAATGCGCGAACAGAACGGCCGGTCGCATCGTCGTCTACCAGAAGGATCAGGTCTGCTTGATGTGAGCCATTCAGTTCTTCCAATTCTCATCCGTCCGTATAGCCAGTTTATGCCCCACGAAACTAGGACTTAAGTTTAGTGAAGAGCACTGTTGGTGGTGCAAAGAGTAACTTTCCTGGCTACACTTGTCTGTTCAAAATTAGACGTTTTGCCAAATACTCGAAATCAATCTGGGTGCAGTTTTCTTAAGACTTGTTCCAAGAAAACCGGCCGGCTGAACTGCCACGTCTTCTCGCCCCCATCAGCGAAGGCCGTGCCGATATCACGCTGGGTTCTCGCCTGAGCCCAAGCGTAATTCTGCGATCCGGCGTTAGCGCGCCAGAGGGCTTCGCTGAAGACGGGACTGGGACGCTGTTCATGCCCCCTGCTTGAGGTATGCAGTGTACTTTTCGGCGCCGGCGTGGAAGCGTTTCTCGTAGGCATTGGCAGTCTTCATGTGACGCTCAGCCGAACCCTGCTCATAGTATCCAAGGTGCTTACAATTTTTCGCGTCTGACATCAAATCAAGTGTTGCTGTCCTTCCTCCGATGCGACCGGAGGAGACGGAGATTTCAGACGCTAATTACCTTCTCGCATTCTTCTGTCCAAGCCACCAGTTCGTCCATGCTGCTGCGCCGTACCTCGGGGATAAGCGACTCCGGAGGGATGCCGCGAGCGTCCATACAGGTGCCGCAAGCTGCAATCGCAGCTTGGGTGCTGCCAATCGCCCTTAACAGCTCCTGCGGGTTGTAGTTGGCATGGGCGGGCACAAATCCAGCGATCCCGCACAAAACCCCATCGCCAAGTAGAAAGACCCGGACAGCAGACTTGCGGGACAGCGAAACCGCCAAACGCAGGCCGTTGTACGCCCGCTGATCGCCATACGGAGAGTCGTTGAAGATAAATAGGTATTTCACTGCTGGTTCCCCTCCCCCGATTGTAATGCCCGACAGAAGAGATTCTTATCTCGTAGGTTCGGAATTGACCTGCCCCCCGGAACGGTGCGTGGCCCATCGGGTTTTTCGGAGCAGCTTCGATTTGCGTTCTACCCTTGTTCGAGAAGTACGGAGTGAATGTCGCCTTGGCCGGCCACGAACACGTTTATGAAAGGATCAAGCCAGTAGACGACACCTACTACTTTGTGGTCGGTAATTCCGGCGAACTCAGATACCACAACCTGAAGCGTTCGGGAGAGGGCGGCAGGATTTGATACGGACCGCGATTTTATGCTGGTCCCGGTTGCGGGCGCCAAGTTTTATTTCCAGACGATCTCGCGCACCGGGCAGGCGGTGGATTCCGGCGTACTCGCGCGTCCGCAAAAGCATTGATCGCGGTCCAGCTCATGCGGTCCGCCAGTGCTTCGCTGCCAAGGATGGGATAGTTTGTGTCTACTTCACGGCGTCAGCAGTTTTGTCGGCGCCTGTTTTGACGGCCTTTCCGGTGTCCTTGCCGGCCGTGCCCACGGCCTTACCGGTTTTCGTGGCTGCCTTGGTGGTTCCGTGAGCGACATCTTTGCTGGTGTCTTTGGTCACGTCCGCCGTTTTGACAGCGGCCTTCTTGGTTCCGTGGGCGACATCCTTGCTGGTGTCTTTGGTTACGTTAGCCGTTTTGTCGGCGGCTTTCTTGGTGTCCTGCGTTAGGTCCTGCGCGCGGACGGCAGTCCCGACTGCGAGGGTGGCTGCAACCACAGCGATCAACATTACCTTCATTGCTACTCTCCTTTGCTCAGAAAACGAAATCCTCAGAGGTTTTTGGGCTGCTGGCCCTGCTGTAAGTTATTGGAGACAATTGGTCGGGGAGAGAGGATTTGAACCTCCGACCCCCTGGTCCCGAACCAGGTGCTCTACCAGGCTGAGCCACTCCCCGACTAAGGCAGGAACTGCGGAAGGTTACGCAGTATAGACGCGCAACTTATGTCTGAAAGTATTACCACCAGCGCGCCACTGCATGATTATAACAGACGCGTCATCACCGCCATCGCGGTAAGACTTGAAGTGGGTGTAAAAGGGGACAGATCGGTGCCAGAAGCGAGCTACTGGTCTAATTCCGTTAGATCAGTAACAGAACCGGCCATCTCGTGAAATCACAAATCAGTTCAGGAAGAATTTCGTATAGAGCGTATCGCGCTGCGCGGGACGGAAGCCGGCGTCGCGAATGATCCGCCGCAACTCCTCCTCGGTGGTGCAGTTGCGGACGCCGGCGGCGCGCACCACGTTCTCCTCGATCATCACCGAGCCCACATCGTTACCGCCAAAGCGCAATCCCGTCTGGCAGACCTTCAAGCCCTGCGTCACCCAACTCGACTGAACATTTTCGAAGTTGCTGAGGAAGATGCGCGCGATGGCCAGCGTCTTCAGATACTCGACCGCGGTCGCCTCGTCCCATCCCCGCCCGCCGAGTGCGGTGTTTTGCGGCTGGAACGACCAGGGAATGAAGGCCGTGAAGCCGCCAGTCTCTTCCTGGAGATCGTAGATCGCCCGGAAGTGATTGATGCGGTGCTCGTAAGTTTCGCCGACGCCGAACATCATCGTGGCCGTGGTCCTCATGCCAAGCTTGTGGGCGGTGCGATGGACATTGAGCCAATCGTTGGTCAGGCACTTCAGGCGGGCAATTTTGTAGCGTACTTCGTCGTCGAGGATTTCCGCACCGCCGCCGGGAATGGAATCCAGCCCGGCATCACGCAGACGCCGGATGGTGTCCTCAATGCTGAGAGCGCTGACCTCGGCGATGCAGATGATCTCCGACGCCGAAAAGCAGTGCAAGTGGACTTGCGGAAAGCGCTGCTTCATCCCGCGCAGCAATTCTTCGTACCACTCGATCTTCAAGTCGGGATGCAGGCCGCCTTGCAGCAGCACGCCGGTGCCGCCCAACTCGACAGTCTCTCGCACCTTGTCGTAAATGGTCTCGTAGTCGAGGATGTAGCCCTCTTTGGCCAGCTTGCCCTTCAGCGGACGATAAAAAGCGCAGAAGGTGCAATACTCGGTGCAGGAGTTGGTGTAATTGATGTTGCGGTCGATGATATAGGTGACCACCCCGTCGGGATGCAGCTTGCGGCGCACCGCATCAGCTTCCATTCCGATGCCGATCAGATCATCGGAGCGGTACATCTCCAGGGCTTGAGCTTTGGTAATGGACATGGAACAGTAACGTGCAACCTTATTCGACATTTTAGCGTTCTGAGAGTAAGGATGGAAGCGCTCCGGCGAAACCGGCGCCCTTCACAGGACAATGCTCGGAAAACACTGGAACTTTCTGCGCAGGGGCAAGTGAAGTATTAAATGGAGTCGTGGCCTCTAACAACAATCGCGCTATTTGAATGGAACAAACATCGCCGCGAAACAATGCCGCCGAAAGGCGCGTTTATATTTGCGACGATTATCGCAGTCAGCCGCTGGACAACGTACAATTTCAGATAACGGAACACGCATTCCAGTCTCGGTCGGCAGGAACTTCGCGGCCGCTGGGAAAGAAGGCGAAAGAAATGAAATTTCTTGCTTCGACCGCAGGCCTGCTGGTTCGAATGCTAGGGCTTGCACTTCTGATGTCGCTGCCCATTCCGATGTGGGCGGCGCTGGGTGACACCGCAGCCTCGGTATTGACCGATCAGGCGCAATGGAAAGGCACGCTGAGCAGCGTGGACAATCGCACTTATGTCTTGCACGAAATCACCATGCCTTCGGGCGCCAAGGTGCGCGAGTTCGTCTCGCCCGTGGGGCTGGTTTTCGGCGTGGCTTGGCAAGGCCAGTTTCCACCCAACTTCCAGCAGTTGCTGGGCCCGTACTATCAACAGGTGCAGGACGCGATAGCACAGCAAAAAACTGCAGAGCAGGCCGAGCAACAGCCGCGCCGGCGCCGCGGTCCGGTGCTGATCGAAACCCCTGGCATCGTGTTCTCGCAAGGCGGACACCTGCGCAGCTTCCATGGTCAAGCCTACATTCCACAATTAGTGCCGCAGGGCGTTCAAGCCAGCGATATCCGCTGAAGGGAGGCAATCTCGTGATCATGCGCAGATTTGGGCTATTGCTCGTGCTGGGAAGCATTATCGGGTTGGCTGCCTGTGGCGGCGGATCCAGTTCTTCGACTGTCACATCCGTAAGTGTGAGTTGTGCGCCTTCCACGGTCGCCTCCGGTGGAACCAGCCAGTGCTCGGCAACCGTGAGCGGTACAGGCAGCTTCAGTTCGGGGGTTACGTGGAGCACGAGCGCCGGCTCGATCTCTTCGTCCGGCTTGTTGACTGCGCCCTCCGTCACTACGATTACGTCCGTCACGGTGACGGCGACTTCGACGCAGAATACCAGCGTGGCCGGAACGGCGAGCATCACCGTGAATCCGCCTGCGGCAGGAGGCAATATTACGCCGCTCACAGTTGACGCCGGGCCATCAGGGCTGGGCTATATCTCTACCAACGCGGCATTCGTCACCGTCCTGGTTTGCAAGCCGAATACGACAACTTGTCAAACCATTGACCACGTGATGGTGGACACCGGCTCATCCGGCCTGAGATTGCTGTCCACCGCGGCCGGCGGCGAGTTCAACCTCGCCAACGTGCCGCTGCCTCCGGAAAACGACCCCAGCAATAACAACCCTTACGGCGAGTGTCTGGTGTTCCTTGACGGCTATATCTGGGGAACGGTCAACACAGCAGACGTAGTCATCTCGGGCGAAACGGCGAGATCGGTTCCAGTGCAGGTCATTATTCCGTCAACCAGTTCGCCGGGGGTTCCGACGAGTTGTTCCAACCAGAATCCATCGGGAGGAGCGGGTAACGAGGGCGACAGCCTGAACGACTTTGGCGCCAACGGCATCCTTGGTGTGGGGCTGTTCCCGCAGGATTGCGGAGGATACTGTGTGTCCGAGGGCTCGAGCTGTAACGGTAGCAACAACGCTCCGTGTGTCTACTATGACTGTCCATCCTCGGGCTGCACTCCCGCTAACATCGCTATCGCGCAGCAAGTACCGAATCCGGTGACGGCATTTTCCGTCGACAATAACGGAGTGCTGATCGAACTGCCTTCTGTTCCCGACGGCGGTTCGTCGACCGTAACCGGCTCGCTTATCTTCGGTATCGGTACCCGTTCGAATAACGGATTGGGCAGCGCACAGATGTATGACGTGCCCGATAGCGGTAACAACGCCGGGAATCTCACAACTGTCTTCAACAGCAACACTTATCCCGGCTTTCTTGATAGCGGCTCGAACGCGTTTTTCTTCAATGATTCCAGCATCCCGGCGTGTCCCAGTCCCGTTCAGAACTGGTTTTGCCCAAGCCCATCGCCAGACAACCTGAGCGCCAGCAACCAGGGCACAAACATGAGCTCCGGAGTGCAGGTCAACTTCAGCATCGAGAACGCGAACAATCTCTTCCGCACTAACAACACTGCCTTCAGTACGCTGGGCGGACCGTATATAAGCACACCGGCCGCATTCGATTGGGGACTGTCGTTCTTCTACGGGCGCAATATTTTCACGTCGATTGACGGCTCGGATGCGCCAGGAAACCCGCCGTATTTCGCCTTTTGAAGATGGCTGCTGATTGCTGCTTGCCGATTGCGCCGCCCGAGCCATCGTCGATGCCCGGCGGCTGTGTTCTACTTGGCCGCAGTAGTAAGCAGCGTTTAGAGCAGTTTCACAGTTAGTGTAGTCCGGCACGCACGGGTAGAGCGGCGCTTTTATCGCCGCGTCCCGCCGCGGGCAAGAGACCGCTTGGGCCGCTGCGGTCATTGGAAATGACCGCAGCGGCCCAAGCCTTATAAAAGTGAAGTGCCTGGACGCCAGCCTGAAGGCTGGCTCTACCCGGTCTACACTAACTCCGAAACTGGTTTAAGCAGGTCAGCCCGGTCACGAGATCGCCTGTCCGCTAAGCGGCTTTGTGGATCTGTCCACTAGCGTCGCCTTTGTGCGTTCGCTGCCGCCACCAGTAGTAAAGTGCCACCAGCGTGCCGACTACCGCCAGCGCAATCAAGGCGTAGAGCAGCGGCTGGTGATAGCGGCTGAGCCAGCCGACGATATGCCGTCCATAACGGTGTCCCAGGTAGGCGAGCAACGTGTAGCGCGCGGCCCGTCCCAGCGCTAGCGCGGTCAAAAACTTCACCGGCGGATACTTCAGGGCTCCGGCGACAATCAGGGTGGGGACAATGGGCACCGGCGGCGGGCAGATAGCAGTCACCGCAACCGACCAGAATCCGTAACGCTGGAAAATGCGGTTGGCCTGTTCTGCACGTTTCTTGGGGAGCTTTTTATCGAGGGTCTCCTGCCCGCCCTTGAGCCCGATCCGGTAGGTCAAGTAACCGCCAATCAAAGACCCAATGAGGGCCATGATGGCGTAATACCACCAGGGCTCGCTGTGCGCCGCTGCCAGCACAATTGTCGCGGCATCCATGCTGCCAGGCAGAGGGATGAAAGAGTTGTCCACCAGCCCCAGCACGATCAGCCCCGGACCACCCAGGTACCTGACCAGGTGCGAGAACGTTCTCTTGACGGTAGCGGCCGCGAGCAGATGCATTGGCCTCTTCCATGGACGAATTGCGAAAGTTAGGGATTACGTTGATCACGCACAAGGTGCCAAAAAGCGTCGATCATCTTGTCTTCGCAGTTCCTCGCGAATATCCACTGCCGAGGTGAGCGGATGCAACAGAGGCTTCTTAGAAAATCTGGGCAACTTCCGCCGACGAACATGATAAATAGAAGGCCCCGCGCACCGAAGGAGTAAGAGCGGTAGCCGTTTTTCTTATCAGGTGTCGGTGGGAAAAATGCCCCCTGCGATATGGCGTCGGTACAAACAACGGAGAGCAACGTGATGTTATCCGGCACCTCGACTTTGCCCTGTAGATAGAACCGCAGGAGCTCATTGTAGCGTCTGCCGAGGTCGATAGTAGTCGAAGTACCGTCCCTGTGCCGCCATTCGTGCACCGAGGCCCGCCAAAAAACACTAAGAGCAAAGTAGGCGAGCTTTTCCCGCTCCAAGTTCGGAAGGGCCTCGCGGGTGTATCCCCTGAACTCGCCACTCCCAACGGCCTTCGCATCTTGTAGCATTTCCAAAAGCGGAAATCCGCGAGGTCCTGCAACCATTCTGAGCACGTAGTTCTCGCCGTTTCGATTGAGCAGTTGCTCACATTCAGGACACAGGAGATGCGCCCGTACTTGATCCGACGTGTGCACGTGCGTCCGCTTGGTTACTAAGACGGGGTTTGGATTACCTGCTCCGGGGGTGAGAGTCTTTCGGTACATTGCAGCAGGCATGAGATGGCTATCCCGAAGCTCTTTTTGGTGTAAACAAACCTTGCAGATTCCAAGCGGCATCTCGTCTACCGCAGCGCTTCCATGCATTCCTCCAGCGCCTGGCGCGAGGGCCGGGTGACGCTTTCCGGCAGCGTGGCCAGCGGCTCATCGGTCATGTTGATCATGTCGATGAAGTTGGGCGCGGTCGTGTTCACGTACAGTACCCCGGTCAGCACCTCCTCGGCATCGTGCGATTCGATCAGGCGCTTGACCGCCCCGACCTTGTTGGTGGGGTCGTAATCGTGCTCCAGCTTGCGCAGGCGCAACGAGGAGCCGTCGTGCATGGTGACATTCAGGCTGGCCCCCTCATCGTAGTCCACGGCAATATCGTGGAAGTGGGGCACGAAATCCACGTCGTGCAGCGGCTCTTCGTGGTCCTTGACGAACTTGTACGACTTGGTCGAGCCTTCGTGATCGTTGAAGGTGGTGCAGGGCGAGATCACATCGAGCATCACCGTGCCGCGATGCGACAGCGCCGCCTTGAGCATGGTATGCAGTTGTCGCTTGTCGCCGGAGAACGAGCGGCCGACAAACGTCGCGCCCAGCATGATCGCTAGCGCGCAGGTGTCGATCGGCGGCAGATCGTTGATGACGCCAGTCTTCAGCTTCGAGCCGAGATCGGCAGTCGCCGAGAATTGTCCCTTCGTCAATCCATACACGCCGTTGTCTTCGATAATGTAGATCATCGGTAGATTGCGCCGCATCAGGTGAACGAACTGCCCGATGCCGATCGAAGCGGTATCGCCGTCGCCGCTGACGCCCAGCGCCACGATTTTCGAGTTCGCTAACACCGCGCCGGTGGTGACGGATGGCATGCGGCCATGCACCGAGTTGAAGCTGTGCGAGCGGCCCATGAAGTACGCTGGGCTCTTCGACGAGCAGCCGATGCCCGACATCTTGATGACACGTTCAGGCGCGATACCCATCTCGTAGAACGCGTCGATGATGCGCTCCGAGATGGCATTGTGGCCGCAGCCCGCGCACAGCGTGGTCTTGCCTCCGCGATAGTCGAGCACGGTGAGCCCGATGCGATTGGTTTTCGGCTGGGGCGGCGGCGTAGCTGTGGCTGCCATTTACTTGCCCTCCTGGGAGGTGATTTCGTCGGTGACGGAGCGCGCGTCAATCGGCAATCCGTTGTAGTGGCGAACGCTGCGCAGCTTGCCGATGTCCGGGACTGCGATGTCGAGCTTCAGCAGTTCCAGCATCTGCGCGTCGCGGTTTTGATCGACGATGTAGACCCGCTGGTGCGCGGCGATGAACTCGTGCGTCTCACGCGTGAACGGATAAGCCCTCAGCCGCAGGTAGTCGGCCTTCACGCCGTACTCGGTCTGTAATTGATCGAGCGTTTCCACCAACGCGTGGTGCGAAGTTCCGTAAGCGATGATGCCGACCTCGTTGCCGCCGTTGCGGATGATCTCCGGCCGAGGAACCAGCGTTCGCGCGGTGTCGAACTTCTTTGCCAGCCGGTCCATGTTGTTGGCGTAATCGTCGGGACGCTCGCTGTACTGGCCCTTTTCGTTGTGACCGCTGCCGCGCGCGAACCACGCCGCGCCCGGATACTCGTTTCCCGGCAGCGTGCGATAGCCGATAGCATCGCCGTCCACATCCTTGTAGCGCGCAAAGCCGCCAAGCCGATCCAGATCTTCCGCCGTCAGAACCTTGCCGCGATTCTGCGGCTTATCGGGGTA
Source organism: Candidatus Korobacteraceae bacterium (assembly GCA_049519235.1). Lineage (GTDB taxonomy): Bacteria > Acidobacteriota > Terriglobia > Terriglobales > Acidobacteriaceae > Bog-257. The sequence goes on along the minus strand of JBEKQY010000029.1, from coordinate 7,132 downwards.
CTGAAATGGCTCCGACATCCAGTTGTTCATGCCGAGATCGAGGTCTGACATGACGAACACCGGCGTCTGAAGCTGCTCGGAAATATCGAATGCGTCGCTCGCCATGCTGAAACACTCCGCAGGATTGCAGGGAATCAGCATGGGATGACGCGTGTCGCCGTGCGAGAGCTTGGCGACGAAAGAGATGTCGCCTTGCGCGGTGCGAGTGGGCAATCCGGTTGACGGCCCCACGCGCTGGATGTCCCAGATGACGCCGGGAATCTCGACGTAGTATCCCAGTCCGGCGAACTCCGCCATCAGCGAAATGCCCGGACCGGCGGTGGCCGTCATGGAGCGCGCTCCGGCCCATCCCGCGCCCAAGACCATGCCGACTGCGGCGAGCTCGTCCTCAGCCTGGACGATGGCGAAAGTAGCTTTGCCGTCAGCGCCAATGCGGTAGTCCTTCATGTATTCGATGAGGCTCTCCACGAGCGAGGACGAGGGCGTGATCGGATACCACGTCACCACCGTGACGCCGGCGAACATGGAGCCCATTGCCGCCGCCGAATTGCCGTCGATGATGATCATCCCGCTCGTCTTGTTCATGCGCTCAATGGTGAACGGGTCGGACTTGGTGAGCGATGCGGCGGCGTAATCGTAGCCCGCCTTGGCTGCGCCCCAGTTGAGCTCGGCGGCCTTCACTTTCTTGGCAAACTGCTTGCGCAGCGCCTTCTCCACCTCCGTCATGTCGAGATTGAGCAGCCGTGCCACCACTCCGACGTACACCATATTCTTGACCAGCTTGCGCAGCTTCGACTCGGGACAGGCCGCAGCGGTGATCTTGTCGTAGGGCACGGCGTAGAAGATCAGGTCGGAGCGCAGCTCGTTGAGTTTCAGCGGCTCGTCGTAAAGCGCGACCGCGCCCGGCGCCAGAGACATCACATCTTCGCGCGCGGTTTCGGGATTCATCGCGACCAGAAAGTCGATCTCCTTCTTGCGCGCGATGTAACCCTTCTTGCTGGCGCGGATGGTGTACCAGGTCGGCAGCCCGGCAATGTTCGAGGGAAACATGTTCTTGCCGGAGACGGGCACGCCCATCTGGAAGATGGTGCGCAGCAGAACGGTGTTCGCGCTCTGCGAGCCCGATCCGTTTACGGTTGCAACCTGGATGCTGAAGTCGTTGACGACAGGCTCACGCACCGCGCCTTGGTCGGCGCCGCGCACAGCAAATTCAGTTGTGGCCATCAATACCCCTTACTAACTGGATGAGGACGGAAGGACGAACGTTTCATTATAGGGCAGTCCGAAGAAGTTGCAGAAAGTTTGCGAAGTCTGGCGGCCAATTTCTTCGATTGCAAGCCCCCGCAGCTCACCGATTTGCCGTGCAACCTCGACGACGAAAGCCGGTTCGTTGCGCTTGCCGCGATGCGGCACGGGCGCGAGATAGGGAGAATCCGTTTCGATGAAGATACGATTGAGCGGGGCCAGGCTGGCCGCATCACGAATGTTCTGCGCCTTGGGAAAGGTGATGTTGCCGGCGAAAGAGAGAACGAAGCCGAGGTCAAGCGCCGCGCGCGCGTGATCGACTGTGCCGGTGAAGCAGTGCAGCACTCCGCCAAGTCCGCTGCTGGTCCAGTGCTCTCGAATCAGGCGCAAGACGTCGTCCCAGGCGTTTTCACTCTTATCGGACGGGCGGCAGTGAATGACGATGGGCAGCTTGGCGGCTCGCGCCATCTCCATCTGCTTAACAAAAACGCGCTGCTGGACCTCGCGCGGAGAGTGATCGTAGAAGTAATCGAGACCGATCTCTCCCCAGGCAATTACCTTGGGGTCGTGCGAGAGGCGCTCCAGTTCGTCGAAGTCAGCCTGCTGGGCGAGCGCAGCTTCGTGGGGATGAATGCCGACGGTGGCGTAAACCCCGTCGTATTGCCGAGCAAGCTTGATGGCGCAATCGAGCGTGCCGGTGCCGGGGCCATCTCCGTTGCCGATGGCCAGCATTGTAGTGACGCCAGCCTGTTGAGCGCGGGCAAAGACTTCCGCGCGGTCAGTGTCGAAGCGTTTGTTCTCGAGATGGCAGTGGGAGTCGGTGAACATGAAAGCAGTTGTCGGTAGCCAGTTGCCAGTAGCCAGTTGCAGTGTCCCATAGAAGACGGTGTCATCCCGAGCGGAGGCGGCGCTTCGCCGCCGGAGTCGAGGGACCTGCTTTTTCGTCGCTTGCGCAAACAGCAGGTTCCTCCGCTCGCAGCCGAACTGCACGGCTGCTCGGTCGGAATGACACGCCGGATGGTGCGCGTTCCTTCACACCGTCTCCAGTTCCTCTTCCAGCAATTGCTTGTTGTACAAATCGGTGTAATAGCCGTTGCGCTCGATCAGTTCGTCGTGCGTGCCGGACTCGACAATTTCACCATCATGCAACACGGCGATGCGGTCGGCATTGCGCACGGTCGACACGCGGTGCGAGATGAAGATCGTCGTCCGCCCCTGCATGATCTCGCGCAGGTGATTCAGAATCCGGTCTTCCGTCTGCGTATCGACGCTGGCGAGCGCGTCATCCAAAATCAAGATTCGCGGATTACGAATTAGCGCGCGAGCGATGGCGGTACGCTGCTTCTGGCCGCCGGACAGTGTCAAGCCGCGCTCTCCCACAAGCGTTTTGTAGCCGTCAGGGAAGCTCTCGATTTCAGCGGCGATGCTGGCGGCCTCAGCGGCGCGACGCACCGCGTCATCCGTTGCATCTTCCGCGCCGAAAGCGATGTTTTCGCGAACGGTGTCGCTGAAGAGAAACGTCTCCTGCGGAACGAAGCCGATGTTGCGCCGCAAAACGGCAAGCGGGAACTCGCGAATGGGACGGCCGTCGATCAGCACGCCGCCCGCGGCCGCGTCATAAATTCGAGGAATCAACGAGACCAGCGTGGATTTGCCCGATCCCGTGGGGCCGACAATGGCCAGACTGGTTCCCGCGGGCACGCGGAGGTTGACGTTCTTCAGCACCTCATCATCGCCATGCTTTCTGTCATTGCTGCGCTCCGTCGCCAGTAGCGTGTTGCCATAGCGGAAGCTGAGATTGCGGACCTCGATGTCGCCGCGCACCTCGGTGGGAACGTGGACGTTCGGAACGTTTGCTTCGGTGATCTCCGGCTGCTCTGACATGATGTTGTGAATGCGGCCCATCGACGCAGTGCCGCGCTGAAAAATGTTGATGACCCATCCCAGCGCGATGATCGGCCAGGTGAGCTGCACCATGTAGGTATTGAAGGCCACGAAGCTGCCTACGGTAATGCGATGCAGCAGCACTTCGCGGCCGCCGACGAAGAGCACGATCACGACGGCTACGCCGAGCAGCGTCTCCAGCGTGGGCCACAACATGCCCATCAGCCGCACCAGCTTCAGGCTGCGCGCAATGTACTCGGTGTTGTCGCGCTCGAAGTTCTCGATCTCGGCTTCCTCCTGCACATAGGCGCGAATCAGCCGGGCGCCGGAAAAGTTCTCCTGCGCGCGGGCGGAGATGTCGGAGAACATGGCCTGGATGCGCTCAAAGCGCTCATGGATTCTGCGCCCGAAATACTGCACCACGATGCTGAATATGGGCAGGGGTGCAAACGCGAAAAGGGTGAGCCTGGGGCTGATGGAAAGCATGAACACCAGCGCGCCCGCGGTGAAGACGATGGTGTTGGCGGTGTACATGATCCCCGGGCCGAGCAACATGCGGACCGCGTTAAGGTCGTTGGTGGCGCGGGCCATGATGTCCCCGGTACGGGTGCGCTGATAGAAGCTGTAAGAGAGCCGTTCCAAATGAGTGAAAAGATCGTTGCGAAGATCGAATTCGATTTCGCGCGAGACCCCGATCAGGATCCAGCGGCTGAGGAATTGGAAGACGGCCTTGGCGCCGGCGACCGCCAGCAGCAACAGGGAATAGATCAGCAGATCGTGCCGGATCATGGCCGGGCTTCTGCGGCTGTTGACGCCCACGTTTAGAACATCGATGGCACGGCGGATGATCAGGGGGAAGAGAATCCAAATGCCGTTATTGCACAGCAAACACAGGGCGCCAAGGATGTAAGTGGCGCGATACTTACGGAGATAGGGAAACAGCGGGGCTAGGTTGTTAAACATTGGGTGTTTGGTTACGCGAACACCGGGCCCTAGTTACCACACCAATGTGGTGACTATAAGTCATTTATCTACAGTAGCTTATAGGCCCAAAAAATGTTCCACGTGGAACAATTGTAGAACCGTTCAAAGGTTGCAGCCAATCCGTCGGACGCAGTCGCTTTCGCGAGTCCTTTGCTCCTACGTCGGCACCCGCAATAGCAAATACCCGCCGGCAAAAGCGAAGATGAAGTCGGGCGCCCAGGCGGCCAGCATCGCGGGAAGCTGATTGGCATTGCCCATTGCCTCGAATAATCCTGACGTCACCCAATAGACGACCGCGATGGCCAGGGCTACGGCCACGCCCACCAGCGCACCGCCACGACGGCCCGAAGCGGAGAAGGGAATCGCCAGGATCGCCATAACCAGGGTGATGAGCGGGAAGGCAATCTTCTTCTGTAACTGCACCTTCAGGCGCACGGTGTCGAAGCCGCTCTGCTGTAGGTCGTCGATGTAGCGCCGCAGCTCGTCGTAGTCCATTTCCGACGATTGCTTCACTTCCTTCTTGAAGTAGGTGGGATTCTCGTGCAGCTCGCTGAAGGTGGCCACGTCGAAGCCGCGGTACTCCTGGATGGAAGCTCCCTGAAGCGTACGCACCCATCCTTGCTCAAACACCCACTTCTGCAGATGGTCCTCCCAGCGGGCGTGTTCGGCGTAGATGCGGCGCGTCAATTGAAAGGTATTGGGATCGAACTCGAAGACGGAGATGCCGCCGAAGTGGTTTTGGTCGGGGTCGAAGACGCGGTAGTAATAGATTTCGTTGTTCTGCCCAAAAATCCATTTGCGATCGGCCTGAAGATAGGTCTGCGGCGGCTTGCCCTTGATCTCGTTCCGCAGGACCTCCTGTTCCCGGTTGGTGCGTGGAATGTAGAGCTGATCGAAGAGGAACAAAGCCCCGGCAAAAATTCCGCACAAAACAATCACCGGCAGGGTGGCGCGATAGACACTGAAGCCGCTTGCCTTCATGGCGATCAGCTCGCCGGACTTGTCCATCAAGCCGAAGGTGATGAGGACGCCCAGCAAGACGGCCATCGGCGCCATCAGGTAGATCATCGACGGACTCAGGTTCCAGAGGTACTCGGCCACGGTGACCAACGGCACTTTGTTGCGCACGATGTCAGTGAGCAGCTCGAAGAAGGTGAAGACCAGAGCCAGCACCAGGAAGGTCGTCAGGATTAAGGTCAGATACAAGGCGAAGTCGCGCAGGATCATGTCGTCCAAAATGAGCGGAAAACGAGCGCTGAAGCGACGCCGGTGAAGGGCGGATTCGGCCGTCGTTCGGCGCCCTGTGGTCCTCCTGCGGTCGGCCCCGAGCGATTGCAGCTTCTGCAGCAGAAACTTCCAGCCTGCGGTCAAATTGGCGATCTCGATGGGCATGCGGTCGACCCTCCATAGCAGAAACAGTCCGCAGAGGAAGAAGAAAATGTTCCCCATCCAGGAGCCGAACCAGGGCGACATCTTGCCCTGGCGCGCCATTTGCACGCCAATCATGGAGAAGAAGTAATACACCACGACCAACAGAATGGTGAGCACAAAGCCCGTGCTTTTGCCGCCTTTGCGCGCCGACAGCCCCAGCGGGATTCCCACCATGGCCAGAACCAGGCAGGCGGTCGGCAAAGCGAACCTGCGATGGAACTCGATCTCGTAGTAGCGGGCCTTGATCAGGTCGTAGTTATAGGTGCCGGGGTCCCAACTGCGCACGCTGTCCGCCGCCTTGCGCTCGCGAGCGGCGTTGCGGAGCAGGCTGTGCAAGCTGAGTTCAGCGACCGGCAGCAAGTCATGCGGACGGGTTTCATCGTGGGGCACCGCGATGGGAATCTCGGTGTTGTCAAAGGTGGTGATGGAATATTGGTCCTTGACCTTGGGAACGGTCTCCTGCTGGGTCCCGTCCTCCAGATGAAAGCGTAGCTTGTCGGGCGCATCCGTCAACAGGGCGCCGCGCTTGGCCAGGGTAATCTTGGGTGACGCTGGATCGCTGATGTCGGCCAGAAACACGCCTCGCCACAGGGCCTGCCCGTTGGCGGTGGTTGCGTCTTGCACGTATAGGACCGTGTCCTTGAAGTCTTCATAGAAGACACGCGGCTCGATCTCAAACGAAGCCTGTGAGGATTTGAGGTGCTCCTGTAGATGGTCAAGTGCAATGGCCGACTGAGGAGCCAGATAGACGCTGTTCATCATGCCCAGCAGCCACGCCCCGACGGCGAAGATGGAGACGGCGCGAATGAACATTCCCACGCCCATGCCACTGGCGCGAATGGCGGTGACCTCGCTGTCTGCGGCCAGCCGGCTGAGTCCCACCAGGATGCCGACCAGCACGCCCATCGGGATGGTGATGGTAAACGTCGCCGGAAGCGCGAACAGGAAGATCTCGGCGACACTCGGCAGGGGAGCGCTGTTGCGGACAATCAGCTCCAGCAAGCGTCCCAGGTCCCGCATGAAGATAATGAAAGTGAACAGTGCGACGCCGATGAGGGCGTGCGAGCCAATCTCCTTCAGGATGTAGCGAGTCAGGATGCGCACAACCGACTAGTTTACTGGAAGGAAAGCCCTTGCCGGGAACCAAATCCTGAGAAGTGGTGTCCATTGTTACCATGGATTCGCCATTCCGCCCCCATTTCGCCGCTTCCGCAGCCTTGTTGACACTCTTACTTTGCTCCCCATCCTCGGGCCAGGATGCACTGCAGCTCTTCCACAAGATGCAGACGGCTTTGGGAGGCGCCGGAAAGATCGCTACAGTCCGCGACTTTGAGGAGAGCGTGCGTGCGGAGGCGTGGTACAGCAACGGCCAGCCCCTTGGCGCGGTGCGCAAGCGAACGCGATGGATCCGGCCGAACTATCTGCGTCTCGATCAGGTAGGCCCGACTGATACGTACGTTCTCTACTTCGATGGAACTTCGGGTTGGGAGATATTGCCTGACAGAACTGTGGCCAACTTGGCGGGTGGCGAATTGAAGATGGCTCAAAATTATCTGAGGGGACTGAATCTAAACCTTTGGCTGGCCGA